>NZ_JBFBAA010000003.1:0-436430 GCF_040682035.1 Actinoplanes sp. NPDC051470
ACCGCACCGACGCCCAGAACCTCACCACCGCCGCACCCTGGACCTCACCCTGGCTACCCCAGAGTTACGGGAAACAGTTCCTGCCAGGGGCTTAGATGATCATCTCGACGGCCAGCGCGGCGATCACCGCGCTGGAGGTCAGGGCCGTCACGAGCCGGCCACGCGTACCCGTCAGCAATCTCCCGACCAGCGATCCCCCGCCCGCGATCAGCAGTTGCCAGCTCGCCGAGGCCAGGAACGCGCCCACCACGAACCACAGCCCGCCGCCCGCGCCACCGCGCCCCAGCACGAGCGCCGCGAAATAGACCACCGTGGCCGGGTTCAACAAGGTCAAGCCCATGATGCCGAGGTACGCCCGGAGCACGCCGGTCGGCCGATCGCGCTCGGCCGGCCGGGTCCGGCGCCGGCGCAGGGCCCCCACCGCGGTGAAGCCGGCGAACACCAGCAGCGCGATCGCCCCGATCCACCGCAGTGGCGTGGCGACGGGCGCGATGATCCCCGCGATGGCCGCGCCGCCCGCGACCGCGAGCAGCGCGTAGATCCCGTCGGCGGTGGCCGCCCCGAGCCCCGCGGCCGCCCCGACCCGCAACGATTCCCGGGCACTGAGCGTCACGATCAACGCACCGATGGCCCCGACGGGCACAGCGATGCCGTAGCCGGCGATCACGCCGGCCAGGAACGCCCCGCTCATGACCGCTGGAGAAGGACCGCCATCCGGCCGGCCGGCTTCTGCTGTCGCGCGGCGACGAGGCCGGCGCGAACAGAGACCCGGGTCCTGCGGTGAACGATCACGCGCCCATGATGCGCACCACACCGGCGATCACGCGACCGAATTCCGTGACGCGCCCTAGGGTGGAGCGGTGCCAGTCGTCTCGGAACTGATCCTGCTGCGCCACGGGCAGAGCGCCGCCAACGTGGCCTTTCCCGCGGCCGATGCCCAGGGCCTCGTGGACAGCGGCCTGACCGGTCGCGACCGTGATGTCGAGCTCACCGAGCTCGGCGTGACCCAGGCCCGAGCCGTCGGGGCCTGGCTGGCCGGGCTCCCCGCCGACCGCGTTCCCGAGATCCCGATCACGTCGCCCTACCTGCGCGCCCGCGAGACCTGGCGGATCGCGGCCGAGACGTCCGGCCTGGGCTTCCCGCCCGCGACGACCGACGAACGCCTCGTCGACCGCCTGCTCGGCGACCTCGAGATGATGACCCGCGCCGCGGTGGAACGAGACTTCCCCGACGACGCCCGCTTCCACGGCACCAGCGACTACCAGTGGCGGCCCCGGAACGGCGAGTCCTTCGGCGACATCCGCATCCGGCTGAAGTCGTTCCTCGACGACGTCAACGAGCAGCACGCCGGCCGCCGCGTCGTCGTCACCGCCCACGACTCCGTCGTCCTGATGATGCGCGCGATCATCGAAGACCTCGACTGGGACGGCGTCGACCGCGTCGCGGCCGGCAACACCGTTCGCAACGCCTCGATCACGGTCTTCGACGGCCGCGGCGGCACCCTGGTGCTCGACCGCTACAACACGGTCGACCACCTCGACGATGTCCCACCCCTCACCCTGCTGCCGCCGGTTCGGGCCGTCTTCGACGCCACCAACGCCGCCGACTCGGACGCCTTCGTGGCCGCGTTCGCCCCCGACGGCGTGATCGACGACTGGGGCACCACCTACCAGGGCCACGACGGCATCCGCGGCTGGAACAACACCGACAACATCGGCGTCCAGGCCCGGCTCGACCCGTCCGGCGCCGCCTGGGAACACGACGAGTACGTGGTCACCGCCACCGTCTCCGGCAACGGCTTCAACGGCGAGAGCCACTTCCGCTTCCAGGTGGCCGACAACCTGGTCACCCGCATGACGATCCGCGCCTGACGGTCGCCCGGGTCCATCTCCACTTTGGATGGTTATGGTGAACCTGGAAGAAATCGTGGCCGCCGGATCGTCGAGCCGCTCGGCCTGACCGGAACGCACCTGCCGGGAGCACAGACCACGCTGCCCTCGCCTCATGCCCGGCACTACTCCCCGCTCATGGTGCCCGGCGCGGAGCAACAAGACGTGACCGAGCTGAACGCGAGCTACGCCTGGGCGGCCGGCGGCGTGATCTCCACCCTCGACGACCTCACCCGCTTCCTCGCCGCGCTGCTGGCCGGTCACCTCCTGCAGCCCGTCCTGCAGGAGCAGATGTTCACCGGCGCGCCCGGCAGCACCTACGGCCTGGGCATCATCCGCTGGCCGCTGGCCGGCAACCGAACGGTGTGGGGCCACAACGGCATGATCCACGGCTCCTTCACCATCGCCGCCGGAACCCGCGACGGCACCCACGTGGCCGCCGCCAACATCAACAGCGACAACCGCGACTACCCGATCGACGCGTTCAGCGACCTGTTCAACGCCTGACGCGCGGGCACCCGGCTGCCCCTCCCACCGGGCGGAGCCGGTGCGGAACGGGCCAGCCGCGTCCGGTCGGTCATCCTTTCGCCACCACCGACGCGCGGGCACCCCTCGCCACCACCGGCACGCGGGCACCCCTCGCCACCACCGGCGGGCGCATCGTCTCGACCCTGGCACCGACGCAGAGGCGGGGCGCTATCGCCAGCCCGTCTCGATCAGCATGAACGGCCAGCGTTCGCGGGGGTGGGCGAAGACGGCCGGCTTGCCGCGACGGACCAGACGCACCGCCTCGGCCAGGGCCTCGGCCGGCGGGTGACCCTCGGACAGGGACCGATAGAACGCCTCGACCAGTGTGCGCATCGGGCGGTCATGAACCGGCCAGCGGGTCAGCAGCACGGCCCGAGCGCCGGCCGCGAACAGCGCCCGGCTCAGCCCGACAATGCCTTCACCGGAGCGGTCCGCGCCCACGGCCGACGCGCAGGCCGACAACGTGACAACGTCGGCGCAGAGGTCGAGCGAGAACAGCTCGTAGGCGTGCAGCGGCCCCCCGGCCAACGCCAGGGCGGAGTAGAGCGGCTCGTCGTCGCGGGCCAGCGCATGCACCGCGAAGTGGACGTACCGGCTGCCGGCCGCATAGGTGCGGACGGCCTCGGCGGAGGCATCCGGTCCGGAGAGGCACACAGTCTCGCCACTCAGGCACGCCGCCGCCGACTCGATCTCCCGCCGGGATCCGCGGCAGCCCCGGCGCCTCGGCCACCGCAAAGCCCGCGAACTCCCGCGTCACCCGAGCCCGTCGCCGACCCCCGAACCGCACCACCGTCGTAGCAGACGGCGCATAGGAGACAACGCGTTCGGTGAGCGCCTCGAACGGAAGGTAACCCAGCGTCACATCAGCGCAGACAACCAGCCGGCCGTCCGTCGGCATCCCCGCGAGCAACCACTCCCCCAGCCGCCTCCACGCTGCCTCGGGTGGCGCCGCGGCTCCAGGGTCTCGACAGCTGTCGAGCACCTCGCCGACCGCCACGCGCAGCTCAGCCGCGCCGGGCTCCAGCCGCCGGAAGTCGAACGAGTCACAGGTAACCGTCCAGCGAAAGACTTCGTCGTCGGTGACCTCGTAGAGCGCCAGCATGACTCCACCGCCCAGCACCGCCTGAATCTCCGCAACGGTGCACGGCACGGGGTAATCACGCTGCGCCGACACCGGCTCACCGGCCAGCCGCCGCAACCGCTCCCGCTCGGCCCGCGCCTCCAACGCGTCACGCTCAGCTTCCAGCACCCGCCGGACATCGTCAGCGGCGCCACCTTCCGCCCCGGCCGCCCGGTGACCGGCAGCGCCGCCTTCCACCCAGGACGCCCGGTCAACGGCGCCGTCCAAGCCATCAGGTTCCGCCTCAGGCAACGGGCGGACGACGCGGCCAGGTTCCACCTCCGGTGACGGCCGGACAACGCGGGCAGGTTCCACCTCCGGTGACGGCTGGACGGCACGGGCAGGTTCCGCAGGTGGTGACGGGGTGGCGGTGGCGGCCAAGGTGTCGAGTTCCGTGTAGATCCCGGCCAGGCGGCGCTGGATCGGGTCGGCGGCGATCGGCGCGGGTGTGCCGGCCGACAGGAGTTCGGCCAAGGTTCGGGCGCGGAACGCCTCGGCGGCGGCGAAGGCGGCCTCGGCGTCCCCGGGCGCCTGCCGACGGGCCGACACCTCGATGCGCCCGTGGTAGACCTCGCGGGTAGCGCCGAACCAGCGCTCCAGCCCGGGCTCCCTCGCCGAGCCGAGCCGGTAGCGCTCGGCCAGCGCGATCGCCTCGTCGTAGCGGGCCGCGGCGGCGTCCAGGTCGTCACGCCGGCGCGCGAAGTCGCCGAGCATGGCGAGGATGGGTTGCAGCTCGCGCAGGCGGGTGGAGACCTTCGAGCAGATTTCGTACGCCCGGAGCGCCATCGCCTCGCCGGCCCGCGGGTCGCCGAGGAGGTCGTGCGCGCGGGCGGCGACGAGGCAGGCCTGGGCCAGGTTCCGGTTGGCCGCGGGCGCCGCGTCGATCGTCTGCCGGGCCAGGCTCAGCGCACCGGCGTAGTCGCCGGCCTCCAGCAGCTCGCCCGCCCGGTGGGCGCGGGCCACGGCCAGGGCGGGCGACGCCGGCGCCACCCGGCGGCCCAGGCCGACCGCTTCGTCGAGCAGCTCGGCCGGTGGCGGCCGGTCGGGCAGCCCGGCCAGGTTGCCGATCGCGTTCGCCAGCTCGATCGAGCCCGGGGCACACATCCGGCGCACCCGCACCGCCTCTTCGAAATGGCGCCGCGCCTCGGTCCAGTTCCGCAGCTCGGAGTAGCAGGCCCCGATGTTGTTGAGCACCGTGCCGCGCTCCCGCGACGGTCGCGGCAACGTCCCATCCCCCTCGCGGCCGACAATGGTGTCCAGGCTGCGGCGAAGCATGACCAGCGCACCCGCGAAGTCACCACGGTTCATCCGCTGGTAGGCCTGCTCCTGCTCAACCCGCTCACGCCGCTTCGGACCAAGTCCGGGCAACCGCAACGCCTCAGCCAGCGCCGCCTCGGCTCCGTCGGGGTCTCCCGCCGCTTGCAACGCAAGCGACAGATTGGTGAGCGTGGTGTGCTGTGAGGCCGCACTCTCGTGACTGCGCCGCTTCCACTCAACCGCCCGACGCAACAGACCGACCGCGTGTTCAGGGCGACCAAGCAACGTGTACGCCCGACCGAGATTCCCCAGCGCCGCCGAAGCCAGCGCATCGCTGACCCCAAGCGCCGCATAGCCGCCCATCGCCACCTCGAGGCAGACGCGCGCAGCCTCGAGATCTCCACGTTCAAGCGCGGCATACCCCTCGGCCGCCTGCGCGTCGACGTCGCCCCGGCTCCTCCGCTTCACATCAGAACCTGACGGACCGCCCGCAAACACACGTCAATCCGCCCAGCCACCCGACCCAGACCCAGATCAATCCGACGGCCGCCCACGCGAAGCCCGGCAGAGCCCGGCAGAGCCGACGACCGCATCACGCGAGACGCGCGTTCACGGCCTTGCGCACCGGCCCCGGTCGCGGAGTGCCACGACGGGTCGGTGTTGCGGTTGGTGGAGGCCGTTGGGCGTACCTTCGCACGGTTTTGATCGTCAGTCGGTGTTGACCCAGGCGCGGAGGCGGTCGAAGGTCTGGTCGCCGGTGGTGGAGAGGGCGGCCAGCGGGCTGCGGCCGTAGAGGCCGAGGAGCAGGTCGCTGGCGGTGCCGGTGACGGTGGCCGTTGATGACGACGGTGGGGCGGTGAGCAAGGACGCGCCGGACGGGGTGAGGTTGGTGGACCAGGAGCGGCCCTCGGTGGCGGTCAGGGTGAGGACGGCCGGTGGGTGGGGCCAGGCGCCCATCGAGCCCAGGCTGACCTCGACGAACTCGGCGATCGCGTCGGACGCCACCTCGACGGGGAGTGGGCTGGGCTTGCCGATCGCCTCCTCGGCGTCCCAGGCGTGGACCGCCGCCTCCTGCACCTGGTGGCGGGCCACGGCGCCGGCCGTCTGGGGCGCACCGGACGCGCCCCACCAGGTGAAGCAGGGCTGGTCGGGGGACGCCTCGCGTAACGCTGACAGCAGGTCGGCGGTCGAGGCGTCGAACCAGGTCAGCAGCTCGTCGGCCGGGGACGGCTCGTGCCAGGTGGGACGCTCGCCGCGCAGGCGGACCGACTCGGCCCAGAAACGCTGCACGCCGCCGAGGTGGGTGGTGAGGTCGTGCAATGTCCAGCCCGGACAGCCGGGGACGCGGGCCTCGACCGAAGGGGCGGAGGCGACCGCGTCTCGCAGCGTGGCGGAACGGGCGGCGATCTGAGCGAGGTAGTCCATGGCCGATGTTCTATCAGCGGGCTACGACAAAAATCGGCTCAGACGTTGAAGCCCAGGGCGCGCAGCTGGTCGCGGCCCTCGTCGGTGATCTTGTCGGGGCCCCACGGCGGCAGCCAGACCCAGTTGATCCGGAAGTCCTTGACCAGACCGCCGCCGGGGCCGGTGGTCAGGGCGGCCCGGGTCTGGTCCTCGATGACGTCGGTGAGCGGGCACGCCGCCGAGGTCAGCGTCATGTCCAGCGTCGCCACGTTCTCGTCGTCCACGTGCGCGCCGTAGACCAGACCGAGGTCGACGACGTTGATCCCGAGTTCGGGGTCGACGACGTCTTTCATGGCTTCTTCGATGTCCGCGATGGAGGCCTTCGAGACCTCCGACGGAACGGTGGACTCAGTCATACCGTTACCTCCACACCGGCGCGTGCCGCGGCGTCCTTGAACGCCATCCACGGCAGCAGCGCACACTTGACCCGGGCCGGATAACGCGCCACCCCGGCGAACGCGATCCCGTCACCCAGCACCTCTTCGTCCGGCTCGACCTGGCCGCGACCCTGCATCAGCTCGACGAAGGCGTCGTGAATCTTCGCCGCCTCGCCGATCGGCTTCCCCTTGAGCAGCTCGTGCAGCACCGACGCGGACGCCTGGCTGATCGAGCAGCCCATGCCGTCGTACGAGATGTCGGAGAGGTCGTCGGTCACCCGGATGGTGATCTCGTCACCGCACGTCGGGTTCACGTGGTGCGCCTCGCCCGAGTAGGGGTCGCGCAGCCCGCGGCCGTGCGGGTGCTTGTAGTGATCCAGGATGATCTCCTGGTAGAGCGCATCGGTCATGGCCCGAACACCTTCTTCACCTGCTCGACCCCGGCCGCCAGAGCGTCGATCTCGGCGGTCGTGTTGTAGAGGTAGAACGACGCGCGGGTCATCGACGAGACGCCGAACCGCGCACACACCGGACGTGCGCAATGATGCCCCACCCGGACCTCGACGCCCAGGTCGTCCAGGATCTGCCCGACGTCGTGCGGGTGAACCCCGGCGACGTCGAACGACACCGTGCCGCCACGGCCGTCGGGGGTTCCGGGGCCGAAGACCCGGACGCCGTCGATGCCCGCGAGCGTCTTCAGCGCGTACCCGGTGAGCTCCATCTCATGCTCGTGGATCGCGGCCATGCCGATGCCGGAGAGGTAGTCGATCGCGGCACCCAGCCCGACCGCCTCGGCGATCGGCGGGGTGCCGGCCTCGAACCGGGCGGGCGGCGCGGCGAACGTCGTGTGTTCCATCGTGACGGTCTCGATCATCGAGCCGCCCCCGAGGAACGGCGGCATCTCGGCCAGCAGCGTGCCACGCCCCCAGAGCACGCCGATGCCGGTCGGGCCGAGCATCTTGTGGCCGGTGAAGGCGATCAGGTCGGCGCCCAGGTCGACCACCGAAAGAGGCAGATGGGGTACGGACTGAGAACAGTCGAGCAGCACCGTCGCACCGACCTGGTGGGCCCGCTCGACGATCCGGGAGACGTCGTTGATCGTGCCGAGGATGTTCGACATGTGGACGAGCGACACGATCCGGGTCCGCTCGTTGACCAGCGTGTCGAGGGCCGACTCGTCCAGCCGGCCGTCATCGGTCACGCCGAACCAGCGCAGCGTGGCGCCCGTACGCCGGCAGAGGAGCTGCCACGGGACGATGTTCGAGTGGTGCTCCATCTCGGAGACCACGACCTCGTCGCCGGGGCCGAGCTCGAGCAGCTGGCCCAGCGAGTGGGCGGCCAGGTTGATCGCCTCGGTCGAGTTCTTGGTGAACACGACCTCGTCGGCCGACCGGGCGCCGATGAACGTGGCCACCTTGGCCCGGGCGTCCTCGTACGCGGTGGTCGACTCGGTGCCGAGGGTGTGCACCGACCGCGACACGTTGGCGTTGGACCGCTCCCAGTACGAGCGCATGACGTCGAGCACCTGCACCGGCTTGTGCGAGGTGTTGGCGCTGTCCAGGTAGACCAGCGGATGCCCGTTGATCTCCCGGCTCAGGATCGGGAAGTCCTCCCGCACCCGTGCGACGTCGAAGCCACTCATGCTGCGCCTTCCTTTGGCATGCCCTTCTGGCCCTCGCCTGCGACGCCGTCCGCAACCGCCGGGCAGTGCCGCTCGGTGCAGGCGGTCATGCCGGCGAGCCCGCCTTCTCGACGAACTCGGCGTAACCCGAAGCCTCGAGCTCCTCGGCCAGCTCGGAGCCGCCCTCCTTGACGATCTTGCCGGCCACGAACACGTGGACGAAGTCGGGCTTGATGTAGCGCAGGATCCGCGTGTAGTGGGTGATCAGCAGCAGGCCGGACTCGCCGGTCGCGCGGACCCGGTTGACGCCCTCGGACACGACCTTGAGCGCGTCGATGTCGAGGCCGGAGTCGGTCTCGTCGAGGATGGCGATCTTCGGCTTGAGCAGCTCGAGCTGCATGATCTCGTGGCGCTTCTTCTCGCCGCCGGAGAAGCCCTCGTTGACGTTGCGCTGGGCGAACGCCGGGTCCATGTGCAGCTTCTCCATCGCGCCGCGCAGCTCGCCGGCCCAGGTGCGGAGCTTCGGCGCCTCGCCGTCGATGGCGGTCTTGGCGGTACGCAGGAAGTTCGCCACCGACACGCCGGGCACCTCGACCGGGTACTGCATGGCCAGGAAGAGGCCGGCCCGGGCGCGCTCGTCGACGGTCATCGCCAGCACGTCGTCGCCGTCGAGCGTGACCGTGCCGCCGGTGATCTGGTACTTGGGGTGGCCCGCGATGGAGTAGGCCAGCGTGGACTTGCCGGATCCGTTCGGACCCATGATGGCGTGCGTCTCGCCCGACCGCACGGTCAGGTCGACGCCGGCCAGGATCGGCTTGAGCTCGCCCTCGGGCAGCTTCACCGACACCTGCAGGTCGCGGATCTCCAGGGTGCTCACGGCATTACTCCATTGCTCGGTGTCGTCGATACGTAGATGTCGCCGTCGCGGATCTCGACGGGGAAGGTCGCCACCGGCTCGGTGGCGGGCAGGCCGCTGGGCTCGCCGGTCCGCACGTCGAAGCGCGAGCCGTGCAGCCAGCACTCGAGCGTGCAGCCGTCGACCTCGCCCTCGGAGAGCTGGATCGAGGCGTGGCTGCACTCGTCGCGTACGGCGTAGAACTGGTCGTCGTCGGCGTGCACGACCGCGATCTCGACGCCGTCGACCTCGGTGGCCAGGACCGAGCCCTTCGCCACCACGTCGGCCGGCCCCACGAACTGGAAACTCATGCCCCGGCCTTGGCCAATCTCGCCTCGATCGCGTCGCCCAGCCGCTCGCGCAGCTCCTCGGACGGGATCTTGTTGATCAGTTCGGCGAAGAAGCCGCGGACCACCAGCTTGCGGGCCTCACCCTCGGGGATGCCGCGCGCCATCAGGTAGAACAGCTGCTCGTCGTCGAAGCGGCCGGTCGCGCTCGCGTGTCCGGCGCCGGCGACCTCGCCGGTCTCGATCTCGAGGTTGGGTACGGAGTCGGCCCGCGCGCCGTCGGTCAGCACGAGGTTGCGGTTGATCTCGTACGTGTCGGTGCCCGTGGCCGCGGCCCGGATCAGCACGTCGCCGACCCAGACGGTGTGCGCCGACGCACCCTGCAGGGCGCCGCGGTAGCCGACGTAGCTGCGGCAGTCGGGCACGCCGTGGTCGACGAGCTGTCGGTGTTCGATGTGCTGGCCGGCGTCGGCGAAGTAGAGACCCCACAGCTCGGCGTCGCCGCCGCGCCCGGTGTACTCGACGCTGGCGAACTGCCGGAGCAGGTCACCGCCGAGCGAGACCTGCACGTGCTGGACCCGCGCGTCCCGGCCGACCTGGAACTTGATGTGCTGGGCCTGCACCGCGCCGCGGTCCCACTCGGTGAGCGTGACGAACGTCAGCTGGGCGCTGTCGCCGAGCACGACCTCGATGTTGTCGGCCAGCGTCACCGTGCCGGTCTGCTCGAGGATCAGCGTGAGCTTGGCGAAGTTGCCCACCTTGACGAAGGTGCGCGCCCCGGCCGCGTCGCCGCCCCGGCCGACCCGCCGGATCAGCACCGGCTCGTCGGCCTCGGTCTCGGCGGCGACGTCGATCAGCGTCACGCCGGCCGCGGAGCCGTAGGCGAGGGCGCTGATCCGGTCGAACGGCGTGAGGATGTCGTCGACCGACTCCACGTCCTTGATCGACACGCCGGGCGGCAGCTGGTCGTGCTGCCACTCCGGCGCGGTGCCGGTCAGGGCGGACGCGGTGATCAGCTCACCGAGCCGCTTGATCGGGGTGAAACGCCACTCCTCCTCGAGCCCGCCGACCTTGGGGAAGTCGGTGACGTCAAAGGAGCGCAGCACCTGGGACTTGGTGCTGGGCGGCGGAGCTGCCAATGCGTCGGTACTCATCTCATCCTTCGGCTTAAAGCTGGACCACAGGTGCGGGGCATCTGGGCGGCTAGCCCACTGCCCCTTCCATCTGGAGTTCGATCAGGCGGTTCAGCTCGAGCGCGTACTCCATCGGGAGTTCCTTGGCGATCGGCTCGATGAAGCCACGGACGATCATCGCCATCGCCTCGTCCTCGGTCAGGCCCCGGCTCATCAGGTAGAAGAGCTGGTCGTCGCTGATCTTGGAGACGGTCGCCTCGTGGCCCATGTTGACGTCGTCCTCGCGGATGTCCACGTACGGGTACGTGTCCGACCGGGAGATCGTGTCGACCAGCAGCGCGTCGCACTTGACCGTGCTCTTGCTGTGGTGCGACCCGTCCAGCACCTGCACCAGACCGCGGTACGACGTGCGGCCACCGCCGCGGGCGATCGACTTGGAGATGATCGTCGAGGAGGTGTGGGGCGCGGCGTGCACCATCTTGGCCCCGGCGTCCTGGTGCTGGCCCTCGCCGGCCATCGCGACCGAGAGCACCTCGCCCTTGGCGTGCGCCCCGGTCATGTAGACGGCGGGGTACTTCATCGTCACCTTGGAGCCGATGTTGCCGTCGACCCACTCCATGGTCGCGCCCTCTTCGCAGGTGGCGCGCTTGGTGACCAGGTTGTAGACGTTGTTCGACCAGTTCTGGATGGTCGTGTAGCGGCAGCGGGCGTTCTTCTTGACGATGATCTCGACGACCGCGGAGTGCAGCGAGTCGGACGAGTAGATCGGCGCCGTGCAGCCCTCGACGTAGTGCACGTAGGCGCCCTCGTCGACGATGATCAGCGTCCGCTCGAACTGGCCCATGTTCTCGGTGTTGATCCGGAAGTAGGCCTGCAGCGGAATGTCGACGTGCACGCCCTTCGGCACGTAGATGAACGAGCCACCCGACCACACCGACGTGTTCAGCGCGGCGAACTTGTTGTCGCCGACCGGGATCACGGTGCCGAAGTACTCCTTGAAGACGTCCTCGTGCTCACGCAGGGCCGTGTCGGTGTCGAGGAAGAGGACGCCCTGCTCCTCGAGGTCTTCACGGATCTTGTGGTAGACGACCTCGGACTCGTACTGCGCCGCGACGCCGGACACCAGGCGCTGCTTCTCGGCCTCGGGGATGCCCAGCTTGTCGTACGTGTTCTTGATGTCGGCCGGCAGGTCGTCCCAGGTGGCGGCCTGCTTCTCGGTGGAGCGCACGAAGTACTTGATGTTCTGGAAGTCGATGCCGGTGAGGTCGGCGCCCCAGTTCGGCATCGGCTTGCGGTCGAACAGGCGCAGGCCCTTGAGCCGCAGGTCGAGCATCCACTGCGGTTCGTTCTTGAGCGCGGAGATGTTGCGCACCACGGCCTCGGACAGGCCCCGCTGGGCGGTCGCCCCGGCGGTGTCGGCGTCGGCCCAGCCATATTCGTACTTGCCCAGGGCGGCGAGGTGCTCTTCCTGAGTGACGATCTGGTCGGTCATATCTGTGTCCTAACCGTGGTTGCGTTCTCACGCGCCGGACCCGGGATGTGCGTGGTGCACACCCCGTCGCCGTGCGCGATGGTGGCGAGACGCTGCACGTGGGTGCCGACGAGCCGCTGGATGACCGCGGTCTCGGCGTCGCACAGCTGGGGAAACTCGGCGGCCACGTGCGCCACCGGGCAGTGGTGCTGGCAAAGCTGGCCGCCGGTCGCGATCGTCGTCGCGCTGGCAGCGTATCCCTCGGCGGTGAGCGCCTCGGCAAGCGCCTCCGCCCTGGCGATCGGGTCGTCCCCGGCCTCCAGCAGAGCGGTGCGGCAGCGCTCCTCGAGCGACGCGACCTGGGTGGCGGCGAAGGCGGTGACCGCTTCGGGACCGCACTGGTCGGCGATCCACCGCAACGCGGCGGTGGCCAGGCCGTCGTAGAAGTGTGGGAAGCTCTCGCGCGCGGCCGCGGTGAGCACGAACGCCTTGGCCGGACGGCCCCGGCCGCGGGGCGCCGAGTTGCGCGACTCACGAACCTCGACCAGCTGGTCGGCGAGCATCGCGTCGAGGTGCTTGCGGATCGCCGCCGGGCTCAGCCCGAGATCGGCGCCGAGCTCGGCCGCGGTGGCCGCGCCCCGCTCGAACAGGAGCTGGGCGACCCGGTCACGGGTGCGGACGTCCGGCGCGGCGGCCGTGGCCCCCGCGTTGCTCCGGATCTGCACCTCGTATTTCACTACGACAACGTTACGTATTTCGGCGGGCCGCCGCAAACCAGCCCGCCGGTGATCCGGAACACCCGCGTACGATCCGCCTGGTGAGCGTTCGCCTCCCCCTGCGCCCCCTGGCCCTCGCGTCCCTCGTGCTGAACGCGCTGCTGGTGGTGACCGGCGGCGCCGTCCGCCTGACCGGCTCCGGTCTCGGCTGCCCCACCTGGCCCAGATGCACCGACGCGTCGTACACGACGACCGCCGCGATGGGCGTGCACGGGGCGATCGAGTTCGGCAACCGGCTGCTCGGCGTCGTGATCGGGCTGGTCGCGCTGGCCACGTTCATCGCCGCGCTGTTGGAGAAGCCGCGGCGCCGCGGGCAGGCCCGGCTGAGCTTCGCGCTCGGGCTGGGCGTGGTGGCGCAGGGCGTGGTCGGCGGCATCACCGTGCTGACCGGCCTCAACCCGTGGATCGTCGGCGCGCACTTCGTGATCTCGATGGTGATGACCGCCGGGGCGTACGTGCTGTGGAAGCGCACCGCCGAGCCGGACGCCCCCCGCCTCCCGCTCGTGCCGGGGCCGCTGCGCACCCTGGCCCGCGTCACGGCCGTGGTGAGCGCGGCGGTGATCCTGGTCGGCGTGGTCGTCACCGGCAGCGGCCCGCACGCCGGCGACGCCGAGACCCCGCGCAACGGCTTCGACCCGACCACCATCTCCCAGGTCCACGCCGACCTGGTGTTCCTGCTGATCGGCCTGTCGGTGGCGCTGTGGTTCGCGCTGCGGGCGGCGGACGCGCCGCCGGCCACGGTCCGGGCGGCCGGCGTGCTCGTCCTGGTCGAGCTGGGTCAGGGGCTGATCGGCTTCGTGCAGTACTTCACGCACCTGCCGGTCCTGCTGGTCGGGGCGCACATGCTCGGCGCCGTGTTCGTCTGGCTCGCCACCCTGGCCGCGGTACGCGCCCTCAGCGCGAGCCCCGCGCCCGCCCCGGCCACGCCGGCCGCCGAGCCGGTCCCGGCCACCAGCGCCGCCTAGGGGTCGTTGGGGGCGATCCGGCCGAAGCCGGCCAGTCCGCCGTGCTGCCGCAGGTGCTCGACGTCCTGGTAGTCCACCGGCCGCCCGGGCAACGGCGACGCGCGCTCCGGACGGAACGCGTCCATCATCAGGGCGAAGAGCCGGTGGAAGGCCATCTCGCCGAGGTCGTCGTCGGCCGCCGGCACCAGCCGTGACACCGCCGCCAGCATCAGCAACAGGTCGCCGCCGTCGATGTCCGGGCGGATCGAGCCCTGCTCCTGACAGCGGCGCAGGAGCCGGCTGACCACGCCGAGGAGTTCGTCCCGCTGCTCCTGGATCACCGGGTTGTCCTTGATCGCCTGGACCGCGACCGCCGAGACGGACGTCATGACGATGCCCAGGTAGAGGTCGCGAATGGCGTGCAGGAGGGCGTCGAGGGCCACGGCCGGATCCGGCTCGTCCCGCTCCAGCCGACCGGCCAGCTCCGCCATCCGCCGCAGGTTGTCCTGGCTGACCGCCTTGATCAGCTCGGAGCGGTCCGGGAACCGCCGGTAGAGGGTGCCGACGCCCACCCCGGCCGCCCGCGCGATCTCGTCCATCGGCACGTCCGGACCCTTGCGCAGGAACATCGTCCGGGCCGCCTCGATGATCTGTTCCCGGTTGCGCCGGGCGTCGGCACGGAGCGTGGCCGACGTCTGCTGATCCACCGCATCTCCCTCCGACCCGCTGACCTGGCCGTGGCCCGGAGTATGGCATGCATCGCGCGGAACTCTTCCGTCCGCTGTGGACGAACGGTGCGCTGCTGAGTACGCTGCGTTAAGCGGAAGAAAATCCTCCGGATAACCCATTGAGGTGATCATCGTGACGGAACCAGAGCCCTTCCCGGTCGCGCGCCGCTGCCCGTTCGCCGAACCCGCCGAGTACGCGCAGACCCGCGACGAGGCGCCGATCAGCAAGGTCCGGCTCCAGGGCGGCGCCGAGACCTGGTGGGTCGCCCGGCACACCGAGGGCCGGGCCATCCTCGCCGACCGCCGGTTCTCCTCGGACCGCCGGCGGCCCAACTTCCCGGTCCCCGGCGCCGCCAAGGGCCTCCGCGAACGCCTCCGGGCCCAGCCACCGTCCATGATCGGCATGGACGGCGAGGAGCACGCCGCCGAGCGCCGCGCCCTGATCGGCGAGTTCACCGTCAAGCGGCTGGCCGCCCTCCAGCCGCGCATCCAGCAGATCGTCGACGGCTTCGTCGACACCATGCTGGCCGCACCCGAGCACCCGATCGACCTGGTCCGGGCGCTGTCGCTGCCGGTGCCGTCGCTGGTGATCTGCGAGCTGCTCGGCGTGCCGTACGACCAGCACGAGTTCTTCCAGAGCCGCACCACGGCGCTGATCCGCCGCGGCACCCCCGAGGACGAACGCACGCGGGCCCTGGCCGAGCTCCGCGGCTACCTCGGCGACCTGATCGTGCGCAAGGAGTCCGAGCCGGGTGACGACCTGTTCAGCCGCCAGATCGCCCTGCGCCGCGAGGCCGGCCCGCTCGACCACCCGGGCCTGGTCAGCATGGCCTTCCTGCTGCTCGCGGCCGGCCACGAGACCACCGCCAACATGATCTCGCTCGGCGTCGTCGGCCTCCTGAACCACCCCGCCCAGCTCGCCCGGATCAAGGCCGACCCGGGCCTGACGCCGATGGCCGTCGAGGAGCTGCTGCGCTACTTCACCATCGTCGAGACGGCCACCTCACGCGTCGCGACCGAGGACGTGGAGATCGGCGGGGTGCGGATCAACGCGCACGACGGGGTGATCGTCTCCGGCCTGTCCGCCAACTGGGACCCCCGGGTCTTCCCCCGCCCGGCCGACCTGGACATCGATCGTCGCGCCCGCAACCACATCGCCTTCGGGTACGGACCGCACCAGTGCCTCGGCCAGAACCTGGCCCGCCTCGAGCTCCAGATCGTGTTCGACACCCTGTTCCGGCGGATCCCCGGCCTCCGGCTCGCCGAACCGGTGGACGAGGTCCCGTTCAAGAACGATTCGGTCATCTACGGCGCGTACGAGCTGCCGGTCACGTGGTGAGGAGGCCATCTTGCGGATCAAGGCGGACACCGGCGTCTGCGTCGGCGCGGGTCAGTGCGTGCTGACCGATCCCGACGTCTTCGACCAGGACGACGACGGCATCGTCGCGCTGCTCACCGACCGGCCGGAGGGCGAGGCGGAACGACGCGCCCGGGACGCGGTCATGCTCTGCCCGTCCCAGGCGTTGTCGATCATCGAGGAGTAGCACCCAGGCGGGCGACGATCGCGTCGGCCATCCGCTCGGCCGAACCGGGCGCGTAGGTCCAGAACAGCGACGGCTCGGTCAGCTCCACCTCGACCAGCAGCGGCGCGTCGTCCGGGCCCGGGATCAGGTCGACCCGGGCGTAGAGCAGGCGGTCCGGCGAGGGCAGGGCGGCGATGGCGCGCTCGCCGACGGCCAGTTCGGCCTCGGTCGGCGTACGCGGGCTGATCTCCTCGTTGTACTCCGCGTCCTTGTCGCCGAGGTCGGGCCCGGTCAGCAGCGGCCCCTTGCGGATCGCGTGGCTGAAGGCGAGCCGCCCGTCCGGGCCCGGGGTGTAGAGCAGCGCCGTCTCGCCGACCCCGTCGACCGCGGTCAGGTAGGGCTGCACCATCGCCGTACGCCCCGCCTCGTGCAGCCGGGCGACATGCGCGACCGCGACGCCGGCCTCGCCCGGCAGCGCGTACCGGCCGGTGTCCTTGCTGCCGGCGCTGATCGTGGGCTTGACCACCCACTCGCCGGCGTCGGGCGGCGTCCACGCCTCCCCCGGCTCCACGAACGTCGTCGGTGTCACCGGCAGGCCGGCCGCGGCCAACTCGCGCAGGTAGTGCTTGTCCGTGTTCCACTCGACCACGGCGGCCGGGTTGGCCAGGGCCGGGACGGTGTGGGCCCAGGTGACGAACCGGTCCCGCCGCGCCGGGTAGTCCCAGGTGCTGCGGAGCACCGCCAGGTCGTAGGACGGCCAGTCGGCCGCCGGGTCGTCCCACCTCGGGGACTCGACGGTCACCCCGCGGGCGCGCAGAGCGTCACGCAGCGGGAACTCGTCTTCGTACAGCTCCGGGAAGATGTCACAGGTTACGAGGGCGACCCGGGATGCCTCCCGGGTCGCCACGTCTTCATCTCGGGTCATGCGGCTATCAGATCAAGGGTGGGCCCGGTTCAGCGAGCCATGCTCCGCCGTGCCATCGAGCGCCACAGGTCGTTGCTGGGACGCATCTGCTCCATCAGTTCGCGCTCCCACTCGTTCTCCACCGCGACACCGGCCGCGTCGCACGCCTCGCGCGCCACAGCGGTGCTGTGGGCGAACTGGTCGGACCACTCGCCGTCGTCGCCGACCAGGACGATGCGCGCGCCCTTCTTGCCGACGTACTCGATGACGGCCTTCGCCCCACCGTGCTCGCCGGCGAACGACTTGATGCCGGCGGTCAGACTCGTATCGGAACCTTCTGCCATGGACCGAAGAGTAAGCAGACTTCGGGCGAAGGCAAGAAGACATGCCCGGTAATTGTGATGCCAATTACCTGCGGGTTTAAGCGTTCAGCACATTGGTTCATACCGATTTTGTCCGAATTGCACCCCGAGACGGTTCCACCGAAGGGCGTACCCCGAGTGTCGGACAAATCCGACATCGAGTCACACCAGAGCGTCGACCGCGACCGCGATGAAGAGGATCGTCAGGTACGTGGTGGACCAGTGGAACAGCCGCATCGGGCGCAGCGGGCGCCCGGCGCGGGACCGCCGGACGAGGAGCACCGCCTCGGCGAGGAAGAGCCCGCCGACGAGCAGAGCCGCGGCGCCGTAGATCGGGCCCAGGCCGAGCGGCCAGGCGGCCAGCGAGGCGGCCACGGTCAGCACGGTGAAGACCAGGATCTCGCGGTTCACCCGGGCGGCGGAACGGACCACCGGGAGCATCGGAATGCCGGCCCGCGCATAGTCGTCCTTGTACTTGATGGCCAATGCGTAGAAGTGCGGCATCTGCCAGAAGAAGACAACTGCGAAAAGCGCCCAGCCCATCGGGGCCACGCCGCCGGTCACCGCGGCCCACCCGATGATCACCGGAGCGGCGCCGCAGATGCCGCCCCAGAAGGTGTTCTGCGAGGTCCGGCGCTTGAGCCACAGCGTGTACACGACGTCGTAGTAGAAGATCGCCGCGGCGGTCAGCGCGGTCGCCAGCCAGTTGGTGAAGACCGCCATCAGCACCACCGAGATCACCGCGAGGGTGAACCCGAAGACCAGCACCGCGCGGGGCGTCACGCCGTGGGCCGGCAGCGGGCGCCGCTTGGTGCGGCGCATCAGCTGGTCGATGTCGCGGTCGATGTAGCAGTTCAGCGCGCTGGCCGCGCCGGCCGCCAGCGCCCCGCCGACCAGCACGATCGCCATCAGGCCGAGGTCGGGCAGCCCGCCCGCGGCGAGCATCATCGCCGGGATCGTGGTGACCAGCAGGAGCTCGACGATGCGCGGCTTGGTGAGCGCGACGTACGCACCGAGGACGGCCCGGAGATCGCGCTTGGCCGCCGTTCCCTCCCCGGCCTCGGCCGGCTCGGCCCGGAGGCCGGAGGGCCGTCCCTGGGCGGGACGCTCGGTGATCATGCTCACGGACAGCCACCTTCCGGCATCGGAACAACTGCGTCGCGGCCGTTGCCGTTGTCGATCCGGCGGCGCGCTCGGACAGACTACGCGCAGCCTGGGACCCTGCTCCGACGACCCGTCGTAGATGCCGGGCGTCACAGGTTTGAACCCCACTGTCCGCTCTCAGCGTATGGGCCTGTGCCGTTCGCCGGGCGTGGGTTTACCGGCAATGGATAGGGTCAACTTCATAAGCAATCCGATAAAGACATGCCCGAGGAGCACACCGACGTGGCTGCCAAGTCTCCAGAGCTGAACTGGTCCGACCTCGACAAGCGGGCGGTCGACACCGTCCGAGTCCTGGCCATGGACGCCGTCGAGAAGTCCGGCAACGGCCACCCGGGCACCGCGATGAGCCTCGCCCCGGTCGCCTACCTGCTGTTCAACCGCGTGATGCGACATGACCCGACTGACCCGCACTGGGCCGGGCGCGACCGGTTCGTGCTCTCCTGTGGTCACTCCAGCCTCACCCTCTACATTCAGCTCTATCTCTCCGGCTACGGCCTGGAGATCGACGACCTGGCCGCGCTGCGGCAGTGGGACTCGCTGACCCCGGGCCACCCGGAGTACGGGCACACCCCCGGCGTCGAGGTCACCACCGGCCCGCTGGGCCAGGGCATCGGCAACGCGGTCGGGATGGCGATGGCCGCCCGGCGCGAGCGGGGCCTGTTCGACCCGACCGGCGAGCCGGGCGCCTCACCGTTCAACCACAACATCTTCGCCATCTGCTCGGACGGTGACATCGAGGAAGGTGTCAGCCACGAGGCCAGCGCCATCGCCGCGGTGCAGAAGCTGGGCAACCTCACGCTGATCTACGACGACAACGAGATCTCCATCGAGGACGACACCCGGATCGCCAAGAACGAGGACGTGGCGGCGCGCTACGAGGCGTACGGCTGGCATGTCCAGACCGTCGACTGGCGCACCGGCGACGCCGACCAGGGCGACTACCACGAGAACGTCGAGGCGCTCTGGGCGGCGATCCAGGCGGCCAAGGCCGAGACCGGCCGCCCGTCGTTCATCGCGCTGCGCACGATCATCGGCTGGCCGGCGCCGAACAAGCAGAACACCGGCAAGATCCACGGCTCCGCCCTGGGCGCCGACGAGGTGGCCGCCACCAAGCGGGTGCTGGGCTTCGACCCCGAGAAGACGTTCGACGTCGCGCCCGAGGTCATCGAGCACACCCGCCAGGTCCGCACCCGCGGCCAGGAAATGCGCGCCGAGTGGCAGAAGTCGTTCGACGCGTGGGCCACGGCCAACGACGACGCGAGCGCCCTGTTCCACCGGCTCGACGGCAAGAAGCTGCCCGAAGGCTGGGAGAAGTCGCTGCCCGAGTTCCCGGCCGACGAGAAGGGTCTGGCCACCCGGGCCGCGTCCGGCAAGGTGCTGGAGGCGCTGGCCCCGGTGCTGCCCGAGCTGTGGGGCGGCTCGGCCGACCTGGCCGAGTCCAACAACACCACGATGAAGGGCGAGCCGTCGTTCATCCCGGCGGAGTACGCGACCAAGGCGTTCCCCGGCAACGAGTACGGCCGCACCCTGCACTTCGGCATCCGCGAGCACGGCATGGGCGCGGTGCTGAACGGCATCGCGGTGCACGGCGGCACCCGCCCGTACGGCGGCACCTTCCTGGTCTTCAGCGACTACATGCGCGGCGCCGTCCGGCTCTCGGCGCTGATGAAGATCGGCGTCGTCTACGTGTGGACGCACGACTCGATCGGCCTGGGCGAAGACGGTCCGACCCACCAGCCGATCGAACACCTGACCGCGCTGCGGGCCATCCACGGGCTCGACGTGGTCCGCCCGGCCGACGCCAACGAGACCGCGTGGGCGTGGCGGGGCGCGCTGGAGCACAACGACCGGCCGACCGCGCTCGCCCTGAGCCGGCAGAACCTGCCGACCATCGACCGCTCGAAGTACGCGAGCGCCGAGGGCACCCTCAAGGGCGGCTACATCCTGTCCGAGGCGTCCACCGGCTCGCCGAGCGTGATCCTGGTGGCCACCGGCTCCGAGGTGGCGATCACCCTCCTCGCGCAGGAGCGGCTGGAGGCGGCCGGCACGCCCACCCGGGTCGTGTCGATGCCCTGCCAGGAGTGGTTCTTCGAGCAGGACACGGCGTACCAGCAGCAGGTTCTGCCGCGAGGTGTTAAAGCCCGCGTAACCGTCGAGGCTGGCATCCGGATGAGCTGGGACCGCATCCTGGGAGAGGCCGGCGAGGCGGTGAGCATCGAGCACTACGGCGCCAGCGCTCCCGCCAAGATCCTGTTCGAGCAGTTCGGGTTCACCGCGGACAACGTGGTGGCCAAGGCCAACGCCGCCCTCGCCAAGGTCGGCGAAATCACCGGTCACACGACCGGTAGCTGAGGAGTAGCACGATGACCGACCGACTGGCCGAGCTGTCCGCCGCAGGGGTGGCGGTCTGGCTCGACGACCTCTCCCGGGTGCGACTGCACACCGGCTCGCTCGACCAGATGCGCCGCGAGCAGCACGTGGTCGGCGTGACCACCAACCCGACCATCTTCGCCAAGGCGCTGTCCGACGCCGGCTCGTACGACGAGCAGCTCAAGGACCTGGCCGCCCAGGAGGTGACCGTCGAAGAGGCGGTGCGCCTGCTGACCTCGTACGACGTGCGCTGGGCGTGCGACGTGATGCGGCCCGCGTACGACGCCTCCAACGGGGTGGACGGACGGGTCTCCATCGAGGTCGACCCGCGCTCGGCCTTCCTGACCGAGAAGACGCAGTCCGAGGCCAAGACGCTGTGGTGGCTGGTCGACCGGCCCAACCTGTTCATCAAGATCCCGGCGACCGAGGCCGGGCTGCCGGCGATCACGGCGACGCTGGCCGCGGGCATCAGCGTCAACGTCACGCTGATCTTCTCGCTCGAGCGCTACCGCGCCGTGATGGACGCCTTCCTGGCCGGCATCGAGCAGGCCAAGGCCAACGGGCACGACCTCACCAAGATCGCCTCGGTCGCCTCGTTCTTCGTGTCCCGGGTGGACACCGAGATCGACAAGCGTCTCGACAAGATCGGCAGCGAGGAGGCCAAGGCGCTCAAGGGCAAGGCCGCGGTGGCCAACGCCCAGCTCGCCTACCAGGCGTACGCCGAGGTCTTCGGCTCGGACCGCTGGCAGGCCCTGGCCGACGCCGGCGCCCACCCGCAGCGCCCGCTGTGGGCCTCCACCGGCACCAAGAACCCGGCCTACAAGGACACCATCTACGTCGAGGAACTCATCGCCCCCGGCGTGGTGAACACGATGCCCGAGTCGGTCATCAAGGCCTACGAGGACCACGGCGAGACCCGGGGCGACACCGTCACCGGCAGGTACGCCGAGGCCCAGAAGGTCATGGACGACGTGGCCGCGATCGGCGTCGACCTCACCGACGTCTTCAAGGTGCTCGAGGACGAGGGCGTCGAGAAGTTCGAGGCGAGCTGGGGCGAGCTGCTCGAGGACGTCAAGAAGTCGCTCGACGCCGCCAAGGCGGGCTCGCCGAGCCCGAGCGACGCCGCCGACAGCTAGAGGCGTCGAACGGAGGCCGCCGCGGGCATCTGGCCTGCGGCGGCTTCCCCCGCGTAACCCAGCGACATTTGGCAGGATGGACCTCGTGGGCAATCCGCTGCGTACCGCACAGGACCGTCGGCTTCCCCGGATCCCGGAGCCGTGCGCTCTGGTGATCTTCGGAGTCACCGGTGACCTCTCCCGTAAGAAGCTCATCCCGGCCGTCTACGACCTGGCCAACCGCGGCCTCCTGCCGCCCGGCTTCGTGGTCCTGGGCTTCGCCCGGCGCGACTGGGGCGAGGGCGAGTTCGAGTCGCTCGCCTACGAGGCCGCCAAGAAGGGCGCCCGGACGACCTGGCGCGAAGACGTCTGGACCCGGCTGGCCAGCCAGTTCCAGTTCGTGCCCGGCTCGTTCGACGACGACGCCGCCTTCGACCACCTCGCGGCCACCCTGGACGACCTGCGCGAACGCAACGGCATCCCGGGCAACGCCGCCTTCTACTTCTCCATCCCGCCGGCCGCGTTCCCGCTGGTGCTCAACCAGCTCAACCGCACCGGGATGGCCGACAACGCGAAGTCCGGCGGCTGGCGCCGGGTCGTCGTCGAGAAGCCGTTCGGCAACGACCTGCAGAGCGCGATCTCGCTGAACCAGCTGGTCGACGAGGTCTTCACGCCCGAAGACGTCTACCGCATCGACCACTACCTGGGCAAAGAGACCGTCCAGAACATCATGGCGTTGCGCTTCGCGAACAGCCTGTTCGAGCCGGTCTGGAACTCCAAGTACGTCGACTCGGTGCAGATCACGATGGCCGAGGACGTCGGCATCGGCACCCGCGCCGCCTTCTACGACGCGTCCGGCGCCGCCCGCGACGTGCTCCAGAACCACCTGCTCCAGCTGCTCGCGCTGGTCGGCATGGAAGAGCCGACGAGCTTCGACCCCAATGAGGTACGCGCGGAGAAGCTCAAGGTCCTCAAGGCGATCAGCCTGCCCGAGGACATCGAGCAGGGTTCCGTCCGCGGGCAATACCTCCAGGGCTGGGTGGCCGGCGAGCGCGCGGTGGGCTACCTGGAGGAGAAGAACATCCCGGAAGACTCGACCACGGAGACGTACGTGGCGGTCCGGCTCGGGATCCAGAACCGGCGGTGGGCGGGCGTCCCGTTCTTCGTACGCGTGGGGAAGCGCATGCCCCGCCGGGTGACCGAGATCGCGATCCTCTTCAAACGCGCGCCCCATCTGCCCTTCGACCCGGCCGACGTCGAGATGCTGGGCCACAACCAGCTGGTCGTGCGGGTGCAACCGGATGAGGGCGTGGTGCTGAAGTTCGGGTCCAAGGTGCCGGGCACCACGATGGAGGTCCGCGACATCGCGATGGACTTCCAGTACGGCGCGGCGTTCACCGAGTCGAGCCCCGAGGCGTACGAGCGCCTCGTGCTCGACGTCCTGGTCGGCGACCGGACCCTGTTCCCGGACGCGGCCGAGGTCGAACAGTCCTGGCGGGTCATCGACCCGCTGGAGGAGGCGTGGGCCGGTAAGAAGCCACATCCCTACCGCGCCGGCGAGTGGGGGCCGCGCGCGGCCGACGAGTTGCTGGCCCGCGAGGGTCGTTCCTGGAGGCGGGCATGATCGGGCTGTGGGACACCACCGGCAACGAGGTCGTCAAGGCCCTGGCCGCTGAGCGGCGCAGTGCCGGGGGCGTGGCGTCCGGTCTCGCCCTGACGCTGATCGCGGTGGTCGAGGAGAAGCAGGTACGCGAGGCCGAAGCGGCCGCCACGATCGCCGCCGCCGCACACCCGTGCCGGCTGCTCATCGTGGTCCGCTCCGACCTCGAGGCGAGCCGCAGCCGGCTCGACGCCGAGATCGTGGTCGGCGGCCGGCTGGGCCCGGCCGAGGCGGTGGTGATGCGGATGTACGGCCGCCTCGCCCTGCACGCCGAGTCGGTGGTCATGCCGCTGCTGGCGCCCGACGTGCCGGTGGTGACCTGGTGGCACGAGACGCCACCCGACCTGATCGCCAACGACTTCCTCGGCGTGGTCGCCGACCGCCGGATCACCGACTGCGCGCTCGCCACCGACCCGGTCGCGGCGCTGCGGCAGCGGGCGGCCGACTACGCCCCCGGCGACACCGACCTGACCTGGACCCGCATCACCCTGTGGCGGACCCTGGTCGCGGGCGCCTTCGACACCACCGAGGAGCGGGTCACCGGCGCGACCATCGTGGCGCCGCCGAGCGACCCGACGGCCGCGCTGATGAAGGGCTGGCTGCGGTCCCGCCTCGGCATCGAGCCGGTGTGGCAGCCGACCGACCGCTCGCCGCGCATGCATTCGGTGGCGCTGGAGTGCGCCAACGGCGACCGCGTGTCGGTCACCCGGGAAGAGGGCACGGCGCTGTTCAGCCGCACCGGCCAGGAAGACCGCTACATGCCGCTGCCGAAGCGGCCGGTGGGCGACGAGCTGGCCGAGGAACTGCGGCGGCTCGACCCCGACCAGATCTACGGCGAGGCGCTGGGGGCGATGGCCGGGCTGACCGGGCTCGACCACAAGCAGCCGTCCCGCGTACACGTCTGGAAGGACCCCGCCCTGGCCGCCCGCGCCGGCGACACGACCGGAGCGATGGCCGGGCCGGGCGGCTCCGCGGCATGAGCGAGACCGTAGTGGTGGTGGTACCCGACGCCGACATCCTGGCGTCGGCCGTGGCGGCCCGCCTGGTCGTCAAGATCATCGACGCCCAGGCGGAACGGGGCTGGGCCGGCGTGGTGCTCACCGGCGGCCGCATCGCCGGCAAGGTGCTGCGCGCGCTGCAGGAGCTGCCGGCGGCCGACGCGATCGAGTGGTCGCACGTCGACCTGTGGTGGGGCGACGAGCGGTTCCTGCCGTCCGGCGACCCCGACCGCAACGAGACCCAGGCCCGCGCCGCGGTGCTCGACGCGCTGCCGCTCGAACCGGCCCGGGTGCACGCCATGCCGCCCTCGGACGGCCCCGACGGCGACGACGCGGAGGCGGCGGCCGACCGGTACGCCCGTGAGCTGGCCGCCGCGGCCAAGCCCGGCAGCTCCGAACTGCCCCACTTCGACGTGCTGATGCTGGGCGTCGGCGAGGACGGCCACGTGGCGTCGATCTTCCCGGAACACCCGGTGGGCTACGAGACGGGTACGACCGCAGCCGTGCACAACAGCCCCAAGCCCCCGCCCACCCGCGTCACCCTGACCCTGCCCACAATCAACACGGCCGAAGAGGTCTGGCTGATCGCCTCCGGCCCCGACAAGGCCGCCCCCGTCGGCATGGCCCTCGAGGGCGCCGGCCCCAAGCAGATCCCCGCGGCCGGCGTGTCCGGCACCGAGAAGACCCTGTGGCTCCTCGACCGGGCGGCCGCGGCCAACGTGCCGGCCAAGATGCGCAGCCTGCGCTGACCCACCCTCCCGGCCGGTCAGCCCACCGGGCCTCTCACGGTCGGGCCGCCGGGCCTCTCGCGGTGGGCCACCGGGCCTGGAGTCGGCCCGGCGCCGGGCGGTCAGCCTTCCGGGCGCGGCGACTCGCCCGGCGGCTCGCCCGGAGTCGGCCGGGCGTCACTGTCCTGGGGGCCCCGCCGCGGCGGAACCTCATCGCCCGGCTCCGGCCCCGGTGACGACCGGACGTCGCCCGGCCGGGCTCCAGGCCTGGTCGGCGCGGGCGGCGCCGGCTCATCGGGTCCCGACTCCTCAGGCCGCGGCGACTCCTCCGGCCGCGACGGCGTGGGCGCGATCGAGGAGGGCCCAGCCGGCGGCACCGCGGGTTGCGCGGGCGGCCCGTCCGGCTGCTTGATCACGAGTACGGCAAAGAGCACCGCCATCGCCGCGGCCCCCGCGAGCCCCGGCACCAGCCACTGCCGCAGCCGACTCCGGCCCCGTACTCCCGACCGCCCCGCCTTCCCCGCGTCGCCCTGCGCGCCACCCGGCAGTTCGGCCGGCAGTTCGGCCGGCCGCAGCCGCTCCGGGGTGATCTGCCCCGCGCGGGCCGCGAGCGCCCGGCGCACCCGGACGTCCAGTTCATCGCTCATCGCCGACCCTCCAACGCCCCACGCAGAATGGTCAGCGCCCGGCTGGCCGTCGACTTCACCGTCCCGCGGGAGACCCGCAGTGCGTCCGCGATCTCCTGCTCCGACAACTCCGACCAGTAGCGCAACACCACCACCTGCCGCTGCCTCGCGGTCAGCCGCCCGAGCGCCGCCAGCACTTCCCGATCCCCTTCCCCCAGCAGCGCCAGATCCTCCGCCGCCGGTGCCACTCCGACCCTGGGCGCGACATATGCCCGCGCGACCTTCCGCCGCCGCAACGCCGACCGCGCCGCATTGAGCACCGCGGTGGTCAGGTAGGCCGCCGGATCATCCACCCCGCGCAGATCCTCCCCATGCCGCCGCCACAACTTCGCGAACGCCTCCTGCACGATGTCCTCCGCCGAGCCCAGGTCATCGACCATCAACACGGCCAGCCGCACCAGCCCGAGCCGTCGAGCCCGATAAAGCTCATCAAACCCACCGCCCGCCCCGACACCGGCGCCCGTCCCCGCAGCCCCCGGTCCCGCAGCGCCTTGGCCCACAGCTCCCGGACCCGCAGCTCCCGGGCCCGAACCAGCCGCGCCCCAAACTCGTCCCACCCCGACACGCGCCTCCGGGGACCGCCCCGCCGCCGCGGCGACACCGCCCGCCATCGAGCGGAACACGCGCAGCAGCCGCCCCCACCAGACCGGGGACGACAGGGGAAGAAGAAGACTCATCGCATCCAGACAACCGAGAAGTGGACCCGTGGACAATGGCGCCCCGCGCCGCCCTCCGCCACGGAGTGAGCATGACAGCCCGTCGCCCCTTTGCTCTGCGCACTCATACTCACCCCCCTTCCCACCTGCAGAAACATCGTGGCGGGTGGCTGGCGCGCTCATCCCGGGCAGCCGGCCAGGCCAGCTCGCCGGGCCGTAAACGGCGACTGACCTGGGATTTCTTCAAACTCAGCATCGCCGGGGCGGCGGTGGACCGGGGGTGAGTATTTGTGCGCAGAGCAAAGGGGGTGGGGCAGGGTCAGGTCGGGGGTCAGCGCCGAGACCGCGACCCAGTGTCGTCGGCCGGCCGAGGCCGCGACCCGGGCGACGCCGGACGCGGCGTGGCCTCGGCCGGCGCCCGCCCCTTCTGATCCCGCGGCGGCGTGGGCGCACCACGTCGCGCGGCCGGCGACTCAGCCGGCCTCGCCGGGCGAGCCTTAGGCCGGCCACCAGGCGAATCCACCGGCGGCCGAGCCCCCGGCGAAACCCGGGCGGGGGCCCCAGGCGAAACCGGAGCCGGAGCTCCAGGCGTGGCCTCAGCCGGCGCCCCGGGCGAAACCGGAGCCGGCGCCCCGGGCTTCGTCTCAGCCGGCGCCCCAGGCGAGCGCGGGCCAACCGCGGGGGGCACCGGCCGAGGTGTGGCGTCATCCGCGTTGGCCGCCAGCGCCGCCACAGCCGTGCCACCCAACCCGGCCACCACCGCCGCGGACACCAATACCACCGTGCGCATGCGTCCCATCAAGCCACTCCCAAGCGTCGAGGATCGTTCCCTACGCCTGGACGGACGCTTCAGCCCGAAATCGGTTGGCTATCGCCGCGTGATCCACGTCACCCTGAGAGCGCTCTCTAAACTGAGCGATGTGCAGCCGATGATCCGCTCCTACCGCCCGTCCGACCTCGACGCCGTCTACGACATCTGTGTCCGAACCGCCGACAGCGGCGGCGACGCCCGTGGCACCACCATCGACGACCACCTGGTCGGTGACATCTTCGCGGTGCCGTACGTGACGCTCGAGCCGGAACACGCCTACGTCCTGGATGACGGCGAGGGGCATGCGGTCGGCTACGTCCTCGGGACCGCCGACACCCCGGCGTTCGTGCGCCGCTTCCGCGAGGAGTGGCTGCCGCTGGTCAAGACCCGTTACCCCGCCCCGAACGACCCGCCGGTCAACCAGACCGACTTCTGGCTCGGCCTGGCCCTCGACCCCGAGCGCATGCTCGTGCCGGAGATGGCCGACTACCCCGCCCACCTGCACATCGACCTGCTGCCGGAGTGGCAGGGCAAGGGCTTCGGCCGTGGCCTGATGGAGGCGTTCCTGGCCGGCCTGCGCCGCGCCGGCGTCACCCGGGTGCATCTGGGCATGGCCCGTGACAACACCGGCGCCCGCGTCTTCTACGACCGGCTCGGCTTCACCGAGATGCCGGTCGCCGACGCGGGCGCGCTGTTCCTGGTGCGCGAGACGGCGTAACGCGACCTACCGGCCGCGGCGCTGGCGGACCTTGGCCAGCGCCTCGGCCAGGATCGCCTCGCCGTCGGCCTCGGAGCGACGCTCCTTCACATAGGCCAGGTGCGACTTGTACGGCTCGGTACGCATGCGACCGGGCGGCTTCTCCCGGTCGAGCCCGGCCGGCTGACCGCAGCGCGGGCAGTCCCACGTCTCGGGCTCCGCGGCGTCGGCCGCGAACTTGACGATCGAGTCGTGCCCGGCGGCGCAGAAGTAGGTCACCTCCCGGCGGGGGGCGGGCTCACTGCGCTCGTCGGGGCGCATCGGGCTGGAGCCGACGCGGCTACCGCGGATGGCGCTGCCACTGGACACGGACGCAACTCCTGTCAGGCAAAGAATGACGGCACCCAGTTCTGAGAAACGGGGCCCGAGAAAAGTACGTCGCTAAAAGAACCGCGCGACCCGGAGTGACCGGACCGCGCGGCAGAGTCTACGACTCCGAAGTCGAGATAAGAAGGCTCGCCGTCAGCCCGCCTGGTGGACCTTGAGCCAGAGCCCGAGGCCGACGATGCAGGCGAACCACACGACGCCGACCAGAACGGTGTATCGGTCGAGGTTCTTCTCGGCCACCGAGGAACCGGACAGGCTGGAGGTGACACCGCCGCCGAACATGCTGGACATGCCGCCGCCCTTGCCGCGGTGAAGCAGGATCAGCAACGTCAGGATGAGGCTCGTGAGCACGAGCAATGACATCAACGTGTACGCGAACCAGGTGGGCATGGCCGGGGTCAGTCCTCTCAAAGGGCACAACAGCGCCGCAATAATAGCGGAATACCCGGCCGCCACGGTGGGCGGCCGGGTGGTGTCAGCGAGCCACGTGCTCCTTGAAGCGGCAGATGGACGCGAATTCCTCCGCGTCCAGGCTGGCGCCACCGACGAGAGCGCCGTCCACGTCCGGCTTTGCCATGATCGCGGCGATGTTCGCCGCCTTCACGGAACCGCCGTACTGGATGCGGATCGCGTCGCCGATCTCCGCGCCGTGCGCCTCGGTGATGCGGACCCGGATGGCGCCACACACCTCCTGCGCGTCGTCGGGAGTCGCGGTCTTGCCGGTGCCGATCGCCCACACCGGTTCGTACGCGATCACGGTCTGCTTGATCTGGTCGGTCTTGAGCCCGTCCAGACCGGCGTCGACCTGGCTGAGCACGTGGGCGACCTGATCGCCGGCCTCGCGCACCTCCAGGCCCTCACCGACGCAGAAGATCGGCGTCAGCCCGGCCGCGAACGCGGCCTTGACCTTCGCGTTGACCAGCGCGTCGTCCTCGTTGTGGTACTGCCGGCGCTCGCTGTGGCCGACAACCACGTAGGTGCAGCCGAGCTTGGCCAGCATGGCGCCGGAGATGTCCCCGGTGTACGCCCCGCCGGTGTGCGGCGACAGGTCCTGCGCGCCGTACACGATCTGAACCTTGTCCCCGTCGACCGAGGTCTGCACGCTGCGCAGGTCGGTGAACGGCGGCAGCACGGCCACCTCGACCGCGGCGAGCTGCTCCTCGCTGAGGCTGAACGCCAGCTTCTGCATCAGGGCGATGGCCTCGAAGTGGTTGAGGTTCATCTTCCAGTTGCCGGCCATGATCGGCCGGCGGGTCTGGTCAGCCATCACTTCTCCAGAGCGGCGACGCCGGGGAGGGTCTTGCCCTCGAGGTACTCCAGCGACGCGCCGCCGCCGGTCGAGATGTGCCCGAAGGCGGACTCGTCGATGCCGAGCGTACGCACGGCGGCCGCCGAGTCGCCGCCACCGACCACCGAGAAGCCGTCGATCTTGGTGATCGCCTCGGCCACGCCCCGGGTGCCGGCCGCGAACGGCGCCAGCTCGAACACGCCCATCGGCCCGTTCCAGAACACGGTCTTCGCCGGCCCGATGGCCTCGGCGAAGAGCGCGACCGAACGCGGGCCGATGTCGAGCCCCAGCCGGTCGGCCGGGATGTCGGAACTGTCGACCGTCTCAAACGAGGCGTCCGCGCTGAAAGCAGTGGCGGCGACGACGTCCACGGGGAGCACGATGCGGCCGTCGGCCGAAGCCAGCAGATCGCGACAGGTGTCGATCATCTCGTCCTCGAGCAGCGACTTCCCGACCTCGTGGCCCTGGGCCTTGAGGAACGTGAAGCACATGCCGCCACCCACCAGCAGCTTGTCCACCTTGGGCAGCAGCGCCTTGATCACGGCCAGCTTGTCGGACACCTTCGAACCGCCGAGCACCACCACGTACGGCTGCTCCGGGCTCTCGGTGACCTTCTTCAGCACCTCGAGCTCACGCAGCACCAGGCCACCGGCGTAGTGCGGCAGCAGCGCCGGCACGTCGTACACCGAAGCGTGCTTGCGGTGAACCGCCCCGAACGCGTCGTCCACGTACGCGTCGCCGAAGGCGGCGAGCTGAGCGGCGAACGCACCGCGGTCGGCGTCGTCCTTCGAGGTCTCCCCCGCGTTGAAGCGCAGGTTCTCCAGCAGAAGGATCTGCCCGTCCAACAACGCGTCCACCGCCGCCGACGCCGCGGGTCCCACGGTGTCCGAGGCGAAGATGACCGGCGTGCCGAGCAGCTCGCCCATCCGGGTCGCGACCGGGTCGAGGGTGAACGCCGGGTCGGGCGCGCCCTTCGGCCGGCCCAGGTGGGAGAAGACGATGACGCGGGCGCCGGCGTCACGCAGCGCGATCACGGTCGGCAGCACCGCGCGGATCCGGCCGTCGTCGGTGATGACACCAGCCTGTTTCTTGTCGAACGGGACGTTCAGGTCGGCACGCACGAGCACGCGCCGACCCGAGACACCCTCGCCGAGCAGGTCGTCGAGAGTCTTCAAGATCAGCCGACCAGCTTCACCAGGTCGACGAGGCGGTTCGAGTAGCCCCACTCGTTGTCGTACCAGCCGACGACCTTGACCTGGTTGCCGATCACCTTGGTCAGGCCGGCGTCGAAGATGCATGAGGCCGGGTCGGTGACGATGTCGGACGAGACGATCTGGTCCTCGGTGTAGACCAGGATGCCCTTGAGCGGGCCGTCCGCGGCCGCCTTGATCGCGGCGTTGACCTCGTCGACCGAGGTCTCCTTCTTGGCCTGGAAGGTCAGGTCGGTGGCCGAGCCGGTCGGGATCGGCACGCGCATCGCGAAGCCGTCCAGCTTGCCCTTGAGCTCGGGCAGCACCAGGCTCACGGCCTTGGCCGCGCCGGTCGAGGTCGGCACCACGTTGAGGGCGGCGGCGCGGGCGCGGCGCAGGTCCTTGTGCGGGCCGTCCTGCAGGTTCTGGTCCTGGGTGTAGGCGTGGATCGTGGTCATCAGGCCACGCTCGATGCCGATCGTGTCGTTCAGCACCTTCGCCATCGGCGCCAGGCAGTTGGTGGTGCAGGAGGCGTTCGAGATGACCGTGTGCTTCGCGGCGTCGTAGAGGTGGTCGTTGACGCCCATCACGATCGTGATGTCCTCGTTCTTGGCCGGCGCCGAGATGATGACCTTCTTCGCGCCGTTGTCGGCGTGCACCTTGGCCTTGGTGGCGTCGGTGAAGAAGCCGGTCGACTCGATGACCACGTCCGCGCCGACGTCCGACCACTTGAGGTTGGCCGGGTCACGGTCGGCGAACGCCTTGAAGGTCTTGCCACCGACGGTGATCTCGTCCGCGGTCGCCTTCACCTCGGCGTCCAGGCGGCCCAGGATCGAGTCGTACTTGAGCAGGTGCGCGAGCGTCGCGTTGTCGGTGAGGTCGTTCACCGCGACGATCTCGATATCCGCGCCGGACTTTTGCACGGCCCGGAAGAAGTTGCGGCCGATGCGGCCGAAGCCGTTGATGCCAACCCGGATGGTCACAGGGTCTCCTCGTGCTAGGCCGACCTGTTCTAATCTCGGCCGGCGAGTCTTGGTGTGGCCGTCGCAGCCGCATCTGTGCAGCGCGGTCGGGCCATGCTTAGCGGCACCGTCGCCGTCAACCGCACCCTATCCGAGGTGCGGCTCGGCCTCGCTGCCGGGGCGCGATCCCACCGTTACTTAAAACCTATAAGGGGTACGCGCACAGTAGGTGCTCGTTATCACCCACGGCCTCCCTGCAACTCCAGGCCGTGGGGAACCATCCGGGTCGGCGGGGCGCGGCAGCGGTGTGCGCCCGCCCCGGCCACCCTCGGGTGTGCGCCGCGGCCAGCCTCAGCAGGCCATCATTTCGGGGGTCACGGCGGCCTCGGTGTCGGGGATGCCCAGGTCGCGGGCACGCTTGTCGGCCAGGGCCAGGAGGCGGCGGATGCGGCCGGCGATGGCGTCCTTGGTCAGTGGCGGGTCGGCCAGGGCGCCCAGCTCCTCCAGGGAGGCCTGGCGGTGTTCCAGGCGGAGCTGGCCGGCGCTGGTCAGGTGGTTGGGCGCCTCTTCGGAGAGGATCTCCAGGGCGCGGGTGACGCGGGCCGCGGCGGCCACCGCGGCGCGGGCCGAGCGGCGGAGGTTGGCGTCGTCGAAGTTGGCCAGGCGGTTGGCCGTGGCGCGCACCTCACGGCGTACCCGGCGCTCTTCCCAGGCCAGCACCGAGCCGTGCGCGCCGATCCGGGTGAGCAACGCCGCGATCGCGTCGCCGTCCTTGATCACCACGCGGTCGACGCCGCGTACCTCGCGCTCCTTGGCCGTGATGCCGAGCCGGCGGGCGGCGCCGCGGAGGGCGAGCGCCGCCTCGGGGCCGGGGCAGGTGATCTCGAGGGCGCTGGACCGGCCGGGCTCGGTGAGCGAGCCGTGCGCCATGAACGCGCCGCGCCACGCGGCCACCGCGCAGCAGACGTTGGCCGAGACGACGTGCGGCGGGAGGCCACGCACCGGGCGGCCGCGCACGTCGAGCAGGCCGGTCTGGCGGGCCAGGGCCTCGCCGTCCTTGACGATCCGGACGATGTAGTGGCTGCCCTTGCGCAGGCCGCCGGAGGCCAGCACGTGCACCTCGGACTGGTAGCCGTACACCTCGTGGATCTCACGCCGCAGGCGCCGGGCCACCGCGCCGGTGTCGAGTTCGGCCTCGACCACCACCCGGCCGGAGACGATGTGCAGGCCGCCGGCGAACCGGAGCAGGGCCGCCATCTCGGCGCGGCGGCAGCAGGGCTTGGGTACGTCGACCCGGCTCAGCTCGTCCTTGACCGCCGCTGTCATCGCCATCGTCTTCGTCACCTCATGTGCCGGATCTTCAACAGTGTGTGCCGTGTTGTGCCTGATGCTTAACGATCGGCACCCAGGACAGGCACCAGTGCAACACCCAACGACTCAGGATCATGCCTGGCGCTGCCGTCCGCAACGGCCAGTGGTGCCAGAACCAACCTGGCGCCCAGGGCCTCCGCGGCATGATGCACCGGTTCGGGCTCGCCCACCCATTTCGCGTCGGCCAGCACCACGTCGGCCCGCAACGCGGGAAGGTACCAGTGCAGCGCCCGCAGGTGGTCGGCCACGGACAGGCCGAGCGTCTCGTTGTCGGCCGCCAGGTTGAGCGTGACCAGTTTGCGGCCCGGGCTGGCGACGATCGCCTCGGCCAGCTCGGGCACCATCAGGTGTGGGAGCACGCTGGTGTACCAGCTGCCCGGCCCGAAGATCAGCCAGTCCGCCTCGGCGATCGCGGCCAGCGCGTCCGGGCAGGCCGGTGGCGCCGCCGGGACCAGGCGTACCGCCTCGACGTGGCCGGTGGTGATCGCCACCTGGTGCTGACCGCGGACCGTGATCGTCTCTTGAGGCCGCTCCGGGTCGTGACCGCGCACGTCGGCCTCGATGCCCACCGCGTGGCAGGCCATCGGCAGCACCCGGCCGTGCGCGCCGACCATCCGCTCGGCGTGCTGCAACGCCACGACCGGGTCGCCGAGCAGTTCCATCAGGCCGAGCAGCAGCAGGTTGCCGACCGCGTGCCCGCTCAGCGGGTCGGGGTCGCCCTCGCCGACCGCGGCGAACCGGTGCTGGAGCAGCTGCGCGGTGCGCTGGGCGGTGGCGTCGCCGTCGGCCAGCGCGGCGAGCGCCTGACGCAGGTCGCCGGGTGGCAGCTGGGCGTCACGTTCGGCCCGGAGCCGGCCGCTGGACCCGCCGTCGTCGCCGACCGTGACGACCGCGGTGATGTCCAGGTCGAGCTGGGACAGCCGCAGCGCGCGCAGCGAGGCGCTGAGGCCGTGCCCACCACCGAAAGCGACGACTCGCGTCGGTCCGGTCACTCGCGCCCCAGATCGCGGTGCGAGGCGTGGGCGGAAAGGCGGATGTCTCGCAACTTGCTGGTCAACTCCTCGGCGATGGCGACGCTGCGGTGCTTGCCACCGGTGCAGCCGATGGCCACGGTCAGGTAACGCTTGCCCTCACGCTCGAAGCCGGGCGCGGTGGTGGCGATGAGCGAGGCGTACGTGGACACGAAGTCCCCGGCGCCCTCCTGCCCCAGCACGTACCCACTGACCGCCTCTTCCAGACCGGTGTGGTCGCGCAGCTCGGGCACCCAGAACGGGTTCGGCAGGAACCGCGCGTCCATCACGTAGTCGGCGTCCGGCGGCAGCCCGTACTTGAACCCGAACGACAGCACCGTGATCCGGAGCTTGCGCGCGTCTTCACCGCCGAACAGCTCCTCCACCCGGCGGCGCAGCTGGTTCACGTTGAGGTGGCTGGTGTCGATGATCACATCGGCCTGCTCGCGGGCCTCTTCGAGCAGCTTCCGCTCGGCGGCGATGCCGTCGGCCAGCCGTCCGTCACCCTGGAGGGGGTGTGACCGCCGCACCGACTCGAAGCGCCGGATCAGCACCTCGTCGTCGGCGTCCACGAACACCACCCGGGGCGAGAAGCCACGTTCCTCGAGGGCGTGGACCGCGCCGCCCAGGTCGGTGGAGAACGCGCGGCTGCGTACGTCGAGGACCATCGCGGTACGCCGGGCGGCCCCGCCGGCCTTGGCCGCCAGCTGAGCCATGTCGAGCATCAGCGCCTGCGGCAGGTTGTCCACGACGTAGTAACCGACGTTCTCCAGAGCGCGGGCAACCGTGCTGCGCCCGCCGCCGGAGAGCCCGGTGACGATCACCAGGTCGGTCTCCTCCTCGGACCCCAGCGTCTCGTCCGCCATCTCGGTCACGCACGCCTCCCGCGTCACTTTCCGCCCCCGTCGGGCGACACTGCATCCTAGGCCGACCGCCCGGCCGGTTTCCCCGGGACGCACTGTCCGCTACCCGATCGGTCAGCCCTCCTGGGCACTCCCGGCCCTCACGTCATGCCCCGGTGGCCCACCGTCCACCCGGTCGTCACCCGCGCCGTCCCCCACCGTTGCGCCGTCCCCCACCGTTGCGCCGTCCCCCACCGTTGCGCCGCCCGCCCACGTCTCGTCGGAGGCGGGCCGGCGGGCCGGGCGGGCGGCCTTGCTGCGATTGGCGCCCGACTTCGTCCGGCCGGCGCCACCCGTCTTCGGCTCGCCCGCGGTTGCCTGGGTCAGGTCGGCTCCGTCGGCCGGGTCCGTTCCCGCCGCGGACGCGGGCGCCACGTTCTCGCCGGCCGCCGTCTTCTCGCCGGCCGCGGGCCGGAGGGCGGCGAGCACGGCCTCGGCGGTGCGCTTGCCGATGCCTTGGACCTCGGTGACCTCTTCCACGGTGGCCTGGCCGAGGCGCTTGAGCGACCCGAAGTGGCGCAGCAGCGCCTTGCGCCGGGTCTCACCCAGGCCGGGAATGCTGTCCAGGGCCGAGGCGGTCATCCGCTTCGACCGGCGCTGCCGGTGGAACGTGATCGCGAACCGGTGTGCCTCGTCGCGCACCCGCTGGAGCAGGTAGAGCGCCTCGGACGTACGCGGCAGGATGACCGGGAAGTCGTCGCCCGGCAGCCACACCTCTTCGAGCCGCTTGGCCAGCCCGCACAGCGCCACGTCGGTGATGCCCAGGTCGGACAGGACCGCGGCGACGGCGTTCACCTGTGGCTGGCCGCCGTCGACCACGACCAGCTGGGGCGGGTAGGCGAACCGCCGCGGCTTGCCGGTCAGCGGGTCGATGCCGGGCAGCTCGGTGGTGGCGATCTCGCCGCTCACCGCCCCGCCGCCGTCGTCCACTTCGGACTCCGGTGTGTCCCGGGGCGCGTCGGCGTCGGCCTGTGCCTTGTACCGGGCGAACCGCCGGCGCATCACCTCGCTCATCGCGGCCAGGTCGTCCGTACCACTGCCGTCGGGGTTTCCGCGCACCGCGAAGCGGCGGTATTCGCTCTTGCGGGCCAGCCCGTCCTCGAAGACGACCATGCTGGCGACGACGTCGGTGCCCTGGATCTGGGACACGTCGAAACACTCGATGCGCAGCGGCGCCGACTCCATGCCGAGCGCCTCGGCGATCTCGTCGAGCGCCTTGCTGCGGGTGGTCAGGTCGCCGGCCCGGCGAAGCTTGTGCCGCGCCAGAGACTCGCCGGCGTTGCGGGCCACGGTCTCCATCAGCGACCGCTTGTCACCCCGCTGCGGTACGCGCAACGTGGCCCTGCCGCCGCGCTTGTCGGAGAGCCACTCGTCGAGCGCCGCGGAATCCGACGGCAGCTCCGGGACGAGGATCTCCCTGGGCACGTCGCCGCCCTGCTCCGCACCGTACATCTGGGAGCAGAAGTGATGGACCAGATCGCCCGTGCTCAGATCTTCGACCTTCTCCACCACCCAGCCGCGCTGGCCGCGCACCCGGCCGTCGCGGACGTGGAAGACCTGGACGGCCGCCTCCAGCGGGTCTTCGGCGAACGCCACCACGTCGGCGTCGGTGCCGTCGCCGAACACCACGGTCTGCTTCTCCATCGCCCGGCGCAGCGCCGCGATGTCGTCCCGCAGCCGGGCCGCCCGCTCGAACTCCAGCTCCTCGGAGGCGGCGAGCATGTCACGCTCGAGCCGCTTGACGAAGGTGTCGGTCTTGCCACCCATGAAGTCGCAGAAGTCGAGGACGATCGCGCGGTGTTCGTCGGCGCTGACCGTGCCGACACAGGGCGCCGAGCACTTGCCGATGTAGCCGAGCAGGCAGGGCCGCCCGATCTGCCCCGAGCGCTTGAAGACGCCGGCCGAGCAGGTTCGGGCCGGGAAGACGCGCAGCAGCAGGTCGAGCGTCTCGCGGATGGCCCACGCGTGGGAATAAGGCCCGAAATAGCGGACGCCCTTACGCTTGGCGCCGCGCATCACCTGCAGCCGCGGGTATTCCTCGTTCAAGGTCACGGCCAGGAACGGGTACGACTTGTCGTCCCGGTACTTGACGTTGAAGCGCGGGTCGAACTCCTTGATCCAGGTGTATTCGAGCTGGAGCGCCTCGACCTCACTGGTGACCGTGACCCAGTCGACCGAGCCCGCGGTGGTCACCATCTGCTGCGTACGCGCGTGCAGCGACCAGGTGTCGGCGAAGTAGGAGTTCAGCCGGCTGCGCAGGCTCTTCGCCTTGCCGACATAGATGACCCGGCCCTGGGGATCACGGAAGCGGTAGACACCCGGAGCGTCGGGAATGGTCCCCGGAGCGGGTCGATAGCTGGACGGGTCAGGCACGGGTCCCACAGTAATGCGGACCCCTGACAGAATGGCCCGACCGGAGGTCCGTTGCCGCCGCCACGGCGTCGGGCCTCCGGCCTTGCTCTCGCTGTCTTCGCGGCCCCGGGCGGCCCCCAGGCGACCAGGTCGAGCCGGCCGCCGGCCCTCTCGTCCGGCGCGGCCCTCGTCCCGCCGGGATACCTGGCCGGCACGGTCCGGCCGGCCCCATCACCGGGCCGACGCGGGCGTCGGGCCGTTCCGCGGTCGGCCGGTCAGGCCGCGACGATGTTGTCGCCGTCCACCTTGACCTGGGTCTCCGGCAGCGGCTGGCGCGCCGGCCCGCTCTGCGGCGAACCGTCGGTGATCGAGAACTCGCTCTTGTGGCACGGGCAGAAGATCACCCCGCCGTCGACCTTGCTCACGTCGCAGCCCTGGTGGGTGCACACCTTGCTGAACGCCTTGAAGGTGCCGGCCTGCGGCTGGGTGATCACCAGGTCGCCCTTGATGATGCCGCCGCCCTCCGGCACGTCGGCGACCGCGGCCAGGGCGGCGCCGCCACCCGAGGTGGAGCCGCCACCGTTATTGCCGGCGCCCGGGCTGGCACTGCCGGCCGGCACCGGGTCGGTGGTGTAGCCCGGCTGGTTCTGCCCGGAGCCACTGTTGGTGCCGCAGGCCGCCAGCAGGCAGGCGGCGCCGACGGCGCCGGCCCCCGCGAAGACCGCCCGGCGAGGCGCGCCGGTGCCCCGGTGCTCGCAGGTGGTCTCAGCCTCGGGCCTCGTCTGCACGTCAGTCATCTGTCGGAACCCTCCCAGTACCCGTCTGTCCGCGCACGACGGTCACGCGGCGTTGCCACTGAATACGCTTCTGCCCGTCGAGCGGTTCATAACTTGAAGCTGCAATTATTAGCCCACGAGCCTGAGAATTGTCTTAATTTCCCGCTATCGGCGCTGGATTTGCAGGGATTTCCCAGGTTAGCGAGCGCGACAGACGTCACAACGGCGCCCCCTCACCACCCGTAGCGGATCGAAACCAGGACATCACGCACAGTTGCTTTCGAATCCCCACGCGCGCGCCGCCACCTCCCCCACCCCTGTCATGGGTGGGCCAAACGTAGGCCCGAGGTACGACAACTTCCACCCGTCGTCCACAGGCCGCCAAGCCGAACACCAACACGAGCGGGACCGCCACGCCACGCGCGGGACCGCCACGCCACGCACGAGACCGCCACACCACGCACGAGACCGCCACACCACGCACGAGACCGCCACCCGAGCGGGGCCCGCGCGGGCAGCCCCACGCGAAGCCAGAGATGCCACGGGAGCAAACAAAGCGAGCCCGCGCACACGGCGCGGGCTCGCTGGTGAGACGTCGGCTACGAGGAGGTCTTGGCTCGTGAGCGCGCGGGCGCCTTCTTGGCCGGAGCCTTGGCGGCCGCCGGAGACGCCGACTTGGCCGCCGCCGATGGGGCCGCAGCCGACTTCGCCGCCGCGGGCTTGGCCGCCGCGGCCGACTTGGCGGCCGGCGTCCGGGCCGCGGCCGGCGCCTTGGCCGTGGTGGTCCGGCTGCCGTTCGACGCCTTGGCCGCGACCGCCGCCTTGGCCGGCGCCTTCGCCGGCGCCGAAGTGGCCGACGAAGTGGCCGACGATCTGGCCGCAGCCGCCGTGGCCGTCGGCCGGCCGCCCGCCAGCGCCGCCGCGGCGGTCGACTTGGCCGCGGGGCGGGCGCCGTTGGCCTTGGCCGCCCGGGCCACCGCCTTGGCCGAGCCGGCCGGCTCGCCGGACAGGCCCAGGACCGGCCGCAGGAAGGCGCCCGTGTGGCTCTCGACCACCTCGGCCAGTTCCTCCGGCGTGCCGGCGGCCAGGACCAGGCCGCCCTTGTTGCCGCCCTCGGGGCCCATGTCGATCAGCCAGTCGGCGGTCTTGATCACGTCGAGGTTGTGCTCGATCACGATCACCGTGTTGCCCTTGTCGACCAGGCCGTTGAGGACCATCAGCAGTTTGCGGATGTCTTCGAAGTGCAGGCCGGTGGTCGGCTCGTCGAGCACGTAGACCGTGCGGCCGGTCGAGCGTTTCTGCAGCTCGGACGCCAGCTTGACGCGCTGCGCCTCGCCGCCGGAGAGGGTGGGGGCGGGCTGACCCAGGCGTACGTAGCCGAGACCCACGTCGACCAGGGTCTTGAGGTGGCGGTGGATGGCGGGGATGGCCTCGAAGAAGCCGGACGCCTCCTCGATCGGCATCTCCAGCACCTCGGAGATGGTCTTGCCCTTGTAGTGCACCTCGAGCGTCTCGCGGTTGTAGCGGGCGCCCTTGCAGACCTCGCAGGGGACGTAGACGTCGGGCAGGAAGTTCATCTCGATCTTGATGGTCCCGTCGCCGGCGCAGTTCTCGCAGCGGCCGCCCTTGACGTTGAACGAGAACCGGCCGGGGCCGTACCCGCGGACCTTGGCCTCGGTGGTCTCGGCGAAGAGCTTGCGGACGTTGTCGAAGACGCCGGTGTACGTGGCCGGGTTCGACCGTGGTGTGCGGCCGATCGGCGACTGGTCGACGCCGACCACCTTGTCGACGTGTTCCATGCCGCTGATCCGGGTGTGTCGCCCGGGCACCATGCGCGCGCCGTTGATGGTGTTGGCCAGAACCGTGTAGAGGATGTCGTTGACCAGCGTCGACTTGCCGGAGCCGCTGACCCCGGTGACGGCGATGAACTGCCCGAGCGGGAAGCCGACGGTCAGGTTGCGCAGGTTGTGTTCGCGCGCGCCCTGCACGACCAGCTCGCGCCCGGCCGTCTGGGGACGCCGGTGGCCGGGCAGCGGGATCTTCTTGCGGCCGGACAGGTAGGCACCGGTCGGCGACTGCTTGTTGGCCAGCAGGCCCTTCACCGAGCCGCTGTGCACGATGTTGCCGCCGTGTTCGCCGGCGCCGGGGCCGATGTCGACGATCCAGTCGGCCGTGCGGATGGTGTCTTCGTCGTGTTCGACCACGATCAGGGTGTTGCCGAGGTTCTTCAGCCGGACCAGCGTCTCGATCAGCCGGTGGTTGTCGCGCTGGTGGAGGCCGATGGATGGTTCGTCGAGCACGTAGAGGACGCCGACCAGGCCGGAGCCGATCTGGGTGGCGAGCCGGATCCGTTGGGCCTCGCCGCCGGACAGGGTGCCGGCGCCGCGGTCGAGGGAGAGGTAGTCGAGGCCGACGTCGACCAGGAACCGCAGCCGCGCGTTGATCTCCTTGAGCACCCGCTCGGCGATCATCTTCTGGCGGTCGTCGAGCTCGATGGTCGACAGCAGCTCGGCGCACTCGCCGATGGACAGGTTGCAGACCTCGGCGATGCTCCGGCCGGCGATGGTCACCGCGAGCACCTCGGGCTTGAGCCGCGAGCCGCCGCAGGTCGGGCAGGGCACGTCGCGCATGTAGCCCTCGTACTTGTCCCTCGACCAGTCGCTCTCGGTGTCGGTGTGCCGGCGCTCGATCCACTGGATCACGCCTTCGAAGCCGGTGTAGTAGGACCGCTCACGGCCGTACTTGTTCCGGTAGCGGACGTGGACCTGGTCTTCCGAGCCGTGCAGGATCGTCTTCTGCGCCCTCGACGGCAGCTGCCGCCACGGGGTGTCGACGCTGAACTTCTCCGACTTGCCGAGGGCTTCGAGCAGGCGCAGGAAGTATTCCAGGGTCGAGCCGCCGGACCAGGGCTGGATCGCACCCTCGCGGATGCTCTTCTCCTCGTCCGGGATGATCAGCTCGGGGTCGACCTCTTTCTTGGTGCCCAGGCCGGTGCACTCGGGGCAGGCGCCGTAGGGCGCGTTGAAGGAGAAGACCCGGGGCTCGATGTCCTCGATCGCCAGCGGGTGGTCGTTGGGGCAGGCGAGGTGTTCGGAGAAGCGCCGTTCGCGGGCCGGGTCGTCTTCGGGCAGGTCGACGAAGTCGAGCAGGACGATGCCGCCGGCCAGGCCGAGCGCGGACTCCACCGAGTCGGTCAGCCGCTGTTTGCTGGCCGCCTTGACGCTGAGCCGGTCGACCACCACCTCGATGGTGTGCTTCTCCTGCTTCTTCAGCTTCGGCGGCTCGGTCAGCGGGTGGACCACGCCATCGACGCGCGCTCGCGCGTACCCCTTGGCCTGCAGTTCGCCGAAGAGGTCGACGTATTCGCCCTTGCGGCCGCGGACCACCGGCGCGAGCACCATGAACCGGGTGCCCTCCTCCATGGCGAGGACCCGGTCGACGATCTGTTGCGGGGTCTGCCGGCTGATCCGCTCGCCACACACCGGGCAGTGCGGGACGCCGGTTCGGGCGAAGAGGAGCCGCAGGTAGTCGTACACCTCGGTGATCGTGCCGACGGTCGACCGCGGGTTGCGCGAGGTGGATTTCTGGTCGATCGAGACGGCCGGGGACAGGCCCTCGATGAAGTCGACGTCGGGCTTGTCCATCTGCCCGAGGAACTGCCGCGCGTACGACGACAGCGACTCGACATATCGCCGCTGGCCCTCGGCGAAGATGGTGTCGAACGCGAGGCTCGACTTGCCGGAACCGGACAACCCGGTGAACACGATCAGCGCGTCGCGGGGCAGGTCGAGGTTGACGTCGCGGAGGTTGTGCTCCCGCGCGCCGCGGACGATCAGTCGGTCGGCCATCAGGCAGGCGCTCCGTACATGTGTATGAGAGTCAGCAGAATCGCGGCCACTCTAGCCACGAGGTATGACAAGAACGGGCCGACGCAGTACAGCGTCGTGCACCTGACGCACATTCCCGCAGATCCGGCGGGCCAACCGTCACTCGTTGGAGCGAAGCGGAGGCACCGGGAGATCCCGCACGTCCCAGAGCAGCACCCCGCCGACCTGCTGCGGATCGCGCCCGAGCAGATCGGTCAGCGTGACGCCGAGCGCATCAACGTTACGACTTCCCGGCACCAGCACGACCACCGCGGCCCGCCAATAGGTGAGGTCCGCCACGGCCGCCGAGCGGTCCTCCGGGGTCAACGGCGGAACCTGCCCGTACTCCCGAACCTTCCAGAGCAGCACCGACGTCGGCCGGTGGGGCGCGTTCCAGGAGCCGGTGAGGTTGCCGGGCGGACCGGCCGGCCCCATGAAGTAGCCGCGCGGCACCCGGAAGGCCAGGTTGCTGAGCCCGGCCCAGCGCATCGCCTCCCGTCCCGTGGTGACCTCGGGCAGCGGCACCGGCACCAGGCTGCGGTCGTCGGCGACGTAGTCACGCCACATCCCGTCGGCGATGAACGGCGGCAGCGGCGCGGCCGGGATCGTCGGCAGCGGTTTGGGCAGCACCGGGACCAGCGCCACGGCCAGCCCGATCAGGAACCAGCGCCGCGAGCGGCCGGTCAGGCGTACCCCCCGATCGATGATCAGGGCGAGCAGGACGCCGACGACCGTGGCCGTGACCATCGCGAACCGGGTCACGCTGACCAGGTTGATCACCGGCAGGTGGCTGATCAGCCCGAACGGCAGCGGGATCGTCGTGGTCGTGCCGGAGACCCGCAGGTGGGGGCCCATCGAGACGAGAAGCATGACCAGGCCGGCGATCGCCACCGAGCGGGCGGCGACCGAGCGCCACACCAGGCGCGTCCCGATCACCAGCAGGACCAGCAGCGGCAGGCCGAAGAAGGTGTTCTCCTCGGTTCCGCTGACGCTGAGGACGCCCGCCACGTACGAGTTGCCGGCCAGCGACTGGCGGGCGTACGCGCCCAGCGAGAGCAGATCGGTGACGTACTCGTCGGGGGTGAAGGGCTGGCCCTGGTAGCTGCCCTTCCCGGTGAATTGCCACCACAGGGGGTACGCCAGGAGCACGCCCGAGGTGATCGCGGCGACACCGACTCCCGCGGCGACCCGGCCGGCCACCGCCCTGGCCTCGGAGCGCGCCATCAGGGCGTACGCGATCACGAAGACACCCAGCGTGAGGGCCGCGAAGAGCAGGACCTCCTCGTTGATGAAGACCTGCAGCACGATCAGCAGACCGAGCGTGACGCCGCCGCGCACCGCGCGGCCCGGCTCACGCAGCCGGATCACCTGCCAGACGATGAACGGCACCACGAACTGGCTGACGAAGTTGATGTGCCCGTTGGCGTGCGACACCATCGCCGGGCAGAAGCCGCACCACAGCGCGCCGATCCAGGCCGCCAGCCGGCTGGTCACCAGGTGCCGGGAGAACACCCAGTACCAGGCGGCCGCGGTGCCGGCCAGGCCGAGCGTGAGCAGCAGCACCACCGAGACCGCGGCGCCGAGGAAGTGGGTGATCGGCGCGACCGGCAGGGTCAGGGCCAGGACCGTGGTGTTGGCCATGATGTTGACGCCGTCCGGCACGTTCAGCCGGTCGGAGAAGAACGGGTTGTCCCCGTGGAACAGGACCCGTTCACCGTGCGCCACCACGAAGAGGAAGAAGCCGTGGTCGTCGTCGTTGTGCGACAGCACCCGGCCGCTCGGGTCGGCCCAGAGCCGGATCAGCACCAGGGCGGCCAGCGCCGGGAAGCTCACCCAGGCCCACCACTCGCGGGCGGTTCGAACTGGGCCCGGAGAAAGATCGGCCTGCACCCCGAGGAGTCTAGAGGCGGCGCTTCCGCCGTCCGGCGGCAGCCAGCCGGGCGCTCTCGAGGGCTACCTCTTTGTGCAGTTTGCGCCAGCTGTCGAGGCGGCGCCGGGTCAGCGAGCCGGTGGCGATCGCGTCACGCACCGCACACGCCGGCTCGGCCTCGTGCCGGCAGTCACCGAACCGGCAGAACACCGCCAGCCCCGCGATGTCCGCGAACGCCTGATCCAGCCCCGACTCGGTGTCGAGCAGGCCCACGCCCCGGATGCCCGGTGTGTCGAGCACCGCTCCCCCGCCGGGCACCGGCACCAGGTTGCGGTAGGCGGTCGTATGCCGTCCCTTGCCGTCCGTCCGGATCGTCTGCACCGGCATCACATCGGCCCCGGCCAGCGCGTTCACGATCGTCGACTTGCCCGCGCCGGACCGGCCCAGCAGGGCGAGGGTGCGGCCGGGCGGGACCAGCGCTCGCAGTTTGGCCAGACCTTTGCGCTTGGTCACGCTCACGGCGTGCACGGGTACGCCCGGAGCGATCTCGCCGATCTGCCGGGCGATGGCGGCGGGGTCGCGAGCGGTGTCGGCCTTCGAGAGCAGCAGCACCGGCTCGGCGCCCGACTCCCAGGCCAGCGCCAGCAGCCGTTCGATCCGGGCGCTGTCCGGCGCCGGATGCATCGGTTCGACGACGGCGACGGTGTCCATGTTCGCGGCCAGCACCTGCCCGCCGGCGTCCTTGTCGGCGGTCCGGCGGATCAGGGTGGTCCGCCGGGGCAGAACGGCTTCCACAGTGGTACGCCGGTCGGGCCACAACCGGAGCACCACCCAGTCGCCGGAGCACGGCAGCCGGGCCGGGTCGCCGGCCGCGGTGATCAGGAGCCCGCCGGCCAGCGAGGCGCGGTGCACGCCGTCGGCGGCCAGGACGGTGCAGACGCCACGCTCGGCGCGCAGCACCCGGGCGGGTTGTGAGTCGGTCGCGGGTCGATAGGAGGATGCGAACGTATCGTCCCAGCCGAGCTGGGACAGGTCCTGTTTCATGGAAGCCCTTAGTAAAAGGGAGAGACGGGCGTCAGCCCCAGCTCTCCGGCAGACGGGACGCACCAACGACGCGCAGCACGAGACCCACCCCCTTCCGCGAGCTCCGATCGAGGTCCTGAAACCGACGGTACGTGCGCTCTCACCGGCGGGAAAGCGAATTCCGGTGCGGGCGCTCGGGGCGCGGCGGATAGGGTCTTCATCGTGACCATCGATCCGCTCGTGCTGATGACCGATGTCGAGGCCGCCACGGCGCGCCTCCTGCGTACCGCCGAGGGCCTCGAGCCGTTGGCCGTCTCCCGGCCCTCGGCGTTGCCCGGCTGGACCGTGGGACACGTGCTGACCCATGTGGCCCGCAACGCCGACGCCTACACCAACCTGCTGACCTGGGCCCGGACCGGGGTGGAGACGCCCGCGTACGCGTCGCCGCAGGCCCGCACCGAAGGCATCGAGGGTGGCGCCGAACGGTCCCTCCGCGACCAGGTCGTCGATGTCCGCGAGTCGCACGAGCGCTTCGCCGACGCGGCGGCCACGATGACCGCCGAGGCCTGGACGTTCTTCCTCGAGCCGACCGGCCAGTCGGCGGCCGCGATCCCGTGGGCCCGGCTGCGCGAGGTGGAGGTGCACCACGTCGACCTGGCCGCCGGGTACGGTCCGGACGAGTGGTCCGACGCCTTCGCGCTGCGGCTGCTGAGAGAGATCGTGACCGGGTTCGGCGACGACGGGTTCGCGGCGGTGCTCCGGCCGTACGGCGTCGACCATCCCCTGCTGATCGGCGGCGACCCGGACGCGCCCGTGGTGGGCGGGCCCACCCGCTCGATCGCGGCCTGGCTCTCCGGCCGCGGCGACGGCGCCGACCTGACCGTCTCGCCCGACGGCGAGCTTCCCGTGGTTCCGAGGTGGAAATGATGAGCGACTACACCGGCGACGTCACCTCCGGCGGCGCGCCCGCCGTCCGCGAGCTGCCCGGCCTGACCATCACCAAGCTGTCGGTCGGCCCGATGGACAACAACGCCTACCTGCTGCGGTGCGCGTCCGACGGCAGCCAGGTGCTGATCGACGCGGCCAACGAGGCCGACCGCCTCCTCGACCTGATCGGCCCGGCCGGCCTGACCGCGGTGATCACCACCCACCGCCACGGCGACCACACCGCCGCCCTGGCCGAGGTGGTGCGGGCGACCGGCGCCGAGTCGGTGGCCCACACCGACGACGCGCCCGAGATCCCGGTGGTCACCCGCACGGTGACCGACGGCGAGACGATCGCGGTCGGCGACTGCACCCTGGAGGTGATCCACATCGTGGGCCACACCCCGGGCTCGATCACCCTGGCCTACCGCGACCCGTCCGGCACCGCCCACCTGTGGACCGGCGACTCCCTGTTCCCCGGCGGCGTCGGCAACACCCGCGGCAACAAGAAGAACTTCGCGTCCCTGATCGGCGACGTGGAGTCGAAGCTGTTCGGCCGCTTCCCCGACGACACCTGGTTCTACCCGGGCCACGGCAAGGACTCGACCCTGGGCGCCGAGCGCCCGGCCCTGCCCGAATGGCGCGCTCGCGGCTGGTGAGCCCGGCTCTCATCCGTTCTGGCAGTAGGGAAACATCGTCCACACGTTGGAGAAGCCCTTGCCGAGGTAGCCGTTCGGCGTCACCGGTCGTCGGCCGTGAGGCGGCCGTCGTGGAGGCGGAGGACCCGGTCGCAGCGGTCGGCCACCTGGTGCTCGTGGGTGGCCACCACGATGGTCAGGTCGGGCAGGGCCACCTCGCCCATGATGGCCGCCGCCAGGCGACCGGCCGGCCAGCCGAGGTAGGCCAGGACGGCCAGTTCGCGGCGGCGGTCGCGGACGGCCGCCGCCACCGCGTTGCCCAGGAACAGCACGCAGACCACCAGGACCGGGCCGGACAGCAGCAGGCCCTTGCGGTCGGCGGCCTGCACGATGGCGACCCGAGGTCGGCGCCGTCCCCCAGGGGCGCGCCCTTGGTGCGGATCTGCGACGTGGTCGCCGAGCCGCTGAGCACGATGAACCCGGTGGTCGCGGCCAGGATGCCGGCCAGCATGGCCAGCACACGCCGAGGGCGGCCGCGCAGTTGCGAGACGACGAACCTCAGCACGGGATCACTGTATTTCGACCTTGTGTCCCTTCTCTAGCCAGATGAAGGAACCCCCCTCGGTCCATGTGGAGCGCCGATGCCTGACACCCTCGAGATCGGACTGGTCGCGAGCAACGACCGGTACGACGACGACGATCCACGCTGGCTCACCCAGACCGCCACCCTCGTGCGGGATCTTCGCCGGGACACCGGGGCGGTGGGCGTGCGCCGGACGCCGGTGCCCGGCACGAAGGGCGCGGTCGACCAGCTCATCCTGTCCCTGGGCTCGGCCGGCGTGTTCAGCGTCGCCGTCCAGCTGATCACCACCTGGGTCAAGCGCGACCGCCACCGCTCGGTCGAGCTGACCTTCACCGACGCCGAGGGCAATCCCCGGTCCGTGCGCGTCTCGGCCGAGAACGCCGGGGCCGATGCCCTGGCGCCCCTCATCACAGCGGCAACGGAGCTCGCCAAGGAGCGGTGATGACGTACCGGGCCCTGCTCATCGGCAACAGCGCGTTCGAGTCGGACGCGGGCCTCAATCCGCTGAACGCCCCGACCAAGGACGTCGCCCGGCTGCACCGCGCGCTCGTCGACCCGGCGACCGGCGTCTTCGCCGAGGAGAACGTCCGGCTGGTCATCGAACGCAGCTCGCACGACCTGCTCGACGAGCTCGACACGTTCTTCTCGGCGGCCCACCGCGACGACCTGCTGCTGCTCTACTACAGCGGTCATGGGCTGCTCGACGAGCGCAACCAGCTCTTCCTCTGTGGCCGGAACACCCGGTCGGACAAGCTGCTCCGGACCGCGGTCAGCAACGTGCGGATCAACGAGTTCATCGAGCAGTCGGTGGCCCGCTGCACCGTGATCATCCTGGACTGCTGCAGCAGCGGCATGTTCAAGGGCGGCGACGTCTCGGCGCCGCTCGCCGGCCCCGGCCGCTACGTGGTGTCCAGCACCCGGGGCACGGCGCTGGCCAACGACGCGGCCGTGCCGACCGGTACCAGCCTGTTCACCGAGCATCTGGTCACCGGCCTGCTCGGCGCCGCCGAGGACAGCGACGGCGACGGCTACCTCGACCTGCGCGAGATCTTCGACTACGTCCGCAAGAAGCTGACCGCCACCACGAAACAGATCCCGCACTGCCGCTTCGACGGCGACGCGGCGGTCACCCTGGCCAAACGCCCCGCCGCCCCGGTACCGGCCGCTCCGGCCGTGGCCGCCGCCCGCGCCGGCGATCCGTCGTTCGTCCTGTCCGAGAACGTGATCACGTTGCGCGACGTCGGGTCGGACGAGCGGCTCACCCCGGAAGTGATCGAGATCTACCCGCTCACCGACGCGCCCGTGAACTGCACGGCCGAGACCGCGGACGCCTGGCTGAGCGCCGAGGTGAGCGGCGGTCGCCTGACCATCGGCCTGCGCCCGCGCCCGGGCCCCAACCGCGGCAAGGTCGTGGTGCGAGACCGCGATTCGGGTACGGCCCAGGTGGTCCGGATCCACGTCACCGTCGAGCGATCGAGCCGGCCGGCGCCCACCACGGCCGAGCCGACCGCGACCGTGCCGGACGCGACCGTGCCGCGCACGCCCGTGCCGCCGACCCGTGTTCTGGCCCGGGTCCCGATGCCGCACGCCGTGGCCGATCCTCCTCGCCCGGCGGAATCCGGCGGCGGCCGACGACGGAAGAAGAAGTGGCTCGTGGTGGCCGCCGCGGCCGTCCTCCTGACCGCCGGCGCGCTGGTGCCGCTGTGGTGGGACCGGGAACCGCCGTCGGGCCCGACCACGCCGATCCCGTCGCTGGTCGAGGTGACCGCTTCGGCGACCAGCGCGGCGACCACGGGCGGCACGGCGGCCACCAACGAGGTCAAGGTGCCCCCGGTCGGCACCAAGCACAAGACCACCGATCCGCCCCCGCGGTGCGAAGTGCCCAACGTGATCGGTCAGACGGTGGACACGGCCAGGGACGTGCTGAGCGCGGCCGGGCGCACCGCTCGGATCGAGCAGGTGTTCTCCCCCGCGCCCGAGGGGACGGTGGTCGGCCAGGACCCGCCGGGTGGCACGGAGAACGGGTGCGGTGGGTCGGTGTCGCTCTCGGTGTCGAAGGGGCCGGACACGACCGGATCGACGGATCCCGTCATCTCTCAGGGCCAGTCCTGACGATCAGCCGAGAGCGGGGCGGGGCCCAGAGCGGCAGAACGGGCCCTACGTGGTGGCCGGCGGGGTGGTGTGGATCGTGGGGTCGCCCTGGACGAGCCAGATCTGGGGGTTGTCGATCGGGGTGAAGGAGCGGTCGCCGCCGGGTTCGCGGGTGGTGGGGACGGTGTCGCCGCTCGGGGTGTGGATGATGAAGTTGACCGGCTTGGTGTCGTCGGTCAGCGGGATGTCGAACTCGGCCCAGCCGCCGGCGATCCGGGCCGGCGGCAGCGGCCGGTCCCACGCGACCCGCGCCAGCGTCGCCGGGTCGATGCCGTCGCCCCACAGGTGCAGGCCCCAGCCGTCGTAGTCGCCGGCCGGGCGGTGGTAGCGCAGCGTCGCCACGGTCACCGGCGGCCCGGCGTACCGGACGGTGCGCACCGCGCTGGTCACCCGGGTGCCGTCCGGTTCGGCGAGGATCGCGCGGTAGCGGACCTGGGCGCCGGCCGCCAGGTTGAGCGGCGCGAGGTTGTCGAAGACGGTGTACGCGGGCGACGACGTGTCGCGGCCGATCGTGGTCCACCGGCCGCCGTCGACGCTGCGCTCGAAGCGGACCACGTGGGAGGCCCGTTCGGGGTTGGCGACCGCGCGCACCTCGACCGTGCCACGCACGTTGGCGGCCTCGGCGGGCGCCTCGATGGTGATCGTCGGCGAAGGCACGGCAGCGGAGACCGGGGACGAGGCCCGGGTGTGGCCGGCGTTGTCGAGGACCACCGCGCGGTACTGAAGCTTGGTCGCGGTGGGCAGGGCGGAGACGTCGTGGAAGACGCGGTACGGCGCGGTGTCGTCGGTGCCGATCGGCTTCCAGTCGCCGCGACCCGCCTTGGCGTAGAACGTGACCTCGTTGAACGAGTCGCTCCCGACGTCGGCCGTCACCTGCATGCGCCCGGACACCGGGGTGGGAGCGCCGAGCGACACCGCGGGCGCCCGGCCGGCGGCCGGGATGCGGCCGGCGGATCGGTAGACCACGGTGGACAGCGGCGGCACGGTGACGGTGAGGCGGCGGTCGGCCGCCGACCGGGAACGACCCGACGCGCCGTAGATCGCGGCGAAGTCGCCACGGGCGAGGTAGGTCGGGACGGCGACCGTACGCGGCTGTTCGCTGTTGTTGAGCGCGACCACGTACTCGCGCTGCCGTTGCCGGTCGACGCGGGAGAAGGCGTAGACGCCGGCGTCCTGGTCGGCGTACCGATGCTGGTGGGCGCCGTCGCGCAGCGCCGGGTGCTGCCGGGTGAGCGTGGCCAGGTCGCCGATGGCCCGGTAGAGCGGATGGGTGGCGACGAAGTTGTCCTGCGCGTGGGTGGCGTCCGTGCCCAGCAGGTCGTCGTCGAGGTAGTCGGGCACCCGGCTGGCGAACATGGTCTGCCGCGCGTCCTGGTCGCCGCCGGGACCGGTGAAGCCCTGCTCGTCGCCGTAGTAGACGACCGGGTTGCCGCGGGAGAAGTACATCAGCTCGTGCGCGAGCCGGTCGCGAGCCACCCATTCGGCGTCGCCGGCGCCCGGGTTGTCGGCTCGCACGAAGCCGCCGATCCGGCCCATGTCGTGGTTGCCGAGGAAGGTCGGCAGCTCGTAGACGTTGGAGTCGGCGTCGGTGTACCAGTCGTCGCCGGTGAAGAAGCCGCCGAGCGCCGCCGCCGGCCGCCCGCGCGAGGCGTAGTCGCGCGCCGCCTCCTGGAACGGGAAGTCGAGCACGGCCTGCATCTTGTCGGTGGTGGTGAAGTGTGAGGTGAACGGCCGGCTGGTGTCGAAGACCTCGCCGAACATGAAGAACTCGGTCTTGCCGTGCGCACGGGCGAACCGCAGGATCTCCGGGCCGAACCGCTGCCAGAACTCGTCGTTGACGTGCTTCATGGTGTCGATCCGGAAGCCGTCCACGCCGAAGTCGCTGATCCACGTCTTGTAGATGTCGGTCATGCCGCGCACCACGCGTGGGTGTTCGGTGAACAGGTCGTCGAGGCCGAAGAAGTCGCCGTAGAGCGAGTTCTCGCCGGTGAACGTGGTGTCGCCGCGGTTGTGGTAGAGCGTGACGTCGTTCAGCCAGGCCGGGACCTTGAGGTCGCGCTCGGCCGGGTCGAGCACCGGCGTGTACGGGAACGAGGTCGCCGGGTCGAGCGTCGGGAAATCGCCCGTCCCGGCATAGTCACGATCGTCGAAGACCTTGCCTGCGGCGCTGCGGTACGGCGAGACGTCCTTCGACACGTACGGCTGCCGCGCGCCTTCCTCGTACCCGATGACGTCGGCGGTGTGGTTGGTGATGATGTCGAAGTAGACCTTCATGCCCCGCTGGTGCGCGGCGTCGATCAGCGCCTTGAGGTCGGCGTTGGTGCCCAGGTGCGGGTCGATCTGGGTGAAGTCGGTGATCCAGTAGCCGTGGTACCCGGCCGACGGCCCGTCCTCGAGCTGCACCGCCTTGTTCTTGAAGCTGGGCGTCAGCCAGATCGACGTGGTGCCCAGCCCCTGGATGTAGTCGATGCGCTCGCGCAGCCCGGCCAGGTCACCGCCGTTGTAGAAGCCCTTGCGGGCCGGGTCGAACCCGGACACCAGCGGGTCGTCGCCGAGCCCGCCGCGGTCGTTGGCGGCGCTGCCGTTGGCGAAGCGGTCGGCCATCACGAAGTAGAAGTTCTCGTCGGTGACCGGGGCGCGCAGCCCGTGGCGGCCGGGGAGGCCGGCGTCGGCCTGCGCGGGCGTGGCGATCACCCCGCCCGCGAGCACGGTGGACAGCAGGACGGCCAGACCGCGGCGGATGCGCATGTGGGTTCCTCCCGTGCTTAACGCAGCGGAAACATTCAAGCACGTAGGGCGCGTTCAGGTGACGGTCATGTGGTGGTCAGATCGATGCGGGAGCGTTCGGCCATGCGCCTTCGATCAGGACTTGTCGTACTTCTGGCGGTCGCCGGCGCCGGTGTGGCGCCGGTCCCGGCCCTCGCCTCCGCGCCGAGGAGGATCGTCGCGGCGGTGGAGACGCCGGCGCTCTTCGACGACGAAGCGGGCGGGGACGCCGACGCGGACGACCCGGCGATCTGGATCCACCCGTGGGACCGGGCGCGCACCCGGATCATCGGTACCGCCAAGAACGGCGGACTCCGGGTGTACGACCTGGGCGGACGCGAGGTGCAGTCGATCCCGGTCCCGGCCGGCGGACGCTTCAACAACGTGGACGTCGTCAGCGGGTTCCGGCTGGGCGGCCGGCGTACCGATCTGGCCGTGGTCACCGACCGCGGCCGCGACCAGCTCCGGGTCTATCGCATCGACCCGGTCGCGGCGAAGCTGGCCGACGTCACCGTCGGCGACGCCCCGCTTCTGTTCTCGCGGGACCAGGCCGAGGTCGGGGCGCAGGCGACCGGGTACGGGCTGGCCATGCGCGGCGCCGTCGCGGTGGTCAGCCGCCGCCACGCCACCCGGCTGGGCACGTTCGAGCTGGTGGCGAAGAAGGATCGGGTGACCTACCGGAAGGTGGACACGCTCGACCTGCCGAAGGCGTTCACGCTGCGGGACGGCAGCTCGTGGACGCCCTGCGCCGAGCCGGGTGAGGACCCGCAGGTCGAGGGCATGGTCGTGGACGCCGACCGAAACGTGCTCTACGCCGGTCAGGAGGATGTCGGGCTGTGGCGGATCGGGCTGAGCCCCGACGGGCGGTTCGGCCGGCGATCCATCGTCGAGCGCACGGCCGAGTTCGGCGTGCCGGCGACGTACGACCCGTCGACCGAGGAGTGCGTGCCCGGCGTGGACCCGGGCGAGGGCGGGCGGATCCACGCCGACGTCGAGGGCGCGACGATCTACCCGGCCGGCCGCGGCGAGGGCTATCTGCTGGTCAGCGGCCAGGGCGACAGCACGTTCTTCGTGTACGACCGACGTACCAACCGACTAGTTGGTAACTTCGTCGTGGCCGACGGCCCGCGGGTCGACGGGGTTCAGCACTCCGACGGCGCGGCCGCTACCGCGGTGCCGCTGCCGGGCTACCCGCGCGGCCTGCTCGTGCTGCACGACGGCGAGAACACGCCGGACGAGGGCCGGGTCAGCACCAACTTCAAGGTCGTGGACTGGCGGAAACTCGTCCAGCCAAGCTGGCTACGCGCGGTCTGATCAGAACCACGCCTTCACGTCGAAGATCACCGAGTCGTCGCCGACGAAGTCGTCGCTCATGTTGTTCGCCTTGGTGACCTCGATGACAGCCCTGCTGTTCCGCCCCGCCACGCAGAAGCGGAAACCCGGCTTCAGTTCCCGCCGCCCGATCACCTCGGTGTAGGCGGTGGCGGCTTCACAGGTCGCCAGGGTGCCCGGGTCGCCCGGCTGCAACCTCGACAGGCCGCCTCCCCATTTGTTGATGAACCCGTTGTCGAAGTCCAGATCGCAGTTGTCGCAGTAGTCGCGCACGTTCCAGTTCGGGTTGTCGGTGTCCAGATCCACCACGTATCCGTTGTTCAGCGTGATGCTCTCGGCCCGCCGCGGTTCCGCTCCGGCCACTGCGTCCACCGGGGCGGACTCGCTGGAGGACGGGTCGGCGGCAGGCTCGCTGGGGTCCGCGCTCTCCGTGGGTTCCGCGCTTTCCAGGGGCGGCGGCGAGGGCTCGGCCGTTGTCGTGGCCGGCACCGTGATGATCGCGGCGGGCGACGCCTGGGGCTCGCTGCCGGGAACCACCCAGGCGGCGACGGCCACCAGCACGGCCACGACCGCCACCCCGATGGCGATGACATTGGTCCGGCGCCCGGTCGACGGGCGCTTCTCGTTGCGTTGGTCGTACTCGGTCATCTGCGGTCTCCGAGGTCGTGGACGGCCCTGTCTCTCCTCGGCCGGTGACTGACGGACGGCCCGCGTCAACAAACGTTGACACCCATGGCCCGTGTCAACTACGGTTGACGCCATGACCGTGTTGACCAAGGTGGCCGCCGCGACCCCCGCGCGGCCCCCGTCGCGCGCCAGCCGGCTGCTCGCCCTCGGCCTGCTCGCCGGCCCGCTCTTCACCGCCGGCTACCTGGCGCTGGGCGCCGTCCACGGCGACGGCTACTCGGTCGTGCGCCACCCGGTCAGCTCGCTCGCTCTCGGCCCGCTCGGCTGGGCCCAGGTCGCGAACTTCGTCGTGTGTGGACTGCTGGTCGTGCTGTTCGCGATCGGCCTGCGCCGCAGCCTGCGCCCCGGCCGGGGTGCGGCCGCCGTCCCCGCGTTGGTCATGACCTGCGGAATCGGGCTGATCGGCGCGGGCGTCCTCCGGTCCGACCCGGTCGGCGCGACCGTCTTGACGTGGCACGGCCAGCTGCACAACCTGGCCTTCGCGCTGCCCGGTTTCGCCGCGCTGACGCTGGCCATGGTGGCCGCCGCGATCACGTTCGCCCGCCGGGGTTTCGCCGTCTACTCGATGGTGAGCGCCCTGGCCTTCGCGACGCTGTTCGGCGTGGCGATGCTCGGCTTCTTCGGCGTCGACCCCTGGGCCACGACGGCCGGCCTGTGGCAACGCCTGTGCCTGTCGACCGGCTTCCTCTGGCTGGCCCTGCTGGCGATCAGCCGCCGCCGTGTCACTCCAACGGGGTAGCGCGGCAGGCGCCTCGAACGACGACCACGCGCCACGGCGACTAATTCTCGAACGGATTGACCACGGCGACCCCAGTCCGCTCGACGTCCTTGACGTTGCGCGTGACCAGCGTGAGCCGGTGGGCTTTCGCCGTCGCGGCCATCAGCGCGTCGACCACCGGCGGTGGCTGTGGGACCGCGAGCAGCCGGCCCCACTCTTCGGCCGCGGCCACCGACACCGGCAGGACGCGGTCCTGGTAGACCTTGACCAGCTGATCGAGCCACGAGTCGAGCGCGTCGGCCCGGCCCTGGTCGCCCGGGCGGGTCAGTTCGATCCCGCGGCGGATCTCCCCCACGACGAGCACGCTGATGTAGGCCACGGCCGCGGAGTTGTCCCGGAACCAGGCCACCACGTTGCGATCGGGTCTGCTCTTGCGCATCTCGGACACCACGTTGGTGTCCAGCAGGAAGGCCACGCTCAGCCGCCGAGGTCAAGGTCGCGGGGCGGGGCCGACGAGCGTTCGATGTCGAGGTCGCCGTCGATCGTCGGACCGGACTGGAGGAATTGCATGAACCCGACGGTCTCGCCGCGCAGCCGCCGGTATTCCACGATGTCGATCATCACAGCCACCTGCTCGCCATGTTTCGTGACGATCTGCGGTTCGCCGGCCTCAGCGGCCCGCAACAACTCGCTGAATCTCTGCTTCGCATCCTGCACCTGCCAGATCATTCGGCTACCCCCACCGACGAGAATAGCACCGCCTAGACAGACTAGACAGAAATCCCGAAGTCCTCGAGGGCGCCTGTGTACAACTTCGGCGGCGGTGGGGCGTACTCGCCCCGGGTGGAGGTGGTGGCGCCCAGCCGGATCAGGGCCTCGGCCATCGTCACGGCCGCGGCCACCCCGTCGATGACCGGGACACCCAGCTCGGTCGACACCGCGGCGCAGAGGTCGGCCATGCCGGCGCAGCCCAGCACGATCACGTCCGATCCGTCGCGGTCCAGGGCCGTACGCGCCAGATCCACCACCCGCTCGAGCACCGCCGGGTCGGACTCCAGCGCGAGCACCGGGATGTCGCAGGCGTACACCCCGCGGCAGGCCCCGGGCGGGACGTAACGCGCGGCCAGCTCCCAGGCCCGGCCCTTGGTGCGGTCGAGCGTGGTGACCACGCTGAAGCCCCGCCCGAGGAAGCCCGCCGCGTGCATCGCCGCCTCGGCCATCCCGATCACCGGACCGCGGGCCACCTCCCGGGCCGCGTCCAGGCCGGGGTCGCCGAAGCAGGCCAGCACAAAAGCGTCAGGCGGGGCGGACGAAGAAGACAGGGAGGCCAGCAGGCCGGGCACCGCCAGCGCCTCGTCGTAGTGGCTCTCGATCGAGGCCGGCCCCATCGGCGAGGTGACCGCCTCGATCACGGTGCCCGGGCCGGCGACGGCCCGGGCACTCCGCTCGATCAGCGCCGTCATCGACGCCGTGGTGTTGGGGTTGATGACCCTAATCAACACGGGACAGTTCCCGCACCCGGTAGACCGGCGCCAGCAGGTAGTAGGTGACGAAGCCGAGGCCGCAGCCGATGAACCAGCTGTACTGGGCGATGTCGTGCATGCCGGGCCCGCCGGCCCACAGCACCGGGATCACCGCGATGATCGCGCCGACCGCGGTGGCGATGATCGCGGCCGGGTTGTAGCCCTTGTGGTAGTGGTAGCGGCCGCCCGGGTCCATCGTGAACATGTCGTCCACGTCGACCTTCTGCCGCCGGATCAGGTAGTAGTCGGCGATCAGCACGCCGAACAGCGGGCCGATGAAGGCGCCCAGCGTCTCCAGCGTGTAGTGGATGACGTCGGGGTTGTTGTAGAGGTTCCACGGGGTGATCAGCACCGAGCCGACCGCGGCGATCATCCCGCCGGCCCGCCAGCTGATGCGTTGCGGGCTGACGTTGGAGAAGTCGAAGGCCGGCGAGATGAAGTTGGCGACGATGTTGATGCCGATCGTGGCGATGGTGAAGGTCAGGGCGCCCAGCACGATCGCGAAGGTGGAGTCGATCCGGGACACCGTCGCCACCGGGTCGGTGATCAGCTCGCCGAAGACCGGGATGGTCAGCGACGCGGTGACCACGACCAGCAGCGAGAACACCAGGAAGTTGACCGGCAGGCCGAGCAGGTTGCCGCGCCTGACCGCGGTGAAGCTCTTGCCGTACCGGGAGAAATCCCCGAAGTTCAACATCGGCCCGGAAAAGTACGAGACCACGAGCGCGATGGCGCCGAGCATGACCGGCACCGCGGACCAGCCCTTGTACTTGACGTCGCCCAGGGTCAGGTTGATCGAGCCCCAGCCGGCCTTGTGGATCAGGTAGCCGCAGAGCACGAACATCACCACGTAGACGGCCGGCCCGCAGAAGTCGATGAACCGGCGGATCGTCTCCATGCCGGTCCAGAACACGGCGGCCTGCAGGACCCAGAGCAGCGCGTACGTGCACCAGCCGAGCAGCGGCAGCCCGAGGAAGCCGTACTGGCCGACGTCGGCGTAGGGCATCAGCGACGGGAACAGCTTGAGGACCACCACGTCGAGGGCGGCCGACGCGAGGTAGGTCTGGATGCCGTACCAGGCGACCGCGATCAGCCCGCGGATGATCGCCGGCACGTTGGCACCGAGCACGCCGAACGACGAGCGGTTGATCACCGGGTACGGCACGCCGGTGACCTGGCTGGGCCGGGCGACCAGGTTGCAGAAGAAGTAGACGATCGTGATGCCGACGACCAGCGCCACCAGCACCTGCCAGCTCGACAGGCCCAGGGCGAAGAGGCTGCCCGCGGTCACGTACCCGCCGACGCTGTGCACGTCGGACATCCAGAACGCGAAGATGTTGTACGAGCCCCACGTCTGTTTCCGCAGCGGGGCGAGGTCCTCGTTGGAGAGCCGGGGGTCGTACTCCGGCTTGGTGAATCCGCTGCCCACCGGATGTCCGGCGGCCTCAATGATGTCGGCCATGGGGTCAAACTAAGAACGGACTGTTACGGGATTATGACTGGAACGGTATATCTTCCCGGGTCGACAAGGTGGCCATGAACGCCTGCAACCGCCGATGATGAGCCGCGCAGACGGCCAGCAGCCGGTCGGTGTCCCGGTCGCCGAACGCCGCCAGCATCTCCGCGTGGTCGCCGTGCAACGACTCCCGCTCGACGCTCTCCAGATGGGACATCGGCTGCAGCGGCTCGGTCATGTTCCACGCCGTGTCCAGCATGTGCAGCAGGCGACTCATCCGGCACGGGCGGATCAGCGCCAGATGGAACCGGCGGCTCTCCCGATGATGCGCCCGCACGTCGCCCAGCGTCACGGCGGCGTCGAGCGCGGCGTGCGCCTCCCGGGCCGACACGTCGTCGTCCGGGCCGGCCAGCGCCACCGCCGCCCGCAGCGCCGCCGTCTCCAGGGCCTCGCGCACCAGGTAGAACTCGCCGAACTCCCGCGCGGTCATCATCGCGACCCGGTAGCCGCCGTTCGGCCGATGATCGACCAGACCCTCACCGATCAAGGTCATCAAGGCTTCGCGTACGGGGATCCGGCTCACCCCGAACGCGGCCGCGACCTGATCGACCGGGATCGGCGAACCCGGCGGCACCTCACCGTCGAGGATGGCCGCGCGCACCTCATCCAGGATCACGCTCTGCGGGCTGCCGACGGGCTTGTCCGCGAGCCGCGAGATCAGGATCGATCGCCGTCGCGGACCAGGCATGCCTCACCCTAAGCGCTGCTGATTATCGATGCGTTTCGTCCGCCCACAGCGGAAGCCCTCCGCGTTCGGCCGGCCGGCTGGCTAGATTCGAGCGATGGACGTTCGCTGGCAACCGCGACCCGACCGGCCCACCGACCCGTGGTCCCCGCCCCCGGTCCCCGGCCCGGGCGCCCAGGTGCCCGGCTGGCTCGAGGAACGCCTCTTCGACCAGCGGATCGTCATGGTGCGCGGCGCGCTGACCGCCGGCGACGCCACCGGCATCGCGGCCGCCCTGCTCACCCTCGACGCGGCCGGTCCCGCCCCGGTCCAACTGCACGTGGCCAGCCCCGGCGGCGAGCTCGGCGCCGCCCACGCGATCACCGACGTGATCGACGCGATGATCTCGCCGGTGCACGCGGTGGTCACCAGCGAGGCCGGCGGGGCGACGCTCGCGGTGCTGGCCGCGGCCAGTCAGCGGTCGGCCTACCGCCATGCCCGCTTCCGGCTCACCGAGCCGCGCACGGCCGGCGTCACCGGCACCGCCGACGAGGTCGCGTCCGCCGCCGGCCAACACCTGCGCGAGCTGGAAGAGATGGTGCTGCGGCTGGTCGAGATGACCGGCCAGACCCGCAGCCGCATCGAGGACGACCTGTCCACCGGCCGCGTCATGAGCGCCACCGAGGCCCGCGACTACGGCCTGATCGAGACCATCGTCGGCGACGACAAAGGGCCCGCCTGAATCAGGCGGGCCCCGCAGTCCGAAGCTGGTTACTCAGCGACCTTGACACCCATCGAACGGGCCGTGCCGGCGACGATCTTGACCGCGGCGTCCATGTCGTTGGCGTTGATGTCGGGCATCTTGCGCTCGGCGATCGACCGCACCTGGTCCTGGCTCAACGTGCCGACGGTCTGGGTCAGCGGGTTCGACGCGCCCGACTGGATACCCAGCGCCTTGCGGATCAGGAAGCTGGTCGGCGGCGTCTTGTAGGTCAGCTGGTGCGAGCGGTCCTCGAACACCGAGACGATGACCGGGATGATCTCGCCCCGGTTCTTCGAGGTGGCCTCGTCGTACTCCACCTTGACGGCGCGCATGTTGGCGCCGGTCGGGCCGAGCATCTTTCCGAGGTCGACCATCGCGGCGTTACCCGCCTCAAGCGCGAGGGTTACCTCATGGGTCTTCTTCTTGGGCGGCATTGCTTTCAGGCTCCTTCTGGTGTGCTGCACGGGCCGAAAGTCGGAGCCTCGCGAGCATCTGAACGCACAACAACCCCGAGACCTTACAGCGGCGCCCAGAAGAGGGTCAAAACAGCAGGGATCACGGGTTTCCAGCGACAAGTGTAGCCGCCCGTGCTCGCCTACCGGCGGCCAGGTCGGGATGGTCCAACCAAAAGACCCAGTGTGAGGTGGCGTACGTGATACACCCCCGGGGCGGCGTCCGCAACCACCGCCCGCGACAATGGGAGCATGCAGACCCGTTCGGACCTACGCAACGTCGCCATCATCGCGCACGTCGACCACGGCAAGACCACCCTGGTCGACGCCATGCTGCGGCAGGGTAGCCAGTCCCACGCCCGCGGCGAGATGGCCGACCGCGCCATGGACTCCATGGATCTGGAGCGGGAAAAGGGCATCACCATTCTCGCCAAGAACACCGCCATCAGCTACCAACCGGCCGACGGCAAGCCGGTGACCATCAACATCATCGACACCCCGGGCCACGCCGACTTCGGCGGTGAGGTCGAGCGCGGCCTCACCATGGTCGACGGCGTCGCCCTGCTCGTCGACGCCTCCGAGGGCCCCCTGCCGCAGACCCGCTTCGTGCTGCGCAAGGCGCTCCAGGCCAAGCTGCCGATCATCCTGATCATCAACAAGGTCGACCGGCCCGACGCCCGCATCAAGGAGGTCGTCGACGAGACGTACGAGCTGTTCCTCGACCTCGACGCCGACGAGCACCAGATCGAGTTCCCGATCGTCTACGCCTGCGCCCGCGACGGCGTCGCCTCGCTGAAGCAGCCCAAGGACGGCACCATCCCCGAGGACACCACCGACCTCGAGGTGCTGTTCAGCACGATCCTCGAGACCATCCCCGCGCCGACCTACACCGAGGGCGCGCCGCTCCAGGCCCACGTCGTCAACCTCGACGCCTCGAACTTCCTCGGCCGGCTCGCGCTCTGCCGCGTCCACCAGGGGACCATCCGCAAGGGCCAGACCGTCGCCTGGTGCAAGACCGACGGCAGCGTCAGCAACGTCCGCATCTCCGAGCTGCTGATCACCGAGGGCCTCGACCGCAAGCCGGCCGAGAGCGCCGGCCCGGGCGACATCATGGCCGTCGCCGGCATCGCCGACATCATGATCGGCGAGACGCTGGCCGACGCCGAGAACCCGATCCCGCTGCCGCTGATCACCGTCGACGAGCCGGCCATCTCGATGGTCCTCGGCACCAACACCTCACCCATGGTCGGCAAGGTGAAGGGCAGCAAGGTCACCGCCCGCATGGTCAAGGACCGGCTCGACCGCGAACTGGTCGGCAACGTCTCGCTGCGCGTGCTGCCGACCGAGCGGCCCGACGCGTGGGAGGTGCAGGGCCGTGGCGAGCTCGCCCTGGCCATCCTGGTCGAGCAGATGCGGCGCGAGTCGTACGAGCTGACCGTCGGCAAGCCCCAGGTCGTCACCCGGCTGGTCGACGGCAAGATCCACGAGCCGGTCGAGCGCCTCACCATCGACGCCCCCGACGAATACATGGGCGCCATCACCAGCCTGCTGTCCACCCGCAAGGGCCGGATGGAGGAGCTGATCAACCACGGCACCGGCTGGCTGCGCATGGAGTGGCTGGTCCCGGCGCGCGGCCTGATCGGCTTCCGCACCGAGTTCCTCACCGACACCCGCGGCACCGGCATCATGCACCACATCTTCGAGGACTACGAGCCGTGGTTCGGCGAGCTGCGGACCCGCAGCAACGGCTCCCTGGTGGCCGACCGCGCCGGCCCGGTGACCGCGTTCGCCATGACCAACCTGCAGGAGCGCGGCTCGCTGTTCGTCGAGCCGACCACCGAGGTGTACGAGGGCATGATCGTCGGCGAGAACTCGCGGGCCGACGACATGGACGTGAACATCACCAAGGAGAAGAAGCTCACCAACATGCGGCAGTCGACCTCCGACGAGACGGAGAAGCTGATCCCGCCGCGCAAGCTGTCCCTGGAGCAGGCCCTCGAGTTCTGCCGCGAGGACGAGTGCGTCGAGGTGACGCCGGCCGCCGTACGCATCCGCAAGGTGGTTCTCGACCAGCAGATCCGCGGCCGGGCCGCGGCCCGGCGCAAGCACCAGTGATCAATGGTTGAGCCCTGGGGCCCGTGTCGTCAGACGCGGGCCCCGACCAGTTCTTTCTTCTTGTCCCGTGACGACTTGGCCAGGCTCGCGACCGTGGCGATGCCCAGCGTCCCGAGGATGACCAGCAGAGACAGCCAGATCGGGATCTCCGGTGCCCAGTGGAAGCCGTGGCCGCCGTTGATGAAGCTGATCGTGTTCGTGTGCAGCGCCTCGAGGACCAGCTTCACGCCGATGAAGGCGAGCACGAAGGCCAGCCCGATGTTCAGGTAGACCAGGCGTTCCAGCAGGCCACCGAGCAGGAAGAACAGCTGCCGCAGGCCCATCAGCGCGAAGACGTTCGCGGTGAAGACCAGGTACGGCTCCTTGGTGATGCCGAAGATCGCCGGGATCGAGTCGAGCGCGAAGATCAGGTCGGTGGTGCCGATCGCGATCATCACGATCAGCATCGGCGTGAACAGCCGCTTCCCGGTGGTGGCGACCGTGGTGGTCATCCGCCCGTCGCCGAACGACGAGGAGATCGGGAAGGCCTTCTTGGCCCACCGGATGAGGATGTTCTCCTTGAAGTCGTCCTCGTCGTTCTCGCCCTGCTTGAGCAGCGTGATCGCGGTGTACACGAGGAAGGCGCCGAAGATGTAGAAGACCCAGGAGAACTCCGCGATCAGGGCGGCGCCGGCGGCGATGAACAGGCCGCGCATGACCAGGGCCAGCACGATGCCGATGAGCAGCACCTTCTGCTGGAAGACCCGGGGCACGGAGAACCGGGCCATGATGATCACGAAGACGAAGAGGTTGTCGACCGACAGGCTGTATTCGGTCAGCCAGCCCGTGTAGAACTCACCGGCCGCCGTACCGCCCGCGAAGATCCAGATGCCGGCGCCGAAGAGCAGGGCCGCCCCCACGTAGAACCCCACCCAGGAGCCGGCCTCGCGCATGCTGGGCTCGTGTGGCCGGCGGCCGACGATCAACAGGTCGACGGCGAGCATCACGACGAGCGCGGCAAGGGTGGCGATCCACACCCAGCTGGAGACAATCACGGTCGGGGAACCTCCGGCAGACACGAGTTATCGCCAGATGGGGGATCCAGCGACGTGCGGCTGTCGAAGGTCTCTTCCGCCGCGACCAGCTGATCTGGCCGCGACCGCCGGCCCCGGGACCAACCCCCGGGTGAGGATCAGAACCGTGTTGACGAGACCGGCGCGGCAGGAATACTCCCCTTGCAACCTCGCCATTGTGTCGCATCCTGCTTCGTTTCCACACATGTCTCCGGCAAGAAGTGCGCGACATCTCCCCGTCACCTGGCGCAATCCTCCCACTACACACCTTGTGAGACATCCTAGGAGGCTAGCTCATTCATTTCTCACTCCGCGATGTGGCAGGCTGCGATCATGGTTCTCGAAGTCGCGCTCATCGACGTGATCCCCGGCCACGAAGACGCCTTCGCCGACGCCTACCGCCAGGCCCGGCCCCTGTTCGACGATGTGGAGGGCTGCCGCTCGGTGCGGATGACCCACGGCATCGAGTCGCCCACCCGCTTCGTCCTGCTGATCGAGTGGGACAGCGTCGAGGCCCACGACCAGAACTTCCGCGCCACCGAGAAGTTCCAGCAGTGGCGCGGCTTCATCGGGCCCCACTTCGCCGGCCCGCCGCTGGTCGAGCACTTCACCGACGTCAGCTAGGCCGTGTTTCATGACCCGGCCAGGGCCGCGGCAAGGCTCCGGCCGGGCTTGAAACACACGTTTACGGCGTCATCGGCTGAGGCTTGATGATCACCTGGTCGGGGCGGATGCCCCAGGCGGTCGCGGCGATCGACCGGATCCGGTCCAGGCCGGCCCGGTCCACCCCGCCGTCGAGGTACCAGGCGTTCATCGTCCAGTCCTTGTCGCCGCCGGGCCGGTGCTTGAAGTTGCTCGCGCCCCACCGGATGCCGGGTTCCCCGATCAGCGGGTTGCCACCGGGCTTCTCGTCCGCGCCCAGCCGCTTCCGCACCGTGACGACGAACCGCATCCCCCGCACCGTGGTCACCCGGGCGTCCCGCACTCCCGGCGCGTCTCGGAGCCGCTCGGCCAAGTGTCGAACCTCGGTCAGCGACTGGGTGCCGGTCGGGATCATCGCCGGTCCGGTGACACCAGCGGCCCGGAACGCGGCCGCCAGGTCGGGCACCGACTCGTCGTCGTTCGACCAGAGCACCGCGGAGACCCCCGGCAGGGGCCCCCAGGCGTCGTCAACGGACCGACCGGGGTCCGGCGTCCACGCGATGACCGGGATGTCGACGACCAGCGGCGCCAGCACCGGGTCGCGCTCGGCCACGGTGAGGACCGACGGCGGTGGCGGCGCGGGATCGGGACCGTCCACGACGACCACGGTCCCGGCGGCCACGCAGGCCGCCAGCACACCGGCGCCGGCGACCGCCGACCAGCGGTGACGTCGCTGACGGCGGCGGGCGCCCAGCACGACCGCGTCGAAGTCGCCGGGCCGGGCCCGGGTGGTGGCGTCGTCGGCGGCGACGCGAAGCAGTTCGTCCAGCTCAGGCATGGCGCGCCTCCAGGATCAACTCGTCGGCGGACAGCAGCTCACGCAGGGCGGCCCGGCCCCGGGACAGCCGGGCCTTGATGGTTCCGGCCGGCACACCAACCTCGGCCGCCACCTGGTCGACGCTGAGGTCACAGAGGTGGTGGAGAACGATCGCGCGGCGTTGCGCCTCGGGCAGCTGGGCCAGGGCGGCCACGATCAGCGGCGTCTCCACACCGGGCCCGGGATCGTCGCGCGCCGGGCCGGCCCGGCGCCACGCGGCGAGGGTGGACCGGGCGGCCCGCCACCGGCTCACCGCCAGCCGCCGGGCCACCGTCCGGATCCAGGCGTCCGGCGAGTCACCCGGGGCGAACGACCGGCGCCGGTTCCACCCGCGGATGAACGCTTCCTGCACGACGTCCTGCGCCTCGCTGAGGTCGCCGGTCATCAGATAGACCTGGCCCACCACCCGGCTGTAGGCGGCCGCGTACCAGGCCCGGTATTCCTCGTCCGTCACGTCGTCCCCCGATGTCGCTTCCGCGGTGTCATCCGGAGACACGCAGCCCGGGGGTTGATCGGTTGCGTGCTATTTCACGCCGGTCATGTCCATGCCGCGGAGTTCCTTCTTGAGCTCCTTGACCTCGTCGCGGATGCGGGCCGCGAGCTCGAACTGGAGCTCGCGGGCGGCGCCGAGCATCTGGTCGCTGAGGTCCTGGATGAGCTGGGCCAGCTCGGCCCGGGCCATGCCCTCGCGGGCCGGCGTGGCCGCCGAGCGCGGCGGCTTCGACCGGGTCTCGGGGACCGGGCCCTTGCCCCGCGACATCTGCCGCCCGCCGCCGCCCACGACCGCGGCGGTGCCGACCGCGGCGTCGGTGTCCTCGGCCTCCTTGTAGATGTCGTCGAGGATGTCGTGGATCCGCTTCCGCAACGCCGTCGGCTTGATGCCGTTCGCCTCGTTGTGGGCGACCTGCTTGGCCCGGCGGCGGTCGGTCTCCTCGATCGCGGCGCTCATCGACGGCGTCATCTTGTCGGCGTACATGTGGACCTCGCCGGAGACGTTCCGGGCCGCCCGGCCGATGGTCTGGATCAGCGAGCGGCCGGAGCGCAGGAAGCCCTCCTTGTCGGCGTCGAGGATCGCCACCAGCGACACCTCGGGCAGGTCGAGGCCCTCACGCAGCAGGTTGATGCCGACCAGCACGTCGTAGTCGCCCTTGCGCAGTTCCTTGAGCAGCTCGACGCGTCGCAGCGTGTCGACCTCGGAGTGCAGGTAGCGCACCCGGATGCCGTTCTCGAGGAGGTAGTCGGTGAGGTCTTCGGCCATCTTCTTGGTCAGCGTGGTGACCAGGACCCGCTCGTCCTTGTCGGTGCGCAGCTTGATCTCGTGCATCAGGTCGTCGATCTGGCCCTTGGTCGGCTTGACCACGACCTCGGGGTCGACCAGGCCGGTCGGCCGGATCACCTGCTCGACGAACTCGCCCTGCGCCTGCTGCATCTCCCACGGGCCCGGGGTCGCGGACAGGAACACCATCTGACCGACCCGCTCGAGGAACTCGTCGAACCGCAGCGGCCGGTTGTCGGCGGCGCTGGGCAGCCGGAAGCCGTGCTCGATCAGGATCCGCTTGCGCGAGGCGTCACCCTCGTACATGCCGCCGATCTGGGGGATCGTCACGTGTGACTCGTCGATGACGGTGATGTAGTCGTCGGGGAAATAGTCGAGCAGCGTGTACGACGGCTCGCCGTAGGTTCGCCCGTCCATGTGCATCGAGTAGTTCTCGATGCCGTTGCAGAACCCGACCTGCCGCATCATCTCGATGTCGTAGGTCGTCCGCATCCGCAACCGCTGGGCCTCGAGCAGCTTGCCCTGTCGTTCGAACTCGGCCAGCCGGTCGGCCAGCTCGGCCTCGATCTGGCCGATCGCCCGTTCCATCCGCTCGGGGCCGGCCACGTAGTGGGTGGCCGGGAAGATCACCAGCTCGTCGACCTCGCGGACCACCTCGCCGGTCAGCGGGTGCAGGTAGTAGAGCTTCTCCACCTCGTCGCCGAACAGCTCGATGCGCACGGCGAGTTCCTCGTACGCCGGGATGATCTCGAGCGTGTCGCCCCGCACCCGGAACGTGCCCCGCTGGAAGGCCATGTCGTTGCGCGAATACTGAATGTCGACCAGGCGGCGCAGCAGCTTGTCGCGGTCGACCTCGGCGCCGACCTTCACGGTCACCGACCGGTCGATGTATTCCTGAGGCGTACCCAGGCCGTAGATCGCCGAGACGGTCGCCACCACGATCGTGTCGCGCCGGGTCAGCAGCGACATCGTCGCCGAGTGACGCAGCCGCTCGACCTCTTCGTTGACCGACGAGTCCTTCTCGATGTAGGTGTCGGACTGCGCGATGTAGGCCTCGGGCTGGTAGTAGTCGTAGTAGCTGACGAAGTATTCGACCGCGTTGTTGGGCAGTAGCTCGCGGAACTCCTTGGCGAGCTGGGCGCACAGCGTCTTGTTGGGCGCGAGCACCAGCGCCGGCCGCTGCAGCTTCTCGATCAGCCAGGCCGTGGTGGCCGACTTGCCCGTGCCGGTGGCGCCCAGCAGCACGGTGTTGCGGTCGCCCCGGCGCACCCGTCGATCGAGCTCGGCGATGGCCGTCGGCTGGTCACCGGCCGGCTGGAATTCACTGATGACCTCGAAGCGGCCGTCGAGTCGTGGGATGTCGAGCGCCATGCTGACCACGGTACGTCGGGGGTACGACAAGTTCGGCCCGGCCGCGGTTTGCGGGTGATGCCAATTCGCCTCGCCGCCGGATGCAACCGGGCACGGGGGTCCTACTCTGGTGCGGTAGGCCGCTTGCGGCGGCCGCCCGGCGAGGCTTCCGGACCCACCACACGGTCCCTCCCCGCCGGGCATCGAGATCGCAGCACCCGGGTCATACCGGCGAGCGCGAACCGATGGCCTTCACGGGCCGGCCGCCGCGAGCGGCCCATTATTTCTCCTGTGACGCTGAGCCTGCCTGTGACGCACTCAACACACTCTGAGTAGTTTCTGAGATACCACCCGTCACCAGCGGCGCTAACAACCCGGCAATACGGCGTCTACCTGCGGCTTCTTGAAGATTGAGCTTGCAACTTATTAGCGTGTATCAATCTCCATGACCCCAGAAGCCAGGGAGCACCATGAGCACGCACAAGTACGCCGGACCGATCTGGTCGCTCTTCCGCATCGTGGTCGGCCTGCTGTTCACCCTCAACGGCACGGTCACCGTGTTCGGCGTCCTCGGCGCCGCCGGCAAGCACGCCGCGCCCCTCGGTCAGTGGCCGGGCTGGTGGGCCGGCCTGATCCAGCTCGTCTGTGGACTCTTCGTGCTGGCCGGCCTGTTCACCACGCCGGCCGCGATCGTGGCCTCCGGCTCGATGGCGTACGCGTACCTCACCGTCCACCAGCCCCAGGCCCTGCTGCCGACCCAGAACGGCGGCGCCTCGGCCGCCCTCTACTGCTGGGCCTTCCTGGCCATCGCGGTGCTCGGCGCCGGCCCGTGGTCGCTCGACGCCGCCTTCCGCCGCGACGCCAGAACCAAGGACCTCGTAACCAGCAGCTGATGAACGTCTGTTGCTAGTTCCGCCGCCTCCGTCAGCATCTGTCGGAGGCGGCGGGAGGAAGCACAGTTCTGAGGTTCTCGATGAAGGCGGCCACGGCCTCGTCGGCGTTGCCGCCGATCACCTCGTGTGCCGCCGCGCGGACCTCCGGGACGCCGTTGGCCATCGCCACGGCCCGATCGGCGACGGCGAACATCGGCAGGTCGTTCGGGCTGTCGCCGAAGCAGATCAGCGACGTCGCGCCGACCTCCTCGCGCACCTCGGCCAGGGCGGCCGCCTTGGTCGCCCGCTCCGAGGTCAGCTCCAGCCACCAGGTGCCCCGCACGTAGACGTCCTCGCTGTAGACCGTGTGGCAGATCGCCGCGTGGACCTCGAGGGCGGTACGGAGCGGCGCCAGCCGGGCCGGGTCGCCGAGCAGCGCGATGCTGATGACGGTGGCCGGGTCGATCTCGGCCCACGAGGTCAACGGGAGCAGCCGCGGGTCATCCCGCCGGGTCTGGAGGAACGGGGACATGGCCGGGGTGGCGAGATCGGCGAGGAAGCAGAGGCGGTCGCGGTCCTCACGCATGACGAACAGGACGGGCTGCAGATCGGGGTGGGCCGTGGTGTGCGCGAGCACGGTCTCGACGACCGCCGCGTCGAGCAGGCGGGGTGGCCGGGCCGCGCCGGTGCGGGGGTCGACGATCATCGCCCCGCCGTAGGTGATCACCGGCAGGGTCAGGTCGAGGGCCGCGGTCACCTGCCCGGCGGAGGCGAAGGATCGGGCGGTCGCGTACGTGAACAGCCCACCGTCGGCCAGGAAGCGGTTGATCGTGTCCACGCTGCGGGCGCCCAGGGTGCCGTCGGGCCGCAGCAGCGTTCCGTCCAGGTCGGAGATCAACAGCTCGCTCACCGCTGCGGGCCTTCCGCCCGGACGCGCACCGTGACCGGGCAGCCGGGGTCGGCGCTGGCGAACTCCCCCGGGGCGATCCGCGGGAAGCCGGCGGCGGTGAGCCGATCGGCCTGGTCGGCGGCGCCGGCCTCGACGATCAGGTCGGAGCCGCTGACGGTGATCCGGGCCTCGGCGCCGAGGGCATGCTGGACGCGGGCGACCAGGCGCGCGGGCGGCACGGCACGGTCGCCGGAAGCGGCGCGGCCCAGGCGCAGGTTCTCCTCGAACGGGACCAGCCGGTCGCGCCACAGGGCGGCCAGGAAGGCGTCGAGCTCGTCGAGGGCGCTGTCGTTGGGGATCAGCACGTCGGCCACGGCGGCCCGCTCGGCGTCGCTTGCCTGGGCGGCGATGCGGGAACGGGCCTGGTCGGCCGGCATGCCGCGGGTCTCGGCCAGCCGGCGGACCCGGGTATCCAGGTCGGCGGTCACCACCAGGACCAGGTGGTACGAGGGCGCCTGGCCGGTCTCGACCAGCAGCGGGACGTCGTTGACCAGGATCGCGTCGGCGGGCGCGGCGGCGGCCAGCTCGTGCGCTCTGGCGCGTACCCGGGGATGAATGATCTTCTCGAGCCGGTGGCGGGCCTCGTCGTCGCCGAAGACCTTGGCCCCCAGCGCGGGGCGGTCGAGCTCGCCGCCGGGGCCGAGCACCCCGTCGCCGAACGCGGCCACCACCTCGGCCAAACCGTCGGTTCCGGCCGCGACCACCTCGCGGGCCAGCTTGTCGGAGTCGACGATGACCGCTCCCCGGCGGGCGAGCCGAGCCGCCACCGCGCTCTTGCCCGCACCGATCCCGCCGGTCAGACCCACCTTCAGCACGGGTCGAGTATTCCGGAAAGGCGAAGGCCCGCCCACGACCGGGGTCGCGGGCGGGCCTGCCTTACTACAGGGCGGAGTTAGTTCACTTGCCGCCGGCCAGCTTCTCGCGAAGCGCGGCGAGCGCCTCGTCGGTGGCCAGGGTGCCGGCCGGCTCCTCCGACGCGCGCGCCGGGGCCGGCGAGCTCGAGGAGGTCGCGCCGCCGCCGCCACCGGGGGTGGAGGAGGAAGCGCCGGGAATCACGGCCGGAGTCGGGTTGAGAGCAGCCTCGGCGTCGGCCTCGCGGGACGCCTGCACCTGCTTGGTGTGGGCCTCCCAGCGCTCGCGGGCGTCGGCGTACTGCTTCTCCCACGTCTCGCGCTGCTTGTCGAAGCCCTCGAGCCACTCGCCCGTCTCGGGGTCGAAGCCCTCCGGGTAGATGTAGTTGCCCTCGGTGTCGTAGGTGGCCGCCATGCCGTAGAGGGTGGGGTCGAAGTGCTCCTCGCCCTCCACGAAGTTCTCGTTCGCCTGCTTCAGCGAGAGCGAGATCCGGCGACGCTCGAGGTCGATGTCGATGACCTTGACCATGACGTCCGAACCGACCTGGACGACCTGCTCGGGCAGCTCGACGTGACGCTCGGCCAGCTCGGAGATGTGCACCAGGCCCTCGATGCCGTCGTCGACGCGGACGAACGCGCCGAACGGAACCAGCTTGGTGACCTTGCCCGGCACGATCTGGTTGATCGCGTGGGTCCGGGCGAACTGACGCCACGGGTCTTCCTGGGTCGCCTTCAGCGACAGCGAGACACGCTCGCGGTCGAGGTCGACGTCGAGCACCTCGACCTCGACCTCCTGGCCGACCTCGACGACCTCGGAGGGGTGGTCGATGTGCTTCCAGGAGAGCTCGGAGACGTGCACCAGGCCGTCAACACCGCCGAGGTCGACGAAGGCGCCGAAGTTGACGATGGAGGACACGACGCCCTTGCGGACCTGGCCCTTCTGGAGCTTGTTGAGGAACTCGGTGCGGACCTCGGACTGCGTCTGCTCGAGCCAGGCCCGGCGGGACAGGACCACGTTGTTGCGGTTCTTGTCCAGCTCGATGATCTTGGCTTCGAGCTCGCGGCCCACGTACGGCTGCAGGTCACGGACACGACGCATCTCGACCAGCGAGGCGGGGAGGAAGCCCCGGAGACCGATGTCGAGGATGAGGCCGCCCTTGACGACCTCGATGACGGAGCCGCGCACGACGCCGTCGTCCTCCTTGATCTTCTCGATGGTGCCCCAGGCGCGCTCGTACTGAGCGCGCTTCTTCGAGAGGATCAGGCGGCCTTCCTTGTCCTCCTTGGTGAGGACGAGGGCTTCGATGTGGTCACCGACCGACACCACTTCCGCGGGGTCCACGTCATGCTTGATCGACAACTCACGAGAGGGGATCACTCCCTCGGTCTTGTAGCCGATGTCGAGCAGGACCTCGTCCCGATCGACCTTGACGACGGTGCCTTCGACAATGTCGCCGTCGTTGAAGTACTTGATGGTCTCGTCGATGGCCGCGAGGAATGCTTCCTCCGAGCCGAGATCGTCGACGGTGACCTTGTTGGCGCTCGAGGTGGCCTCGATGCTGCTCGTCATGTGGACTGTTGCTCCGAACGGATGGTGTCGTGGTGTCTCTCGCGCCCCGCGGAACTGCCGGCGGGCACAGCACGAACATCCTTCAGTGATCATGACGGGCGGTCTGATCAAGACGACGTAGAACGGGCTGAAACCGACGACTTGCGGAACCTGCTCCCTGCCGAGGTACACGATCCGCGAGCGCATCGACTAGCTTACCGTGCGCATTACCACAGGTTGCAAGCCCTCCCGAGGACCCGGGCAGAAACTTCACCGAGACGCGAGGTTTGCCCCGGTTTGGGGCCGTCCCTGATGTGTCTAGGCTAGCGCAGTGATCGATAAGGTTACCCGTCGGCCCGTGTCGGATGCCGAGAGCCGGGTCGCGAGCCGCGGGTGGTGGGACGCCGACGCCGACGAATATCAGGACGAGCACGGCGCCTTCCTGGGCGACGTCGACCTCGTCTGGTGCCCCGAGGGGCTGCGTGAGGCCGAGGCGGGGCTGCTCGGCGACGTCCGCGGCCGCCGGGTGCTCGAGCTGGGGTGTGGCGCGGCGTCCGGCTCACGCTGGCTCCAGGGCGCCGGCGCCGAGGTGGTCGCCCTCGACCTCTCGGCGGGCATGTTGCGGCAGGCACGCGAGACCTCAGACCGTTCCGGGGTACGCGTACCGCTCGTCCAGGCCGACGCGCTGGCGCTGCCCTTCGCCGCGGGCAGCTTCGACATCGTGTTCACCGCCTTCGGCGCGGTCCCGTTCGTGACCGACTCGGGCGCGGTGATGCGCGAGGTGGCCCGCGTGCTCCGGCCGGGCGGCCCCTGGGTCTTCTCGATCACCCACCCGATGCGCTGGGTCTTCCTCGACGAGCCGGACGAGCGCGGCCTGCTCGCGGTCAACTCGTATTTCGACCGCCGGCCGTACGTCGAGGAGGACGGGTCGGGCACGCCGACCTACGTCGAGCAGCACCGGACCCTCGGCGACCGGATCCGCGAGCTGGTGGCGGCCGGGTTCCGGATCCGGGACCTGGTCGAGCCGGAGTGGCCCGAGGGACACGAGCAGGTCTGGGGCCAGTGGAGCCCGCTGCGCGGCCGGCTCTTCCCCGGCACCGCGATCTTCGTCTGCGACAACGGGTGAATGACCAGAAATGACCACGAAGACGGCGGACGAGACGCGGACCGAGTTCGGCGAGGCGGTCACCGTGACCGCCTCGCGGCTGGAGAAGTGGCTGAAGACCGACGAGTCACGCGAGGTCGGGCAGAAGGCCGGCGGCGCGCCGGCGCCGGTCAGACGGCCACGCCGACCGCGTCGGTCACGGCGATCAGACCGGCCATCAGGGCGATCGCCGCGGGCACCAGCCGGTAGTAGACCCAGGTGCCGCGGCGGTCGCTGTCGACCAGACCGGCCTCCCGCAACACCTTGAGGTGGTGCGAGATGGTCGGACCGGTCAGCGCGAACGACCCGGTGAGGTCGCAGACGCAGACCTCACCGCCGCCGGCCGACGCGATCATCGAGAGTAGCCGAAGGCGGACCGGGTCGCCGAGGGCCTTGAACATCGGCGCGAACGCGGTCGCCTGCTCGGCGTCGAGCGCACTCCGCGTGATCGGTTGCCACGCGGGCGTGTCTGTGCGTGACGTCGTGTCCATGGAAGAGCCTGGCATGTGGCACAGCTAAGCAAAGCCTCGCAAGTCCATTGTCTGCGCAGGTCGGAGCTGCTTGCTTCGAGGTTTGCCGAAATCCCTGCACCGGTTCACAGAGTTCACATCGATATGACGCTCAGTGGTCGGCGCCGTTCCAGTCGCGGCCCGCGCCGACCGACACCTCGAGCGGCACCGACAGTGGGTAGGCCGCGCCCATCTCGCGCCGGACCAGTTCCTCGAGCGGCTCCCGCTCCCCCGGCGCCACGTCGAAGACCAGCTCGTCGTGCACCTGGAGCAGCATCCGCGACCGCAGCCCGGACCCGCGCAGCGCCTCGTCGACCTTGAGCATCGCGACCTTGATGATGTCGGCCGCCGAGCCCTGGATCGGGGCGTTCAGCGCCATCCGCTCGGCCATCTCGCGCCGCTGGCGGTTGTCGCTGGTCAGGTCGGGCAGGTAACGCCGGCGGCCGAGGATGGTCGCGGTGTAGCCGTCCTGCACCGCCCGCTTCACCACGGCCTGGAGGTAGTCGCGGACCCCACCGAACCGGGTGAAGTATTCCTCCATCAGCCCGCGAGCCTCCTCGGTGGAGATGCTCAGCTGGTTGGAGAGGCCGAACGCGCTCAGACCGTACGCCAGGCCGTAGTTCATCGCCTTGATCTTGCGCCGCTGGTCGGGCACGACCTCTTCGACCGGGACGTGGAACACCGACGACGCGGTGATCGCGTGGAAGTCGAAGTCGGTGTTGAACGCCTCGATCAGCGCCTGGTCGCCGGACAGGTGGGCCATGATCCGCATCTCGATCTGGCTGTAGTCGGCGGTCATCAGCTGGTCGAAGCCGGCGCCGACGACGAACGCGCGGCGGATCCGCCGGCCCTCCTCGGTGCGGATCGGGATGTTCTGCAGGTTGGGGTCGGTCGACGAGAGCCGGCCGGTGGCGGCCACCGTCTGGTTGAACGTGGTGTGGATGCGCCCGTCGTCGGAGACCGACTTGAGCAGGCCGTCCACCGTGGACTTGAGCTTGGCCACGTCACGGTGGCGGAGCAGGTGGGCCAGCAGCGGGTCGCCGGTCTGGGCGAAGAGGCTCTGCAGCGCGTCGGCGTCGGTGGTGTAGCCCGACTTGATCCGCTTGGTCTTGGGCAGCCCGCGCTCGGTGAACAGGATCTCCTGGAGCTGCTTGGGTGAGCCGAGGTTGAACTCGCGGCCGACCACCTCGTGTGCGCCCTGCTGGGCCGACTTCACCTCGGCGGCGAAGTGGGCCTCGAGCTCGGAGAGGTACTCGGTGTCGGCCGCGATGCCGACGTGTTCCATCTCGCCGAGCACCACCGACAGCGGCTGTTCCACCTCCATCAGCAGGCGCTGTGAGGCGCCGTCGTCGCGGGACAGCTCCTCGGTCAGGGTGTCGGCCAGGTCGAGGGTGGCGCGGGCCCGGAGCATGACGTTCTGCTCGGCGACGTCCTCCTCCTGGTCGCCCAGCACGTCGAGGGTGAGCTGGCCGTCGTCGGGGGTGTCGACCCGCAGCTCGCGCTTGAGGTAGCGCAGGGCGAGATCGGTCAGGTCGTACGCCCGCTGGTCGGGCTTGGCCAGGTAGGCGGCCAGGGCGGTGTCGACGCGTACGCCGGCCAGCGCCCAGCCGTGGGCCCGGAACGCCAGCCTCGCGGGCTTGGCGTCGTGGATCACCTTGGGCCGCGCCGCGTCGGCCAGCCAGGCGGCCACCGCCTGCTCGTCGGCCTCGTCGAGCGCCGCCGGGTCGAACCAGGCGGCCGGGCCGTCGCCGGTGGCCACCGCGACGCCGGTCAGCTCGCCGCTGCCGCGCCCGAACGTGCCGGTGACGGCGACCCCGACCGGCGCCTCGCCGGCGTGCTCGCCCAGCCAGCCGGCCACCCCACCGGCGCGCAGCACACTGCCGGACAGGTCGAACCCGGACTCGGCCTCGGGCTCGACCGCCTCGAGGTAGGAATACAACCGCTCGCGCAGCACCCGGAACTCGAGCGCGTCGAAGACCTGGTGCACCGCCTCGCGGTCCCAGCCGTGCCACTTGACGTCGTCGGGGCCGAGCGGCAGCTCGAGGTCGCAGACCAGCTTGTTGAGCTCGTAGTTGCGCATCACGTCGGCCAGGTGGGCGCGCAGGTTCTCGCCCGCCTTGCCCTTGATCTTGTCGGCGGCGGCGATGATGCCGTCCAGGCCGCCGTACTCGTTGATCCATTTCGCCGCGGTCTTGTCACCGACGCCCGGCACACCGGTCAGGTTGTCGCTGGTCTCGCCGACCAGGGCGGCCTTGTCGCGGTAGCGATCGGGGCGGACGAAGTATTTCGCCTCGATCGCGTCGGGCGTCATCCGCCACACCTCGGAGACGCCGCGCACCGGGTAGAGGATCGTCGTGTGCTCGCCGGCCAGCTGGAACGCGTCTCGGTCGCCGGTGGAGATGATGACCTCCATGCCGGCCTCGATCCCCTGCGTGGCGAGCGTGCCGATCACGTCGTCGGCCTCGTAGCCCGGCTTCTCCACCACCGGGATCCGCAACGCCTCGAGCACCTCCTTGATCAGGCTGACCTGACCCTGGAAGGGCTGCGGTGTCTCGGACCGGCCGGCCTTGTAGTCGGCGTACTTGTCGGTGCGGAAGGAATGCCGGGAGACGTCGAAGGCGACCACGATGTGGGTCGGCTGCTCGTCACGCAACATGTTGATCAACATCGACGTGAAGCCGAACACCGCGTTGGTCGGCTGCCCGGTCTGGGTGGAGAAGTTCTCGACCGGCAGCGCGAAGAACGCGCGATAGGCCAGCGAGTGGCCGTCGAGCAGGAGCAGGCGGTTCTTGGCTTCAGCGCTCACGGGTGACGACTCTAGTCGGGGGGTGTGACACAAACGCCGGGGGCGGCCACGCGAAACGCGGCCGCCCCCGGCGCCTGGTCTCAAATTCGCCCTGAGGTGATACGCCCCGAAAGCGAATTTGCGACCAGGCGGTACTAAACGATCAGGCGACGCCGAGGTACGCCTCTTTGATCGAGGCGTCGTGCAGCAGTTCCTGACCGGTGCCCTGCTTGACGATCCGGCCGGTCTCCAGCACGTACGCCCGGTGGGCCCGGGACAGCGCCTGCTGGGCGTTCTGCTCGACCAGCAGCACCGTGGTGCCCTGCTGGTTGATCTCCGTGATGATGTCGAAGATCTGCTGGATGATCATCGGGGCGAGACCCATCGAGGGCTCGTCCAGCAGGAGCAGCCGCGGCCGCGCCATCAGCGCCCGGCCGACCGCGAGCATCTGCTGCTCGCCGCCGGACAGGGTGCCACCGGCCTGCTTGCGCCGCTCGGCCAGCCGCGGGAACAGGGTGAGCACCCGGTCGAGGTCCTTCGCCACCTCGGCCGTGTCGCGCCGGGTGAAGGCGCCCATGTCGAGGTTCTCCAGGACCGACATGCCCGGGAAGATGCCCCGGCCCTCCGGCGACTGACAGATGCCCAGGGGCACCCGCAGGTCGGACCGCAGGTTACTGATGTCCTTGCCGTCGAACCGGATCTTGCCCGACGCCAGCGGGTTCAGTCCGGAGATGGCACGCATCGTGGTGGTCTTGCCGGCGCCGTTCGCCCCGATCAGGGCGACGATCTCACCCTCGTCGACATGGATGGACATGCCGTGCAAGGCCTCGATCCGGCCGTACTTGACGACGATCTCGTCCAGCTCAAGAAGCATCTGCGGTCTCCCCCAGGTAAGCGGCGATGACCTTGGGGTTGTCCCGGACCTCGGCCGGGGTGCCCTCCGCGATCTTCTTGCCGAACTCCAGCACCACGATCCGGTCGGTCACGCCCATGACCAGCCGCATGTCATGCTCGATCAGCAACACGGTGTAACCCAGGTCGCGGATCCTGCGGATCAGCTGGAGCAGGGCCTCCTTCTCGGCCGGGTTGAAGCCGGCGGCCGGCTCGTCCAGGCAGAGCAGCTTCGGCTCGGTGGCCAGCGCCCGGGCGATCTCGAGGCGGCGCTGGTCGCCGTACGGCAGGTTGCGCGCCTCCTCGTTGGCCCGGTGCTCGATCCCGACGAAGCGGAGCAGGTCGAGCGACTTCTTCTCGCCGGCTCGCTCCTCCAGGGTGTGCCGGGACAGCCCGAACGTCTTGGCGCCCCAGCGACGGACCTGCTGGGTGAACCGGATGACGCCGTTGTCCGAGTCGACCTGGGGCAGTTCGTCCGGCTTGACCCGCACGCGGTAGAGCCGGAACAACGCGCCGACGACGCTCGTCTTGTGTCGGGAGTCGGTACCGACCATGACGTTCTCGAGCGCGGTCATCTCGGGGAACAGCCGGATGTTCTGGAACGTCCGGGCCACACCCATGTGGTTGATCTCGTGCGGGCGACGCCCGGTGATCCGCTGATCGTCGAACGTCACCTTGCCCGAGGTCGGCTTGTAGACGCCGGTCATGACGTTGAAGCAGGTCGTCTTGCCGGCGCCGTTCGGGCCGATCAGGCCGAGGATCTCGCCCCGGTGGATGCTGAAGCTCACCTCATTGAGAGCCACCACGCCGCCGAACTTCAACGTCACGTTGTCGACGTCGAGCAGCACCGTACGAGTCAGGTCAGACACCGGCGGGCACCTCCTCCTGTCGGTCCTTCAGCTCGCGCGCCCGCCGCCGGCTGGGAAGCAGGCCCTGCGGACGGATGAGCATGATGATGACGAGCGCCAGACCGAAGACCAGGAACCGCCACTCGGCGAAGTCCCGGAACCGCTCCGGCAGGTACGCCAGCATGAACGCGCCGATCGCAACGCCGCCCATGTTGCCCGCGCCGCCGACCACGACCATGGCGACGAACAGGATGGACAGCTGCGCGTTGAACTGGTTGGGCTCGATGAACCCGGCCCGGCTGGCGAACAGCAGACCGGACAGGCCACCGAGGGCCGCCCCGATCGCGAACGCCCACAGCTTGAACTTGAACGGGTAGACGCCCATCACCGCGGCCGCGTCCTCGTCCTCACGCACCGCCAGCCACGCCCGGCCGACCCGGCTGTTCTCCAGCCGGCGGACCAGGAACACGATCAGCAGTACGACGCTGAGCGCCAGCCAGTACCACGGCTTGGCGTCGAGCAGGCCGAACACGTTGTTGTCGGCGGACGGCGCGCCCTGCGGCCCGGGGATGGCCGCCACCCCGGCCGGGCCACCGGACCAGCTCACCGAGTTGCGCACCACGCGCTGGATGATCTCGCCGAAGCCGAGCGTCACGATGGCCAGGTAGTCACCGCGCAGCCGCAGCGTCGGCCAGCCCAGCAGCACACCGGAGATCATCGCCAGGACCAGCGCGATGATGATGCACACGGCCCAGGCCATCGCCCATTCCTGGCTCAGTCCGAACCGCTCCTGGATCGCCTGGACGACGGGTGACTGCCGGGATCCGAACAGCGCGACGCTGTAGGCGCCGACCGCGTAGAACCCGACATATCCGAGGTCGAGCAGGCCGGCCAGCCCGATCACCACGTTCAGGCCCAGGGCGATCAGCACGTAGACCGCGCAGGTGAACAGCACACCGGCCCAGTTGTTGCCGTTCGCGATGTAGTCGGTCCGCAGCCAGGTCAGGCCGGGGATGCCGAGCAGCGGCAGGTAGTAGAGGAAGACGATGCCGGCCAGGTAACCGATCCAGCGCTGCCACTTGGGCAGCGCCCGCCACCGGTCGCCGATGCTGACGCGGGTCTTGCCCTGAGGCTTGTCCGCGTCCTTCTCAACCGTCTGTGTCATGCCCGGGCCCTCCCCAGCGACTCACCCAGCAGACCGGTCGGCCGGAACAGCAGCACCAGGACCAGTACGACGAACGCGGCGACGTCTTCCCAGTTGGACGAGGTCAGCGTAGCCGCCCAGACCTCGATCACGCCCAGGACCAGACCGCCGACCAGGGCGCCCCGGAGGTTGCCGATGCCGCCCAGCACGGCCGCCGTGAACGCCTTGAGGCCGAGCACGAAGCCGACGTTGAACCGGGTGTTGCCGTACCGGACCGCGTAGAGCAGCGCGGCGGCCCCCGCCAGAAGACCACCGAGCAGGAAGATCAGCATGATCACCCGGTCCTTGTTGACGCCCATCAGCGCCGCGGTGTCCGGGTTCTGCGCCACCGCGCGCACGCCACGGCCGTACCGCGTGCGGTTGATGAACACGTCGAGGCCGATCATCATCAGGATGGCCGCGATGATCGTGAGCAGCTGGGTGTTCGAGACCGACGTGTTGCCGATGCTGAACACGACCTTCTGCGGGACGATCGTCGGCATACCGACGACCAGGCGTCCCCGCCACACCCCGAAGGCCTCGGAGAGGACCAGGGAGAGGCCGATCGCGGTGATCAGGAACGCCAGGGGTGGTGCGTTCATGGACCGCAATCTCTTGTACGCGATGCGCTCGACCGCCACGGCGGTGGCGCCGGAGGCCAGGGCCCCGGCCACCAGACCAGCCGCCAGGAAGACCAGCATCATGCCGATCCCCGGGTTGTTGGTCGCGCCCAGAAGGGTCCAGGTGCCCACGACGGCGAAGGTGCCGACCATGAAGACCTCGGAGTGGGCGAAGTTGATCAGCTTCAGAACGCCGTAGACCAGCGTGTAGCCGAGCGCGACGAGGGCATAGATGGAGCCCTTCGCCAAGCCGTCCACCGTGTGCTGACCCAGGTGCCCGAAGAGTTCGTCGAAATTCACAAAAACTCCTTATGCACCAGATACGGCCGAGGGCGTAGGACACCCCCGGCCGCACCACGTACCGATGAATCAGCTGGTGAGCTTGATTTCCTGCTCGGGCTCGAAGTTCGTGCCCGAGATCTTGTAGGACCAGATGGCGACCTTGGACTTGTCCACGTCACCGGTCGGGTCGAACTTGATGTACTTCGAGACGCCCTGCTTGTCGTACGAGTCGACCCAGGCGAGCAGGTCGGCGCGGGTCTTCTTGCCGGCCTTGAAGCCGTCGAGGAAGACGTTGGCGCCGTCGAAGCCCTCAGCGCCGTACGAACCCGGAGCGATGTTGTACTCGGCCTGGTAGTCCTTGGCGAACGTGCCGCCGGCCTTGTCGGCCGGGAGACACGGGCAGGTGACCACGGCGTCGTTGGCGGCGTCGCCGGCGCCCTTCGGGAAGCCGGGGTCGTACAGGCCGTCGAAGCCGAGGAACTTCGCCGTGACGCCGGCCGCGCGGGCCTGCTTCAGCAGCGGAGCCGCCTCGTTGGTGTAGCCGCCGTACGCGATCAGGTCGGCCTTCGCGCTCTTGATCTTGGAGATCGTGGCGTCGAAGTTGGTCTGGTCGGTCTGGACCTTGTCCGAGCCGGCCACCGTGGCGCCCAGGCCCTTCTTGACCACGTCGATGATGCCGACGCCGTAGGTCTGACCGTCGTCGATCAGGAAGACCTTCTGGCTCTTGGAGACGTTCTTGATGTACTCGACCGCGGCGGCCCCCTGGGTGCCGTCGTTGCCGACCACGCGGTGGAACGACTTGTTGCCACCGGCGGTGAGCTCGGTGGCGGTTGCCGACGGGCTGACCATGACCATGCCCGCGGCCTCGTAGATGGGCATCGTGGCCTTCGACTCACCGGAGAAGTGACCGCCGATGACGCCGACGAACGACTGGTCCTGAGCGACCTGGTTCGCGATCGGGGTCGCCTGGTCGGCGTTACCCTGCGTGTCGAACTCCTGCATGGTGACCTTGCAGTTGGGGTTCGCGGTGTTGAACTGCTTCACCGCGAGCTTCGCCCCGTTGAGCGACGGGATGACGAGGCCCGCGTTCGGGCCGGTGAAGGCGCCGAAGATCGCGATCTTTCCACCGCAGTCGGCAGCCGTCGTGTCGCCGCCACTGCCGCCGGAGTCCTGACATCCGGCCGCCGCGAGCATGGCGGCGGCGAGCCCCACGGCACCGAGGGCTCGAACAAAATTACGCCTCAAGGCTTATGACCTTTCCTCTGATGCAGGGTGCGGCGGGCCCGGTCCCTGTGATGGGTTGAACCGCTTTCCTGCGCACTGCTCGTGATGGCGCAGCGTACTTGGGTGTCAATTACCTAAGTAGGGTCTAGCCAGCACGCTTGCCAAACCGTTACAGAGTGTCTGCTCGAAGGTTCCTCAGCGGAAGGGCCGAGCGGACACAATTCGGGGAACCGGCCCCGTTACAGCGGCGTTTCCCGCAGGTAAAAGCGGTCATTTCGCCCGTCGGAGTGATCACCGGATCGTGGTCCCGGGCCCCGGATTCCGTTTCACAGCGTGATCGGCGGGGCGGGCCGCGACGCCGGCCCCGCCGATCGGCGGACCACCGTGCCGGTCAGCCCGCGAGCTTGAGCTCCTGGCCGGGCTGGAACTTGCCGCCGCTGATCTCGTACGACCAGACCACGACCTTGGACTTGTCGACGTCGCCGTTCTGGTCGAACTTGATGTACTTCGAGACGCCCTGCTTGTCGTACGCGTCGACCCAGGTCAGCAGGTCGGCGCGGGTCTTCTTGCCCGCCTTGAACCCGTCGAGCAGCACCGTCGCCGCGTCGAAGCCCTCGGCGCCGTACGCGCCCGACGGCTCTTTGTACTCGGCCTCGTAGTCCTTCGGGAAAGTGCCGCCGGCCTTGTCCGCCGGCAGACACGGGCAGGTCACGATGGCGCCCTGGGCGGCCTCGCCCGCGCCCTTCGGGAACCCCGGGTCGTAGAGGCCGTCGAAACCGAGGAAGGTCGCCTTGACCCCGGCCGCGCGGGCCTGCTTCAGCAGCGGAGCCGCCTCGTTGGTGTAACCGCCGTACGCGATGATGTCCGCGTCCGCGCTCCTGATCTTCGAGATCGTGGCGTCGAAGTTGGTCTGGTCGGTCTGCACCTTGTCCGAGCCGGCCACCAGCGGGCCCAGGCCGTCCTTGATCACCTTGATGATGCCCGAGCCGTAGGTCGAGCCGTCGTCCACCACGAAGACCTTCTTGCTCTTCGCGACCGTCTTGACGTACTCGACCGCCGCCGCGCCCTGCGTGTTGTCGTTACCGACCACCCGGTGGAACGACTTGTTGCCCGCCGCCGTGAGCTCCGGAGCGGTGGCCTCGGGGCTGACCATCGCCATGCCCGCCGCCTCGTAGATCGGCATCGTGGCCTTCGACTCACCGGAGAAGTGCCCGCCGATCACCGCCAGGAACGACTGATCCTGAGCCACCTGGTTGGCGATCGGGGTCGCCTGATCGGCGTTACCCTGCGTGTCGAACTCCTGCATGGTGACCTTGCAGTCCGGGTTCGCCGCGTTGAACTTCTTCACGGCCATCTTGGCCCCGTTGAGCGAGGAGAGCACCGCGCCCGCGTTGGCGCCGGTGAAGGCGCCGAAGATCGCGACCTTGCCGCCGCAGGCCGCCTGGGTCTCCCCGCCGCTGCCGCCCGCGTCCTGACAACCGGCCACCGCGAGCATGGCGGCCGCCAGCCCCACGGCGCCCAGGGCCCGTCCAAAGTTGTGCCTCAAGGCTCATGCCCTCTCGTCTGCGCTGTTCCCGTGCCCCTGTGCGGGCGCAGCGTATGGCGCGGGCAAATGCCACAGTAAGGTCGCGGGGCCACAACACCGGTAAGCCGTTACGCAGTGCGGCAAAAGGTGCCCCGGGAGACGTGGCCGAACGGGCATCGGCCCGATCAGGCCGGCGTCTCCGCGAGATAGGTCCGTCCGGTCACGCCGTCGTCGGTGAGCAGCAGCAGACGGCCGTCCGCACCCGCGGTGAGCGTGACCGCGTGATCGGCGCCGGCCGTCACCGCGGGCAACGTGACCGGCCGCCACGAGCCGCCCCGGTCGGCGGACACCCAGCCGGCGTAGCCCTGGGCGTCGGCGGTGACCGCGAGCAGCCGCCCGTTCGACGCCACGAGCGACCGCACCGACGTGCCGCCGCCGGGACGGACCACGCCGAAGGTCCCCGCCGGTTGCCACGTGTCACCGTCAAGCCGCCACGCTCCGAAGGCGGCGCCCCGGAGGCCCACGGCCATGGGTACGCCGTCCAGCACGGTCACGCGCTGCAACTCGTCGTAGTCCTCCGTGCCACCGGCGGCCGGCACCCGGGTCCAGCCGCGGCCGTCCGGCGACCGCCAGCTCATCGGGTCGCGGTCGACCCGGCCGGCCGCGATGATCCCGCCGACCACCAGCCAGCCCGGGGGCAGGGCGGCCGCGTCGAACGCGTACGTCTCACCCGCCTGGTCCGAGGTCAGGCCGGCGGCCCGCTCGACGATGTCGAACCTCGCGGCGTCCGGCGAGACCCAGGCCGCCGCCCCCGACATCCGGTTGCCCGAGATCAGGAAGCCGCTGGGGCCCGCGTCGAGCCGGTTCACGTTCAGCGCCTGCGGGCCGCCGAACAGCTCGAACGGGGCGGTCACCTCCTGGAGCACCCCGTCGGCGTCCTGCGACCAGGAACTCGTCCGCGGGTTGCCGTGCGCCCCGCCGACCTTGGCGCCCAGGGCCGCCAGCCGGCCGTTCGCACAGGCCACGGCGTACAGGATGTTCTGTTCGCCGTAGAAGGTCTTGGGCTTGAAGGTCATCGGGGACCAGGCCGTGCCGTCGCGGGTCAGCCACGCCGCGGGCCGCGTACCCCCGGACTTGTCCCGCAGCGCGCCCACCACGAAGAACGCGCCGCCGCACGAGGTCGCCTCACGCAGCATGATCGCGGCACCGGACGGGTCGGCCGGCAACGCGGCCGGCTGCCAGGCGATGGTCACCGGCGGGACGGCCGGCGGCGGAGCGGGGTCGTCGCAGCCACCCACCGCCCCGGCGGCCAGCACCACCGCGGCCAGCACCCGGGCGGTGGCCGGCCTCACTGCGGCGGTTCCGCCTCGGCCTGCTGCTCGGCCAGGATCCGGTCGGCGACCTCACGCATGGTCAACCGGTGGTCCATCGCGGTCCGCTGGATCCACTTGAACGCCTGGGGCTCGGTCATCTGGTACTTGGTCATCAGCTCGCCCTTGGCCCGCTCGACCGACTTGCGGGTCTCGAGCCGGTCGGTCAGCCCGGCCACCTCGGACTCGAGCGCCGAGATCTCCGAGTACCGGGAGAGCGCGATCTCGATCGCCGGCACCAGGTCGGACTTCTGGAAGGGCTTCACCAGGTACGCCATCGCGCCCGCGGCCCGCGCCCGCTCGACCAGGTCGCGCTGGGAGAACGCGGTGAGGATGACCACCGGGGCGATCTTGGCGCCGGCGATCCGCTCGGCCGCGGCCAGCCCGTCCATGATCGGCATCTTGATGTCGAGGATGACCAGGTCGGGTGAGAGGTCTTCGGCCAGGCGCACAGCCGTCTCGCCGTCACCGGCCTCACCGACGACGTCGTAGCCCTCCTCGACGAGCATCTCGGCCAGGTCCAGCCGGATCAGCGCCTCGTCCTCGGCGATGAGAACCCGCCTGCGCTCAGCGCTCGCCTCCGTGTCGGCCACGTACCCCTACCCCTCAACCCGCTGCGTCCGCGACACCCGGGTATCTGGGTGTCACCCCCAACAGCGTAGTGGGTAGTGTGTGTCAGGCTCGTGACGGCTTCACCGTCAGGAGACGTACCTCTGCGTCCCCGTATCCCAACCGGCAGAGGAAATGGTCTCAAACACCATCCAGTGTGGGTTCGAATCCCACCGGGGACACCACCACCGCCATCCCGCTTTCGGCGAAAAGTCCGCTTGAGGCGCTTCTTCCTGGTGTCATGGGCAAGTACCAGGACCCCGGGAGGCGTTCATGTTCACGACCGGACCGTTGAGTGCCGTGCGGCACGCCATGTGGGGCTGGCTGATGCTCGCCGGCGTCGCCTGGCTGGCCGTCGGCTGGACCGTGCTCCGGCTCGAACCGGCCGACATCGTGCGGGTGGCCGGGCCGGTCGTGCTGTTCGGCGCGCTCACCGAGGCGCTACGGGCCTGCGCCGGGGCGCGGACCTGGTGGATGAACGCGTCGATGTGCCTGCTCTTCACGGCCACCGGCGTGGTGCTGCTGACCGGACAGACCTCCTCGTACACCACGCCCGCCGCGCTGATCGGCTGGTACCTCATGGTGCGCGGGGCGGTCGACGTGGCCGTGGCCATGATGACCCGGGACACCGACCGGGTGTGGGGCCTGATCATGGTGGTCGGCGTGCTGGAGGCCGGCCTGGGCTTCTTCTCGGCCAGCCCGCTGTCGCGGACGGCCGATCTGGTGGTCACCGTGATCGGCGCGCTCGGCCTGCTGCGCGGCGTGGCCGACCTGGTCACCGGGCTTCGCCTCCGAGAGGTACGCGCGGCCCGCGCCGACATCCTCGACCTGCCACCGGAGCGCGCCGAGGGCCTGAGCGGCTACACCGCCGGCCTGGCCGACTTCGACACCGCCCCGCCCAAGCCGCCCGTCGCCGTCCGGCCGGCCCCTCGCCACCGCGCGGCGCCCCGCTCCTCGGCCGACGCTGCCTCGGCCGGCGCTGTCTCGGCCGGCGGCGCGGACGTCTCGCCGGGCGCTGACCCGATGTGGCCGGGCGGTCCCACCGAGCACGCCCTGGGCGCCTCGGGCGGCGCTCCCTCGGCCGCCGCCGAGCCCGGCCTCGCGGCCGCGGGCGGGATGGCCGCGGCGGGCTACGTGGCCGCCGGTGGCGAGACCACCGAGCAGGCCGGCCCGATGATCGTGCCGGGACCGCCCGGGGCCGCCATGGCCTACGCCCCCGAGCCCGCCCCACACACAGCCGCCACAGAACAGCCCGCCACCCCGGCCGCCACAGAACAGCCCGCCACCCCGGCCGCCACAGAACAGCCCGCTGCCACAGACCGGCCCGCCGCCCCGGCTGCCTCTGCCGCGCCGGCCGCTCCCCAGGGGGACGACTTCCACCAGGAGGTTCTGCGGACCACAGCCGACCTCGACGCCATGCTCGCCCTGGCCGGGGTCACCGGCGCGGCGGTCGGCCACCACTTCGACGACGAGGACATGCCCGAGGTCCCGGACACCCCCGAGGGCGTCAACTCCCCCGCCGAGTCCTCCCGCAAAACCCACCAGTCCGGCTGACGCGGGCCCGTCCCCTGCTCTGAGCAAAGGGCCGGCGACGGGGTTCGGGCGCGGAGCGCCCAGAGGGCGACCACTCACTCAGAATGAAGGGTGGGCGGCTCTGTTCTGGCCGGCCACGGCCTTGGAGCCGCACGCCCGGCCTCGGCGGGAGCGACGGTCAGAACCACCCACCCAGGTGCGACATAAAGCTCTTGACCTGAGTTATTTGCCCGCGCCGACGCGGCGGAGCAAACCCTCCTGAACCGCGCTGGCGATGTGAACGCCCGATTCCGTGAACAATTTCCCGCTGGCCAGGCCGCGGGCGCCGCTGGCCGACGGGCTGGTGCAGTCGTAGAGGAACCACTCGTCGGCGCGGTACGGCCGGTGGAACCACAGCGCGTGGTCGAGGCTGGCGCCGATCACGCCGCCCGGCCCCCACACCTCGCCGTGCGTCGACAGGACCGCGTCGAGCAGGGACAGGTCGGAGGCGTAGGTCAGGGCGCAGGCGTGGATCAGCGGGTCGTCCGGCAGCGTGCCGTTGATGCGCATCCACACGCGCTGCTCGGCGTTGACCTCGCGGTCGCCCGGCGGGACCCAGCCGGGCACGCCGACGTAGCGCAGGTCGATCGCCTGGGGGGCCGCGTTGAAGGCGCCCGCGCGCTCGGGGTAACGCTTCACCCAGTCGTGCATCGTGGGCACCTCGGCGGGCCCGGGCACGTCGGCCGGCGGTGTCGACGGGTGGTCCAGGCCCTCCTCGTGGACCTGGAACGACGCCGACATGAAGAAGATCGTCCGGCCGTTCTGCTGGGCCGTCGAGCGCCGCACCGAGAACGACCGGCCGTCGCGGATCGTCTCGACGTGGAAGTCGATCGGCACCGTCGGGTCGCCGGGCCGCACGAAGTAGCCGTGCAGGCTGTGCACCGTCCGCTCGGACGGCACCGTGCGGCCCGCGGCGACCAGGGCCTGGCCGGCGACCTGCCCGCCGAAGACGCGCTGCGCCCCGGTCTGCGGGCTCTCGCCGGTGAAGGTGGCCGCGTCGATCTGCTTCAGGTCGAGCAGTTGCAGAAGCTGATCGACGGCGGCCTGGCCCTGGAGTGGCATGTTCACACGCTACTGGGATCGGCCAGCGAACCCAGTTGGTGCACCCGGAGCGTGTTGGTCGAGCCGGGGGCGTTCGGCGGGCTGCCGGCCACGACGACCACGTATTCGCCCGGCTTGGCCAGGCCGAGGCCCAGCATCTTGGCGTCGACCTGACGGAACATGTCGTCGGTGTGCTGGACGAAGTCGGTCAGGAAGGTCTCGACACCCCAGGTCAGGGCGAGCTGGTCGCGCACCTCGGCGATCGGGGTGAAGGCGTACAGCGGGAGCTCGCAGTGCAGCCGGGACAGCCGCCGGACGGTGTCGCCGGTCTGCGAGAAGGCGACCAGCGCCTTCGCGCCGATGTTGCGGGCGATCTGCGAGGCGGCGACGGTCAGGGCGCCACCATGGGTACGCGGGTCGTGCTGGAGCCGCGGCACCCCGATCGGGCCGCTCTCGGTCGTGGTGACGATGCGGGCCATCGTGCTGACCGTGAGCACCGGGTACTTGCCGACGCTGGTCTCGCCGGAGAGCATCACCGCGTCGGTGCCGTCGAGCACCGCGTTGGCCACGTCGGAGGCCTCGGCCCGGGTCGGGCGGCTGTTCTCGATCATCGAGTCGAGCATCTGGGTCGCCACGATGACCGGCTTGGCGTTCTCGCGGCAGAGCTGCACGGCGCGCTTCTGCACCAGCGGCACCTGGTCGAGCGGCAGCTCGACGCCGAGGTCGCCACGGGCCACCATGACGCCGTCGAAGGCCAGCACGATCGCCTCGAGGTGGTCGACCGCCTCGGGCTTCTCGACCTTGGCGATGACCGGGCGGGTGACGCCCTCCTCGCTCATGATCTGGTGGACCAGCTTGATGTCGTCGGGCGAGCGGACGAACGACAGCGCGATCACGTCGCAGCCCATGCGCAGCGCGAAGCGCAGGTCTTCCTCGTCCTTGTCGCTCATCGCCGGCACGCTGACCGCGACGTTGGGCAGCGAGACGCCCTTGTTGTTGGAGACCGGGCCGCCCTCGACGACCAGGCAGACGATGTCGTTGCCCTCGACCGCGGAGACCTCGACGGCGACCTTGCCGTCGTCGATCAGCAGGCGGTCGCCGACCTTGACCTCCTGCGGCAGCCGCGTGTAGGTGCAGGAGACCCGGTCGGGGGTGCCCTGGATGTCGTCGCTGGTGATGGTGACGACGTCGCCGGTACGCCACTCGTGCGGTCCGGCGGCGAAACGGCCGAGCCGGATCTTCGGGCCCTGCAGGTCGGCCAGCACCGCGACGGCGCGGCCCGACTCGGCGGCGGCCTCGCGGACGAGGTCGTAGACGTGCTTGTGATCATCGTGGCTGCCGTGGCTGAAGTTCAGCCGGGCCACGTCCATGCCGGCCTCGACGAGCCCGCGGATGCGCTCGGGGGACGCGGTGGCCGGACCCATGGTGCAGACGATCTTTACTCGGCGTGACACAGCCATCAGGCTATTTCTCCTCCGGGTCGGCCCGCGGACCGACCCCCGGTCCCAGGGGTGCTCAAACGGCTAAGAGCTTAGCGCCCTGGCCGGGTTGTCATCGGCACAGCCGGGGCAGGTTCCTCGCTTCGGCCTCGGCGACCGGCCGGATGACGGCACACAGCCGTCGCACAGCGTCATCGGGGTCGAGGTGGAAGAGGGCGACGGTCCAGTCGCCGGAGGCGGCCGCCAGGGTCCGGCCGTCCGGGGAGAACTCCAGGTCCTGGATCGTGTTGCCCTGGGCGCGGGCGGCCGCGATCGGGTCGCCGGTGGCGGCGTCCCAGAGCCGGATCGGGTCGCCCTCCTCGTTGCTGGAGGTGGCGAGGATCCGGCCGTCCGGCGACCAGGCGACATGGTCGGCCTCGAAGTCGTGCCGCCCGATGGATCCGTCCGGTTCCAGGCCGGCGGTGCGGAACACGGCCGCGTGCCCGGCCCGGGTGGCGACCGCGTACCTGCTGCCGTCCGGGCTGAACGCGCCGTCGCCGGCCGCTTCGGCGAACGGCAGCGAGCGGCTCGCCACCAGGCGCATGCCGTCGACCTGCCACTGGAACACGGCGCCGGTCTGGTTCCCGTCGTCGGCCCTGGCGGTGGCACTGGAATTGCCGGTGCCCAGCAGCCGACGGCCGTCCGGGGTGAAGGCCAGCCGCATGATCAGATGATCGGTCGCGTCGACCCCGGCGACCCGGGCGCCGGTGCGGAGATCCCAGACGATCACCTTGGGCTCGCGGCGGCGTTCGCGCACGTAGCTCGACTTGTCGGCCGCCCGGTCGGCGCCGTCGCCGTCGATGCTGACGGCCAGCAGCGTCCCGTCCGGCGAGACGGCCGGGCTGCTGGCGATCCGCCGGGGGCCGGCCCGGAAGGTGTGCCGGAGCTTGCCGTCCGCGTCGAAGGCCAGGATGCGGCCGTCGGACAGGGTCGCGACGATGACGCCGCCGGCGCCCCAGGCCAGACCGATCGGTCCGCCGTCGTGGCCGGTCAGCTCGATCGTCGAGACGATGTTGCTGGTGGCGGTGTCCCAGACGCGGATCCGCGGGTCGCTGGAACCGCTGGCCATGCGGGTCCCGCCCGGTTCGAAGGCGACGTAGCCGACGAGCTGCGGGTGCGGCAGCCGGTCGACGTCGAGCCGGAACAGCATGGGCGGGGCGCCGAGGCCGGCCGCGGCGAGCAGGTGCCCGTCGGCCGAGAGGGCCATCGAGGTGGCCGTGCCGCGGAACTCGCTCATCTCCGGCCGCGGGCCGCCGCCGTCCGACTTGATCCGCTGGATCTCGTTCTCCTCGCCGCCCTGGGCGAGCACCGTGCCGTCCGGTGTGACAGCGAGTTGCCCGCCGCCGAGCGGATTGTCCGGGTCGCTGATCCGGCCGAGGCGGCGTCCGGTGACGGGGTCCCAGGTGACCAGCTCCAGCGACTTCAGGCCGGAAGTGATCAGTGTGCCGTCCGGCGCGAACGCCACATCGAAGTAGGTCTGGTCGGTCAGGGTGAGCAGCGTTCTGGCGTCGGCCCGCCGCACCACCACCACCCGCTGGGGCCCGGACAGGGCGACATGGCGGCCGTCGCGGCTCACGGCCATGGCCAGGACGCCCGCCAGGCCGACCGGGGTCGTACCGGCGACCCGGCCGGTGGCCGGATCCCAGGTGGCGAGCAGCCGGCCGACCGGCTCGCCCTCGGACCGGACCGCGAGCAGCCCGCCGTCACCGGGGAGCCAGGCGACGCCGCCGAAGGCGTTCAGCGTGCGCAGCTGCCGGCCCGTCACGCCGTCCCACAGGGCCACCCCGCCGGGCAGCGACAGCGACGACGACGCCAGGTAGCGGCCGTCGGGCGAGAACTTCAGCGAGACCAGGACGGTCTCCGTGCCCGGGACTCGGAAGTCGCCGCCGACCTGGCGGAGCGTACGGGCGTCCCAGAGCTGGAGCCGCCCGTCGTAGTAGCCGACCGCCACCCGGCTGCCGTCCGGGCTGACCGCGATGCGGTAGGCGCCGTCCCGGGTGCCGAGGTGGCCCAGGGTCACCGTCTGCTGGGTGGAGATCAGAGCGGTGTGCGCCTCGGAGGTGTGCGCGGCGTCCCAGCCGTTCACCGCCTTCGTCCTGGCCTCGAAGTCGTTGAGCGAGATGGCCGTGCGCGCCTCCGCGGCGAGCTGGCGGGACAGCGCCTCGAGCCGGTTCCGCTCGGCGGTGTTGCGGGTCACCAGGGCGGCCACGCCACCGGCCACGGCGAGCAGCAGGAGAACGGCGAGACCGGCGACCAGCCGGCGGAGGCGGTTGGTGGTGCGGCGGGCCGCGGACGTGCCGGCCGCGAGGAAACGCCGCTGCGCCTCGGGCACGTCGCCGCGGCCGGTCGCCCACTCACGGGCGGCGTCGAGGCGGGCGCCGCGGTAGACCGAGTCCTGATCTTCGCCCGCGGCCAGCCAGTCCTGGGTGGCCAGGGCGAGGCGCTGCCGCAGCAGGATGGTCTCGCGCTCGTCGACCAGCCACCCGGCCAGCCGCGGCCAGCCGGTCAGCAACGCCTCGTGGCTGACCTCGACGGTGTCCTCGCCGGTGGTCACCAGGCGCGCCTCGATCATCGGCCGGAGCACGTCCAGATCGGTCTCGGCGCGGGCGGCGCGGCGGCGGACCGGGAGGTCGTCCACAATGGTCACCAGGCTGAGCACGGCCCGGCGCAGCGCCGCCCGGCCGGCCTCGTCCAGTCCGAGGTAGATCTCCTCGGCCGACTCGGCCACGGCGCGCCGGATCCCGCCGGTGGCACGGTAACCGGCCACCGTCATGGTGTCGCCCTCGCGGCGGTCCCAGGTGGCCCGCAGAGCATGCGCGAGCAGCGGCAGCGCGCCGCCACGATCGATCGCGCCGAGGTCGGCGAGCAGCAGGTCCTCGAGGCCGGGCTCGAGGTGATAGCCGGCGATGGCGGCCGGTTCGCGGATGGCGCGCCGCAGATCCACCTCGCTCAGCGGCCCGGCCACCACCTGCCCGATGGCGAGCATGCCGGCCAGCGGCGGCAGTTCGGTGCATTGTGGATAGAAGTCGGCGCGCACCGTGATGATCAGCAGGTCGGGCGCGAGATCGGCGAGGGCCTCGGCGAACGCGAGCCGCTCGGCCGGGTCGGCGCACTGGGTGAACAGCTCCTCGAACTGGTCGACGAAGACGACCTTGCGGTCCTCGCCCAGCGCGGCCAGGCGGCCGGTCAGCTCGGCCCGCGGGGACGCGCCCGGCGTCATGATCACCCACGGCAGGTCCATCGTCATCGCGGGCAGCACGCCGGCCCGGATCAGCGACGACTTGCCCGCGCCGGAGACGCCGACCACCACCAGCGGCGGGCCGCCGACGGCCTGCTCGCTCAGCCGGCCCAGCAGCGAGGCGACCAGCGTCTCGCGGCCGCGGAAGTAGCGGGCGTCGAGCGCGTCGAAGCTGGCCATGCCCGGATAGGGGGCGGGACCGCCCGGGTCTTCGCCCCGCGAGAGGGCCTTGTTCGGGATCGGCCGCCGGCCGCGTACTTCCTGCATGATCTGGTGGGCCGCGACCAGGCTCTGCCGCAGCAACTCGGTCTGCTGCCGCTGCTCGACGCCGATCCGGGCCAGCGCGTCCGCGGCGTCCGAGGCCAGCAGGTGGAGGCGGCCCACATCCGCGCCGAGCGAGCCGAACGCCGCGATCAGCTCGCTGCGCACCCCGTCGTCGGCGGCCCGCAACGCCACCTCGACCGCGTCGATCGCCTGCAGCACCGAGGCGATCTCGTCACGCAGGCCGGTGTCCCCCGCGTCGAGCCGGGCCACCAGGTCGACGGCGAGCGCCTCGCGGAACTCGTCGGCGGACGCGTCGTTGCGCAGCCGGTCGGCCGTGCCGGCGAGCGCGTCGGACAGATAGTTGCTGCCCATGCCGCCGAGCTGGGACAGGGCCGCGCTCATCTCGTTGGACGCGCCCAGCGCCGCGCCCGCGACCGGCGCCACCGCGGCGGCGGCGAGGAACGCAACGATGCCGTACGGCGACGCCCGGCGCAGCCCGGAACCCGCGGATCGGACCCAGGCGCGCACCCCGTCACGGGCACGCGCGACGGGCACCGTGTGATCGATCAAAGGCTCACCCCACAGGCGACGCACCGGGCGTCGCCCATGGTGTCATCGAACGGCGGTGAGCGGCAATGATCCAGGGTGGACGGGAGCGGGCAGCTCGCCGAACGCGCCGAGGTAGTTGTGGATCGCGGCGGCGGCGGCCCGGCCCTCGGCGATCGCCCAGACGATCAGCGAGGCGCCCCGGTGCATGTCGCCGGCCACGAACACGCCGTCCACATCGGTCTGCCAGTCCGGGCGGGCGTCGACGATGCCGCGGGCGGTGCGGGTCACGCCGAACTGGGCCAGGAGCGGCTGCTCCTCCGTACCCTCGAACCCGATCGCGAGAAGGACCAGATCGGCGCGCAACTCGCGCTCCGAACCCGGCACGACGGTGACCGTGCGGCGGCCGTCGACGCGCTCGACGACCACGTCGGCCACCCGGATCGCCCGGACGTTGCCCTCGCCGTCGTCGACGAACTCCTGCACGGCGACGCCGAACACCCGGTCGCCGCCCTCCTCGTGCGCGGGGTAGTTGCGCAGGATGGTCGGCCAGGTCGGCCACGGGTGCAGCTCGCCGGCCCGGACCTGCGGTGGCAACGGGTACTGGTCGAGCTGGGTCACCGACGCCGCGCCCTGCCGGTGGGCGACGCCCAGGCAGTCGGCGCCGGTGTCGCCGCCGCCGATGATCACGACGTGCTTGCCCCGCGCGTCGATCGGCGTGCTCTCCTGCAGGCCGGCGGCGACCCGGTTGGCCGGCACGAGATGATTCATGGCCAGATGTACGCCGTTGAGCGCGCGTCCCGGCGTGTCCGACGCGTCCCGGCCGGCCAGGGCGCCGCAGGCGAGCAGCACGGCGTCGTACCGGTCCTTGAGGTCGTCGGCCGTCACGTCGGCGCCGACGTCGATCGAGGTGCGGAACTCGACGCCCTCGGCCTCCATCTGGGCCATCCGGCGGTCGATGTGCACCTTCTCGATCTTGAAGTCGGGGATGCCGTAGCGGAGCAGGCCGCCGATCCGGTCGTCCCGCTCGTAGACCGTGACCGCGTGCCCGGCCCGGGCCAGCTGCTGGGCCGCGGCCAGGCCGGCCGGGCCGGAGCCGACCACGGCGACCCGCTTGCCGGACGCGGCCGGGGCGGGCTGCGGGCGGACGTACCCGAGGTCGAAGGCGTGGTTGGCGATCTCCACCTCGACCTGCTTGATGGTCACCGGGTCGTCGCCGATGCCCAGGACGCACGCCTCCTCGCAGGGCGCGGGGCAGAGCCGGCCGGTGAACTCCGGGAAGTTGTTGGTGGCGTGCAGCGACTCGGCCGCCGCCTGCCACGCCCCGGTGCGGACCAGGTCGTTCCAGTCCGGGATCCGGTTGCCGAGCGGGCAGCCGTCGTGGCAGAACGGTACGCCGCAGTCCATGCACCGGGTGGCCTGGTCGCGGATCAGCTCCTCGCCGGCCGGCGGGTAGACCTCGCGCCAGTCCTGGATGCGGACCGGCACCGGCCGGCGCTTCGGGAGCTGGCGCTCGTACCGCAAAAATCCCATCGGATCAGGCACTTCTAACCCCCATGACCGCCTCGTCGACGTTGCGACCGGCGGCCTCGGCGGTCTTGATCAGCTCCATCACGCGCTTGTAGTCGCGCGGCACCACCGCGGTGAACTCGCGCACCGCGGCCGGCCAGTCGGCCAGCAGCCGCGCGGCCACCTCGGACTGGGTCTCCTCGTGGTGCTTGCGCACCAGCGTGTGCACGGTCTCCTGCTCCTCCTCGGTGAGAGGGGTCAGGTCGACCAGCTCGGGGTTGACCCGGTCGGGGTCGAGACCGAGCACGAACGCGGTGCCGCCGCTCATCCCGGCCGCGAAGTTGCGCCCGGTCGAGCCGAGCACCACCACGGTGCCGCCGGTCATGTATTCGCAGCCGTGGTCGCCGACGCCCTCGACGACCGCGCTGGCGCCGGAGTTGCGCACCGCGAACCGCTCGCCGGCCCGGCCGCGCAGGAACAGCTCGCCCGCGGTCGCGCCGTACAGGATCGTGTTGCCGGCGATGATGTGCTTCTCGGCCTCGCGCAGGAACGGCGCCTGCTCGTCCGGCCGCACCACGACCCGGCCGCCGGACAGGCCCTTGGCGACGTAGTCGTTGGTGTCGCCGATCAGCCGCAGCGTCACGCCGCGCGGCAGGAACGCGCCGAACGACTGGCCACCGGTGCCGCGCAGGGTGAGGTGGATGGTGTCGTCGGGCAGGCCGGTGCCGCCGTACCGCTTGGTGACCTCGCCGCCGAGCATCGCGCCGACACTGCGGTGGTCGTTGCGGACGTCGAGCTCGGCGCGGACCTCGGTGCCCTCGGTCAGGGCCGGCCGGGCCAGCTCGATGAGCTTGTTGTCCAGCGCCTTCTCGAGGCCGTGGTCCTGCGGGACGATGCCGCGCCGGGCCGCGCCGGGCGGCAGGTCGGGCACGTGCAGGATCGGCGACAGGTCGAGGCCGCCGGCCTTCCAGTGGTTGACCGCGGGCACCACGTCGAGCATCCCGGCCTGTCCGATCGCCTCGTCGATCGAGCGGAAGCCCAGCTCGGCCAGGTATTCGCGGACCTCCTCGGCGATGAACATGAAGAAGTTCTCGACGAACTCGGGCTTGCCGGTGAACCGCTCGCGCAGCACCGGGTTCTGGGTGGCGATCCCGACCGGGCAGGTGTCCAGATGGCAGACGCGCATCATGATGCAGCCGCTGACGATCAGCGGCGCGGTCGCGAAGCCGAACTCCTCGGCCCCGAGCAACGCGGCCACCACCACGTCACGGCCGGTCTTGAGCTGCCCGTCGACCTGCACGGTGACCCGGTCGCGGAGCTTGTTGAGCAGCAGCGTCTGCTGGGCCTCGGCCAGGCCCAGCTCCCACGGCGTGCCGGCGTGCTTGAGCGAGTTGAGCGGGGACGCGCCGGTGCCGCCGTCGTGCCCGGAGATCAGGATGACGTCGGCCTTGAGCTTGGCCACGCCGGCGGCGACGGTGCCGACGCCGATCTCGGAGACCAGCTTCACGTGCACCCGCGCCGCCGGGTTGACCATCTTCAGGTCGTGCACCAGCTGGGCCAGGTCTTCGATCGAGTAGATGTCGTGGTGGGGCGGCGGCGAGATCAGGCCGACGCCCGGGGTGGCGTGCCGGGTCTTGGCGATCCACGGCCACACCTTGTTGCCCGGCAGTTGGCCGCCCTCGCCCGGCTTCGCGCCCTGCGCCATCTTGATCTGCAGGTCGTCGGCGTTGACCAGGTATTCACTGGTCACGCCGAAGCGGCCGGACGCGATCTGCTTGACGCTGGAGCGCCGCTCCGGGTCGTACAGCCGCTCGACGTCCTCGCCGCCCTCGCCGGTGTTGGACTTGCCGCCCAGCCGGTTCATCGCGATGGCCAGGGTCTCGTGCGACTCGGCCGAGATCGAGCCGTAGCTCATCGCGCCGGTGGCGAACCGCTTGACGATCTCGCTGGCCGGCTCGACCTCGTCGATGCTGATCTTCTGGGCCGGCCGGAACCGGAACAGCCCGCGGAGCGACCCGGCCTCGGCGGCCAGCCCGTCCACCTTCTCGGTGTACCGGCGGAAGACGTCGTACTGCTTGGACCGGGTCGCGTGCTGGAGCAGGAACACCGTCTCGGGGTTGAAGAGGTGCACCTCGCCCTCGCGGCGCCACTGGTATTCGCCGCCGACCTCGAGGCGGCGGTGGGTGCGCTCGGCCGGGTTCTTCGGGTACGCCTTGTCGTGCCGCGCCTTGACCTCGGCGTGGATCTCGGCCAGCCCCGAGCCGCCGATCCGTCCCGACGTGCCGGCGAAATAGCGCTGGAGCAGCTTGTTGTCCAGGCCGACGGCCTCGAAGACCTGGGCGCCGCAGTACGACGACACGGTCGAGATGCCCATCTTGGACATGATCTTGAGGACGCCCTTGCCGAGCGCCTTCACGTAGTTGCGGACCGCCTTGCGCGAGTCCATCCCGGCCAGCGGCCCGGTGGCGATCAGGTCGTCCACCGTCTCGAAGGCCAGGTAGGGGTTCACCGCCGCGGCGCCGTAGCCGATCAGCACCGCCGCGTGGTGCACCTCGCGGCAGTCGCCCGACTCGACGACCAGCGCCACCTGGGTGCGGGTCTGCTCGCGGACCAGGTGTTGATGCACGGCCGCGGTCAGCAGCAGCGACGGGATCGGCGCCAGGCCGGCGTTGGCGTCGCGGTCGGAGAGCACGAGGATGCGTACGCCGTCCTCGATCGCCTCCGACACATGGCGGCAGATCTGGGTCAGCCGCGCCTTGATGCCGGCCCCGCCCTCACGCAGCGGGTACAGCCCGGACACCCGGACCGCCTTGAACCCGGGCAGGTCGCCGTCTTCATCGATGGACAGCAGCTTGGCCAGCTCGTCGTTGTCGATGATCGGGTACGGCATGGCGATCTGCCGGCAGCTCGCCGGCCCGGGGGCCAGCAGGTTGCCCTCGGGCCCGATGGTCATGCCCAGGCTGGTCACCATCTCTTCGCGGATCGCGTCGAGCGGCGGGTTGGTGACCTGGGCGAACATCTGGTGGAAGTAGTCGAACAGCAGCCGCGGGCGCTGGGACAGCGGCGAGATCGGGGTGTCCGTACCCATCGAACCGAGCGGCTCGGCGCCGAGCCGGGCCATCGGCGCCACCAGGATCTTCAGCTCCTCCTCGGTGTAGCCGAACACCTGCTGGCGGCGGGTGACCGAGTCGTGGGTGTAGATCACGTGCTCACGTGGCGGCAGATCCTCGAGCCGGATCAGGCCGGCGTGCAGCCACTCGTCGTACGGCTGGGCCGCGGCCAGGCCGGCCTTGATCTCGTCGTCGTGCACGATGCGCCCGGCCCCGGTGTCGACCAGGAACATCTTGCCGGGCTGCAACCGGCCCTTGGCCACCACCGTGGCCGGGTCGAGGTCGAGCACGCCGGCCTCGGAGCCGAGCACCACCAGGCCGTCCCGGGTGTGCCACCAGCGGCCGGGCCGCAGCCCGTTGCGGTCGAGCACGGCCCCGATGATCGTGCCGTCGGTGAACGCCACGCTGGCCGGGCCGTCCCACGGCTCCATCAGGCTGGAGTGGAAGCGGTAGAACGCCTTGCGGTCCGGCGCCATCGCCGGGTCGTTCTCCCACGCCTCGGGGATCATCATCAGCACGGCGTGCGGCAGGCTGCGCCCGGCCAGGTGGAGCAGCTCGAGCACCTCGTCGAAGCCGGCCGAGTCGGACGCCTCGGGGGTGACGATCGGGAACAGCCGCTTGATGTTGCCCGGCAGCACGGTCGACCGCAGCAGGGCCTCGCGCGCCTGCATCCAGTTGCGGTTGCCGCGGATCGTGTTGATCTCACCGTTGTGCGCGATGAAGCGGTACGGATGAGCCAGCGGCCAGGACGGGAACGTGTTCGTCGAGAACCGGGAGTGGACCAGGGCGATCGCGCTCTCGGACCGCGGGTCGGTCAGGTCGGCGAAGAACTCCGGAAGCTGGTCGGGCGTCAGCATGCCCTTGTACGTGATGGTCCGCGACGACAGCGACGGGAAGTAGGCGGCGATGCCACGCTGGGTGGTCTCCCGCTCGGCCTGCTTGCGGATGCAGTACGCCACGCGGTCGAGGTCGAGCCCGCTCAGCGGGTCGCCGGACCGGCCGTCGGGCGAGTCGGTGAGCCGGTGGGCGGCCAGGAAGACCTGCATGATGTACGGCCGGGCCTCCTCGGCCGTGGCCCCGAGACCGTCCGGACGCACCGGCAGGTCACGCCAGGCCAGCACCTCGCCCCCCTCGACCAGGGCGTACTTCTCGAAGATCTTGATCGCCCGGGCCCGCGCGCCGGAGTCGGACGGCAGGAAGGCCAGACCCGTCGCGTACGACCCGGCCGGCGGCAGCTCGGCGTCGACGATCTCGCGATAGAGCCCGTCGGGCACCTGGATCATGATGCCGGCGCCGTCGCCGGTGTTGTACTCGGCGCCGCGGGCGCCGCGGTGGTCGAGGCGGATCAACGCCGACAAGCCCTGGGCAACCACCTCGTGGGAACGGCGTCCATGCAGGTCGGCCACGAAGGCCACGCCGCACGCATCACGCTCCTGCTGTGGGTCGTAAAGCCCCTGGGGGTGCGGAAGAGCCACCGGGCCTCCAGTCGTCTCACTCATTTCAATTCAAGGTCGGGACGACGTCGGCCCTGCAAAGTCTCTCGATACTACGTTAGGGACCGAGGATCTCCGCCAGGTGTGGATGAATCACACAACACCGCAGGCTGCGGGTAGTCTCGTGACACCTGGTGGTTGGATAGTCTCGCGCGGTGGCGCTACCTGACTCTGACGTCTTCGTCCGGCTCGAACGCTTCTACGACGCCGTGCCCCGTGACGCCGCGGTCGCGGAGGACATCGGGGGTTTCGTGCTGTTCGTGCGTCGGGGCAGCACCGGCTGGCCCTATTACGCCCGGCCCCGGTTGGGGGCAGAAACGCCGTCCGCCGCCGATATTACTGCCGTCCGCCGCCGGCAACGAGAGCTGGGCGCGCCGGAGAGCTTCGAATGGGTCCACGAAACCACGCCTGACCTGCTCGCCGTGGCCCGCTCGGCCGGTCTTGCGGTGTTGCTCGCCCCGCTCATGGTGCTGGAGCGGGCGGCCCTGGTCCCCGACCTGCCGCTGCCCGGGGCGAAGATCCGCTTCCTCGACCCGGCCGGGCCCGGCTTCGGCGCCGACCTGAGCGCCAGCCGGGCGGTGGCCAACCTCGGCTTCGGCACGGCGCACGGCACGGCGCCGACCACGACGGCCGCCCCGGCCGGGCCCCGCGAGCGCGACGCGCTGCCGCCGCTCGGCGAGGACGCGGTCGAGGAACAGCGCGGGCGCCACGCCGGCGGGCGTTTCACCGGCGCGGTGGTCGAGTCGCCGGCCGACGGCATCCTGGCCAGCGGGATGTGTCAGCGGGTCGGCGACGTGGCCGAGATCGCCGGCGTGGCCACCCTGCCGGCCGCCCGCCGCCGTGGCTTCGCCTCCCAGCTCACCGCCAGCCTGGCCCGGCACGCCCTGGAGAACGGCGTCGACCTGGTCTTCCTCTCGGCCGGCGACGACGACGTGGCCCGCCTCTACTCCAAGGTCGGCTTCCGCCGCGTCGGCACGGCCTGCATCGCCGAGCCCGCCCCGGCGCCCCTCTGACAGTGGTCGGCCAGGACGGTGTTCGGGCCGCGGATACCGTCCTGAGCTACCACTGACCTGAGTGACGACACGGGGTTCTACTCGGGCGGGACCCAGTCGGCCGCCGGGCCGTGGGAGTGGCCGAGCAGGCGCGGGCGCAGCGAGTTGAGGGCGGCGTCCCGGGCGCGCAGCGCGAGGCGGCCGCGCGCCTGCACCACCGCGGACATCCGGCGGGTCTGCCGCACCACGCTGTTCGTGCGGGGGCGGCGGGCCCGGCTGTACGCCTCGACCGCCGCGGTCAGCTCCGGTCCCGGCGCCGCGCCGGCCACCAGCGAGCGCAACGTGGCGGCGTCCTCGAAGGCCAGGCACGCGCCCTGACCCAGGTGGTGCGGCATCGCGTGGGCGGCGTCGCCCAGCAGCACCACACCGCCGGGGCCGGACGGGAACCCGTACGCTCGGGGCAGCGGACGCAGCTCGCGCACCTCCTGAGGCACCAGATCCTCCGGGCGGGTCGCCGCCAGCAGCTCACCGACCGGCGCGTGCCACCCGGCGAACCACCGCCGCAGCAGGGCCAGCTGGGTGGCCGGCGATTCCGGGCGGGCCGCGCCGGCCGCGGTCGCCACCCAGTAGACGCCGCCCCGGCCGGCCGCGCGCTCGCCCAGCGGGATCGCCACGAAGCGGTAGCCGGCGCCGAGCGTCTCACCGCCGTCGCCGGTCAGGTCGGGCGCCCGGAACGCCGGGATCACGGCCTGCCAGGCGGCGAAGCCGGAACCGACCGCGGCCGCCTCGGGAGCCAGCGCCCGGCGGACCGCGCTGTCGATGCCGTCCGCGGCCACGATCAGGTCGGCCTCGTACTCGGTGCGGCCGTCGCCCACGGCGGGCCGGCGGCCGGGGCCGCAGCGGACCACCGAGATTGCCACGCCGGTGCGGATCTCCACGTCGCCGCCGAGGCCGGCCACCAGCGCGTCGTACAGGTCTTCGAGATGGGCCACGGCGGGGCCGTAGCCGGAGGCGGCCCGGGGCCGGGGCGACACCAGCCACTGGCCGTCGGGGCGCCGGACACCGCCGTCGGGCAGCGGCGCGGCGATGGCCGACCAGCCGCCGTCGGGGTCGAGCGCGCTCAGCGCGCGCAGGCCGTTGGGCCACAGCACGAGCGCGGTCGGCGAGGCGGCCACCCGCTCGCCGCGTTCCAGGAGGGTGACCCGCCAGCCGGCCCGGGCCAGGGCGGCCGACGCGGCCAGGCCGGCCATGCCCGCACCCACCACGACGGCAGTGCGCACGGTCGCCTCCTGTGCTCGTACGCCCGAGCCTTCCGGGCCGGCCGGGTCAGCTCTCGTCGGACTTTCCCGCGGACGACGCCGCGGGGGTCTCGCCGTCCGCGCCGGCCGGTTCCGCCACGGTGGTGACCGTGGGCGGCAGGATTCCGGTTCGTTGATACTCGTCGAATCGGTCCTCGCTGACAACCTGGTACGCCTTAGGCGCGCGCGGCTGGGCGTCGGCGGCGTCGGACACGTCCACCTGCGACACCCCGCTCTCGGCGGCCGGCTCGGGCGCGGTCTCCGGCGCGTCGACCGGCACCAGGTATTCGCGCGGGCCCTTGGCCAGGAGGAAGAAGGCCAGCCCGCCGAGGAAGACGATGATCGAGGTGAAGACGTTCAGGCGTACGCCGAAGAAGTGCGTCGCCTCGTCCGTACGCATCATCTCGATCCAGAGCCGGCCCACCGTGTACCCCATCACGTACACCGCGAAAGCGCGCCCACGGCCGAACTGGAACTTCCGGTCGAGCAGGAACACCAGCGCCGCCACGCCCAGGCACCACAGCGCCTCGTAGAGAAACGTCGGGTGGTAGAGCTCGGGCAGGGTGACCGCCTTGCCGTCGATCACCGTGGCGTGGCCGGGGTTGGCGCGGTCCATGTCGTGCACGCGCAGGCCCCACGGCAGCGTGGTGACGCCGCCGTACAGCTCGTTGTTGAACCAGTTGCCGACCCGGCCGATGGCCTGCGCGATCGGCAGACCGGGCGCCGCCGCGTCGAGGAAGACCCTCAGCGGGATGCCCAGCTGCCGGGCGGCCAGCCAGGCGCCGACCGCGCCACCGGCGATCGCGCCCCAGACACCGAGGCCGCCCTCCCAGATGTAGAGGGCACGGACCGGGTCGCCACCGGCGCCGAAGTAGTCACCGGGCGAGGTGATGACGTGGTAGAGGCGGGCGCCGATGATGCCGGCCGGCACCGCCCAGACCGCCATGTCGAGTGAGGCCCACGGCGCGACACCACGCTTGCGGAGCCGGGACTCCATCACCAGCACGGCGGCGACGATGCCGAGCACGATGCAGAGCGCGTACGCCCGGATCGGCAGCCCGAGCAGGTGCCAGACGGACGTTTCAGGGCTGGGGATGGCGGCGAAGTTCTCCACGGCGGACACGGTACCGTCGCATGGTCACGGAACGAGCGTCAGGGGCGGTTCCGGACACCCTCCGCGAGTTCCGCGCTCAGCGCACGCAACTTGCGTTCCCCCTCGGCCGCGTCGGGCGCGTCGAGAACGCAACGGATCAGCGCGCTCCCCACGATCACGCCGTCGGCGAACGCGGCCACCTCGGCGGCCTGCACACCGTTGCCGACACCCAGCCCGACACCGACCGCCATGTCCGGGTCGACGTGCCGGACCCGGGCCACCAGATCGGGCGCCTGCCGCGACACCGCGGTGCGGGCGCCGGTGACACCCATCAGCGCGGTGGCGTAGACGAAACCGCGGCACTGCCCGACGGTCATCGCGATCCGCTCGTCGGTCGACGACGGCGAGACCAGGAAGGTCCGGTCGATCCGGTGGGCGTCCGAGGCGGCGATCCACTCGGCCGCCTCGTCCGGGATCAGGTCCGGCGTGATCATGCCGGTGGCGCCGGCCGCGGCCAGGTCGCGGGCGAAGGCGTCGACGCCGTACTTCTCGATCGGGTTCCAGTAGGTCATCAGCACCACCGGCACCCCGCGGGACGCGACCGCCTCGATGATCCGCAGCGTGTCGCGGGTGCGTACGCCGGCGGCCAGCGCGATGTCGCTGGCCTTCTGGATCACCGGGCCGTCCATCACCGGGTCGGAGTACGGCAGCTCGACCTCGATCACGTCGCAGCCCGCGTCGGCCATGGCCAGCATCGACGTGATGCTGTGGTCGACCGTGGGAAAACCGGCCGGCATGCAGCCGATGAGCACCGAGCGGTTCTCCGCCTTCGCCTTGCCGAAGACGTCGGCGATGCTCACTCCTGCTCCCCCATCACGATTTCTTCGCGCTCGTTCAGGATCCCGAAGTACGCGCCGGCCGTGTGCACGTCCTTGTCGCCACGGCCGGACAGGTTCACCACGATCACCGGCTCGCGGCCCAGCTCGGCCCGCAGTCGCGGGGCGATGCGGGCGGCGCCGGCCAGCGCGTGTGCGCTCTCGATCGCCGGGATGATCCCCTCGGTCCGGCAGAGCAGCTGGAACGCGGCCATCGCCTCGGCGTCGGTGACCGGCTCGTAGGTGGCCCGGCCGGTGTCGTGCAGCCAGGCGTGTTCCGGGCCGACACCCGGGTAGTCGAGGCCGGCCGAGATCGAGTGCGAGTCGACCGTCTGGCCGTCGTCGTCCTGGAGCACGTAGGTGCGGGCGCCGTGCAGCACCCCCGACGAGCCACCGGTGATCGACGCGGCGTGCCGGCCGGTCTCCAGGCCGTCGCCGCCCGCCTCGAAGCCGTACAGCCGGACGTTCTCGTCGGGCACGAAGGCGTGGAAGATGCCGATCGCGTTGGAGCCGCCGCCGACACAGGCCGCGACCGCGTCCGGCAGCGCGCCGGTCTGTGCCAGCACCTGCGCCCGGGCCTCGGTGCCGATGCCGCTCACGAAGTCGCGCACGATCTCCGGGAACGGGTGCGGCCCGGCCGCGGTGCCCAGCAGGTAGTGGGTGGTGTCGACGCTCGCGACCCAGTCGCGGAGGGCGTCGTTGAGCGCGTCCTTCAGGGTGCGCGACCCGGTGGTGACGGGTACGACCGTCGCGCCCAGCATCCGCATCCGCGCCACGTTCAGCGCCTGCCGCTCGGTGTCCACCTCGCCCATGTAGACCACGCACTCGAGGTCGAGCAGGGCGGCCGCGGTCGCGCTGGCCACGCCGTGCTGGCCGGCCCCGGTCTCGGCGATCACCCGGGGCTTGCCCATCCGCTGGGCCAGCAGTGCCTGGCCGAGCACGTTGCGGACCTTGTGCGCGCCGGTGTGGTTCAGGTCTTCGCGCTTCAGCAGGATCGTCGCCCCGAGCTTGGCCGAGAGCCGCTCGGCCGGGTACAGCAGCGACGGCGTGCCCGCGTAGCCGGTCAGCAGATCGGCGAACCTCTGGTTGAACGCCGGGTCCTGCCGGGCCTCCCGATAAGCCGCCTCGAGCTCGTCAAGAGCACGGACCAGGGCCTCGGGTACGAAGCGGCCGCCGAACTTGCCGAAATGTCCCTTTACCCGGGTCGGCGCGCTCATCGCACGGGCCGCGGCGTCGCCGGGTGGTTGCCGGCGTTGACCAGCTCGGCCACGGCGTCACGCGGGCTCTTCTTGGTGACCAGACCCTCACCCACGAGTACGGCGTCAGCACCCGCCGAGGCATAGCGGATCAGGTCGTGCGGTCCGCGTACCCCCGACTCGGCGATCTTGACCACCTTGCCCGGCAGACCCGGGGCGATCCGCTCGAACACCGACCGGTCCACCTCGAGCGTGCGCAGGTCGCGGGCATTGACCCCGATCACCTGCGCGCCGGCCTCCAGGGCACGGTCGGCCTCGTCCTCGTTGTGCACCTCGACGAGCGCGGTCATGCCCAGCGACTCGATCCGCTCCAGCAGACCGGTCAGCACGTTCTGCTCGAGCGCGGCCACGATCAGCAGCACCAGGTCGGCGCCGTGCGCCCGGGCCTCGTGGATCTGGTAGCTGGAGACCACGAAGTCCTTGCGGAGCACCGGCACATCGACCGCGGCTCGCACCGCGGCCAGGTCGTCCAGCGACCCGCCGAACCAGCGGCCCTCGGTCAGCACGCTGATGCAGCGCGCGCCGCCGGCCGCGTACTCACCGGCCAGCTCGGCCGGATCGGGGATGTCGGCGAGCGCGCCCTTCGACGGCGACGCCCGCTTCACCTCGGCGATCACGGCGACGCCGGGCTTACGCAGGGCCGCGTAGGCGTCGATGGCCGGGGGCGCCTTGGCGGCGAGCTCCCGGATCTGCTCCAGCGGGATCTGCTCCTGCCGGACGGCCACGTCCTCGCGGACCCCCGCCAGGATCTCCTCGAGCACGTTCGCCGGTCCCGTCTCACGCTCGGCGGGTCCGCCCCCCGCCCCGGCCTGATCGGATGTCACGTAATGACTCCCCTCTCCGGGTGTCCTCGGCCCGATGCTAGGCGTCCGGGGACGACGGCAAGCCCCCGGGGTATGGCGTGGCTTACATCCTGGCCTGCGGCATAATGCGCCGCCGGGCGCATGTCACGTCTGTCACAAACGTCCCGTTGGCACCCCGCGCCGAGCTGGACACCTTCGGATGATCGGCTGACCCCCCATCGAGTTGACGGTGGCTTCACGGATCGGAAATACGACTCGGCCATCATTTCTGTCGGGCACACTTGCCCGTGGCGAACCGGCCGGATCCTCCCTGGTCAGATGCCACGCCCGGCCCGCGTAGATCGAGTTTCGGAGTTGACCATGGCCACCGCAGCCGGCACCCAGCCGTTGGGCGCACCGCCTTCGGGCATCGCCTCCCTCTCCCGAGCCGTCGTCGCCGCGGCCGCCGACCTCGTCCTTAGCGTCGAGCGCGCGATGGTCGGCGACGCGAAACTGCGCACCGCCCAGAGCAACGCCTGGGACGCCCTGTGCGAGGACCGGGCCCGCGCCCGGGCCCGCGCCGAGATGGACGCCATGGTCCGCGCCATCCTCGCCGCCACCGCCACCTCGGCGGCGGCCGAGTCCGAGGGCCCGGCCCAGCCGGCCCGGCGGCGCCGCGCTTCCCGCCGCCTCACGACCGGCGCCCGCCGCTAGACCCGGTCCCGCGCCGCCCTCGCGACCCTGGCGGGCCCTTTCGCCACCCGCGGCCCTCACGATTCGGCCGGCTACGCGTGCCGGTGGACGACGTCAGGCGGTCGGGTCGTCGCCGCGGTCCAAGGCGTCCCAGGCGGCCCGGGTGTCCGTGGCGGTGACGTCCGGCTTCAGACCGGCGGCGGCAGACGGCTCGGACGGACCGCCCGGCTGGGCGAGCGGGGACGGCGCCGTGCCGCGCTCGTACCTGGAACCCATGGCCGGCCATCGATGACCGCGCCGCGCCGCGCCCAGGCCGCCCAGCACGATCAGCGCGGATCCGATCACGCAGACCGCGGGCCAGACGATCGAGCCCGCGCGCGCCGCGCCCGCGTCGAGGCCCGAGCGGGCGGCGATCGCGGCGACCGCCAGGCCGGCCCCGACCGGCATCAGCAGGACGCCCAGCCCACGCCGCAGCCCGCCGCGGGTCGCCAGCAGCGCGCCGGCGCCGCCCAGCGCGACCACGGCGAGCGCGATGATCCAGCCCTGAGCCGCCGCGCCGGTCGTCTGCTCGCGCAGCTCGGGCAGGCCGGGCCGCTCGGTCACGGCCACCGCCCACACCCGGGTCGCCGCGAAGATCGCCAGCCCGGCGCCGGCCACGCAGCCCAGCACCGCGGCCGCCAGCCCCCGCCCGCCGCTCCCCGCCTCTTTGTCCCGCGCCTCTTTGTCCCGCGCCTCGTCGTCCCGCGCCTCGTCGTCCCGCGCCTCGTCGTCCCGCGCCTCGTCGTCCCGCGCCTCGTCGTCCCGCGCCTCGTCGTCGGGCGTCGCCGGCGGCTCGCTCGCGGTCGGCTCGGCGGAGGCGGCGGGCTCGGTCATCGGGCGGCGCGGAGGGTCTCGGCGGCGGCGATCGCGGCCAGGACGGCGGCCGCCTTGTTGCGGGTCTCCTGCTCCTCGGACTCGGGGTCGGAGTCGGCGACGATGCCGGCGCCCGCGCCCACGTAGGCGACGCCCGCGCGCATCAGGGCGGTGCGGATCGCGATGGCCATGTCCATGTCGCCGCCGAAGCCGAAGTAGCCGACCGTGCCGCCGTACAGGCCGCGGCGGACCGGCTCGAGCTCCTCGATGATCTCCATCGCCCGGACCTTGGGCGCGCCGGACAGCGTGCCCGCCGGGAACGTCGCGGCCAGCGCGTCGAACGCCGTCCGGTCGGCCCGCAGCTCGCCGACCACCGTCGACACGATGTGCATGACGTGGCTGTAGCGCTCGATCCGCGCGAAGTCGGGCACCTCGACCGTGCCCGCCCGGCAGACCCGGCCCAGGTCGTTGCGGCCCAGGTCGACCAGCATCACGTGCTCGGCGCGTTCCTTCGGGTCGGCCAGCAGCTCGGCGGCCAGCGCGTTGTCCTGCTCGGGGGTCGCGCCCCGCCAGCGGGTGCCGGCGATCGGGTGGAGCAGCGCGCGCCGCACCCCGCCGGACTCGGCGCTGACCTTGAGGTGGGCCTCGGGCGACGAGCCGACGATGTCGAAGTCGTCGAAGCGCAGGAGATACATGTACGGGCTCGGGTTGGTCGCCCGGAGCACGCGGTAGACGTCGAGCGGGTCGGCGTCGGTGACCCGCTCGAAGCGCTGGCCGACCACGATCTGGAAGCACTCGCCGGCCCGGATCGCCTCCTTGGCCTGCTCGACCGCCTTCTGGTAGCCGCCGGGCGCGGTACGGCTACGGACCTCGCCGGGCGCCCGTCGCTCCACCGTGGAGATCATCGGCGGGGTGGGCCGGGACAGCGCCGTGGTCATCGCGTCGAGCCGGCCGACCGCCTGGTGGTAGGCGGCGCGGCGGGCCCGGTCGTCGGCGTCGGCCGGGAGCACCGCGTTGGCCACCAGCACGGCCGAGCCGTCGAAGTGGTCGAGCACCACCAGGTCGGTGGCGAGCATCATGCCGAGCTCGGGCACCGGCACGTCGTCGATCGCGGTGGCCGGCAGCCGCTCGAAGCGGCGTACCAGGTCATAGCTCAGATAACCCACCATGCCGCCGGTCAGCGGCGGAAGCCCGGCCACCGCCGGCTCGGCCGGGCCGGCCAGCGCCGCGACCGTCTCACGCAGGGCCGTCACCGGATCACCCGTCCGGGGTACGCCATCCGGCGGCACGCCCAGCCAATGCGCCTGTCCGTCCTTCGCCGTCAGCGTGGCGGCGCTGCGCACCCCGACGAATGAATAACGCGACCACGCCGCACCCTGCTCGGCCGACTCCAGCAGGAAGGTGCCGGGGCCGCCGGCCAGCTTCGTGTAGACCCCGATGGGCGTCTCGCCGTCGGCCAGCAACCGCCGTGTGATCGGCACCACACGCCGCCGGAGCGCGACGAACTCGTCCTCGTTCGGGACCACCGCGCCGCTGGTCATGCGTCCACCCCCGGCGCGGTCACCGGCAGGTCGTCGAAGAAGCAGGTGTGCGACCCGGTGTGACAGGCCGCGCCGTCCTGCTCGACGGTGACCAGCAGGGCGTCGCCGTCACAGTCGAGCGCGACCCCCTTGACGTGCTGGAAGTGGCCGGACGTGGCGCCCTTCACCCAGTACTCCTTACGGCTCCGCGACCAGTACGTGGCCAGTCCCGTGGTCAGCGTGCGGTGGAGCGCCTCGTCATCCATCCACGCGAGCATCAGCACGTCGCCGGAGCCGTGCTCACGCACGATCGCCGCGACGAGCCCGTCGTCGTTACGCCGGAGCCGGGACGCGATGGAAGGATCAAGCCGGGTGTTCGAGTCGGGTGCTGCCACCCGCACATTGTTGCGCAGTCTTCTCTCCGGTCGGCGGGGGCTGTGGGCAACCCACGATCCGGTCACGGAGGCCGCACCAGGGGTGTGTCCGGCGGGCGAGGGCGGTACGGTCGTCCGGTGCGTCGCACCTCCGCAGGGGTGCATGCTGCCTTTCGACGGGAGTCTTTGACCGATGGAGCCGACGTCCAGCCCCGACCACGCCCGGCAGTCTCGCGGCCTGGCACGCTTCTGGCCAGGCTCACACGGCTCCGCCGCGCCCGGGCAGCGCACGTCCGATGAGGACGCGCAGGACGACACGGTGATCGAGAACCCGCCGGGCTCGATGCCCTCGCACTCGGGCTCCACCCAGGCCGCGGCCGCCGCCCAGCTGGCCGGCAACGCCGCCAAGGCCCAGCACGGCGAGCCCCAGATGGTGGCGCTCGGCACCCGGCGCGGCGACTACGAAGCCGGTCGGCAGTGGAACGGCAACCAGGGAGGTTTTCCGCCGGTGGACGCGGATCGGGCACAGCAGAACGGCGAGACCCCGCGGCACGGCGGCGCCCCGATCCCGAACGGGACCACGGGCGGCCAGGCCCCGATGCCCCAGCCGGCGCCGCGGCCGGCGTTCGGCACCCCGACGCCGCCGTTCGCCCAGCCGTCCACTCCGTTCACGCCGGCGTCGCCGTTCGCGCCCGCGGCCCCGTTCACGCCGCAGTCGCCGTCGTCCCAGGCCACGCCGCAGGCCTCCCAGCCGCCGTCGGGTGTGCCCTCGCCGGGGGCTCAGCCATCGCCGGGCCTGCAGCCGGCGTCGGGTTCTCAGTCGCCGCTGGCACCGCAGCCGCCGTCGGGCGGCCAGTCGCCGTTGGTGCCACAGCCGCTGCCGGGGGGCCAGTCGCCGTTGCTGCCGCAGCCGCTGCCGGGGGCCCAGTCGCCGCTGGCGCCGCAGCCGCTGTCAGGCCCGCAGCCTTCGTCGGGCTCTCCGTCGATGTTTTCGCCGCAAGGCCCGCAGGGGTCTTCGGGGGCTGGGCAGTCGTCCACCGGTCAGTCGCCGTCGGCGGGTCAGCAGCCTGCGGGCCAGCAGTCCTCCGCCGCCCATCAGTTGACGCCGGCGTCTCCGCTCGCGCCGGAGTCGCCCGGCTCGCCGCCGAACGCGCGGCCTGGGATCGCATTGCCGGCGACGAACTCCTCACTTTCTTCGCCCGACAACGGCCGGTCCGGCATTTCGGAAAAGTCTGACATGGACGACGAGGATGGGCCTCGGGTGATCTCCCTGGGCGGCGGGCCGGACTCGCCCCGCGGCGCTGCTCTCGGCAGCATCACTGACACGCGCGGCAACGACCCGCGCGAGGCGGACCTTCGCGGAACCGACCCACGCGCTGCCACCCTGGGCGGCGTGACCGACGGGCGCGGCGCCGGCGATTCGCGCGGGGCGGCGCTCGGCGGGTCCAACGACTCTCGCGGCGGCGCGCTCAACGCATCCGACCCGCGCGGCGCGACTCCGAACAGCGCGTCCGACCCGCGCGGCGCGACGCCGGGTGGTGCCGCCGACCCGCGCGGCGCGACGCTGGGTGGCGTGGCCGACCCCCGTGCGGCGACCAACTCGCGCGGCGTGGCGCTTGGCAGCTCGACCGACTCCCGCAGCGGGGGTGACTCGCGCAACGGAGCCGGAGCGCGTGACGCGCGGAACACTTCCGACCCGCTTGGCGTGGCGCCGGACAGGGAAGGCGACTCGCGCGGCGCGACGCTGGGTGGCGTGGCTGACCCGGGTGGGCCGGGCGATTCACGCGGCGCGACCCGGAGCATTGCCGGCGACCCCCACGCAGGCGATTCGCGCGGCACGACATTCGGCGGCGGCAGCGCAGGCGAGCCCCGCGGCGTGGGCGACTCGCGCAACGCGACATCGGGCGGCACGGCCGACGCCCGCGGCACGGCCGACCCCCGTAACACGACCGACCCGCGAAGCGTGGCCGACCCAAGTGGCAAAGCCGACCCGCTGGGCACCCCGTCGGCCGGCGCAGGCACCACGTCGGGCAACGCAGCCGAACCCCGTGGCGCATCCACTGAGGCTCAGCAGGCCGGCGCCGCCGGGCTCGGTGACACGACAACCCCGGGTGGCGGGCGCCGTCGCGCCGCGGCCGAGGATGAGGCCTGGGAGGACGAGGTCGCCCGGCAGAACGGCAGCGCCAACGGCAGCAACGGCCGGCCCACCGGGTGGGCGACCGTGCCGACGTCCGGAATTCCGTCGCTGGCCAGGCAGCCTGTCCCGGTGCCGCCGACGCCGCGGCGGTCGGCCAGTCTCGAGGATGCCGACGACCTTCCGCGGGCGGGGCGACCCGCTGACGCGCCCACCTCGGGCGGGCCGCTGCGGCCGGGTGACGTGACGATGGGGCAGATCTCGTTCTGGGACGAGGAGGCCATCGCGCATTTCCGCAAGCAGTGGCACCAGGTCAAGGGCGACTTCGTGGACGACCCGGTGACCGCGCTGACCCGGGCGCACGACCTGCTGACCGAGGCGGTCAACGAGCTGACCGAGGCCCTGCTGGCCGAGCGCGACGAGCTCGACCCGCTGGACGGCCGGACCACACCGGACACCGAGAGCATGCGGATGGCCATGCGCGGCTACCGCGAGTTCCTCGACCGGATCCTCGCCCTCTAGGGAAGAGCCGGAGAGAAAGAGCCGCATAAGAAGAGCCGCCCAGAGGAGGCGGCTCTTTTTATGTCCGCAGAATTCATCTACCGTTGAGTTCAACGCATGATGAATTCTGGAGGCGGCACATGGACCATGCCATCACGATCGAGGGCCTGGTGGTCGAGCGCGGCCGCCGCACCGTCCTGCACGGCCTCGACTGCGCCATCCCGGCCGGCCGGGTCACCGGGCTGCTCGGCCCCAGCGGCAGCGGGAAGACCACGCTGATCAGGGCGATCGTCGGGGTGCAGGTGGTCCGGGCGGGCACCGTGACCGTGCTCGGCCAACCGGCCGGCGCCCGGGAGCTGCGACGTCAGGTCGGTTACGTCACCCAGGCGCCCAGTGTCTACGCCGACCTCTCGGTGCGGGAGAACGCCCGATATTTCGCCACGCTCTACGGCCTGGGCGCCGCCGAGGCGGACCGGGCGATCAGCGACGTCGGCCTCGCGACCGCAAGTGACCAACTAGTCGGTAACCTGTCGGGCGGTCAGCGCAGCCGGGCCTCGCTGGCCTGCGCGATGATCGGGCGCCCGCGACTCCTGGTGCTCGATGAGCCGACCGTCGGCCAGGACCCGGTGCTGCGGGCCGACCTCTGGCAGAAGTTCCACGAGCTCGCGGCGGGCGGCACCACGCTGGTCGTGTCCAGCCATGTGATGGACGAGGCGGGCCGCTGCGACCGGCTGATCCTGATCCGCGAGGGGCGCATCGTCGCCGACGATCCACCCGAGACGATCAAGCGGCGCACCAACACCGGCGACCTCGAAGCGGCGTTCCTCACCCTGATCAGGACAGCGGCATGATCACGCTGGCCACCGCCGCCCGGATCCTGCGCCAGTTGCGGCATGACCGGCGTACCGTCGCGCTTCTCGTCGTTGTTCCTTCCGTTCTGCTGGCCCTGCTGTATTTCATGTACGACGGGAGCCGGGCGTTCGACCGGATCGCGCTGATCATGCTGGGCGTCTTCCCGTTCGTGATCATGTTCCTGGTGACCAGCATCGCGATGTTGCGCGAGCGGACCAGCGGCACGTTGGAGCGTCTGCTCACCACGCCCCTCGGCAAGATCGACCTGCTGTTCGGGTACGGGATCGCGTTCGGCCTGGCCGCCACCGTGCAGGCCGCGGTCGCGGTCGGGACGGCGTACCTCGTCCTGGGTCTGGAGACCGACGGCTCGGCCGGCCTGGTCGTGCTGATCGCCGTGATCAACGCCGTGCTGGGTGTCGCCCTCGGCCTGTTCTGCAGCGCCTTCGCGCGCACCGAGTTCCAGGCCGTACAGTTCCTTCCGGTGGTGGTCGTGCCGCAGCTGCTGCTGTGCGGGCTGTTCGTGCCGCGCGGGCAGATGGCGGGCTGGCTCCAGGCGATCAGTGACGTGCTGCCGCTGACCTACGCGGTCGACGCGCTGACCGGGGTGGGCACGACGACGATGTGGCGCGACCTGGTCATCGTGTCGGGCGCCGTGGTGCTCGCGCTGCTCCTGGCGGCGGCGACCCTTCGGAGAAGGACGGGATAGGTGCGACGCAGCGGGCGGCGACCGGGCAACCAGGACACCCGCGAGGCGATCCTGGTGGCCGCCCGCGCGATCTTCGCGGAGCGTGGTTTCGACAAGGCGTCGATCCGGGCCATCGCGACCGCGGCCGAGGTCGATCCGGCGCTGGTGCACCACTACTTCGGCACCAAGGACAAGCTCTTCCTGGCCAGCTTGGAGATGCCGGTGGACCCGGCCGAGCTGGTGCCCAAGGCGCTCGACGGCCCGCGTGAGGAGGCCGGCGAGCGGCTGGTCCGGCTGGTGCTGAACGTGTGGGACTCGCCGGCCGGCAAGGCGGCGGTGGCGTTGCTGCGTTCGGCGATGAGCAACGACTGGACGGCCCGGCTGGTGCGCGAGTTCGTGGTCACACAGGTGCTGCGCAAGGCGATCAGCGAGCTGGGCATGGACGGCGAGGACGCGCCGCTGCGCGCGTCGCTGGTCGCGACGCAGATCGCGGGTCTGGCGATGATGCGCTACGTGCTGAAGGTCGAGCCGGTCGCGTCACAGGACCCCGAGACTCTGGTACGCGCCATAGCGCCCAATGTGCAGCGCTACCTGGTCGGCGACATCTCCTGAGCCCGGTTTCACCGTCGCTCTCGGGGGCGCTCGGTGGCGAGCCGAATGTGAACCTGGCTTACCCGCACCGGTGGCACAAGACCGGGTGCAGCAGATGCGCGAGATCGTGCCGGTCCTCGACGCGCCGCGGGAACGGCAGCCGGGCCAGCCGCTCGCCGACCCGCACGACGAAGCCGTACCGGTCGAGGCGCACCAGCTCGGGCCGGGTCACGTTCTTGGCCGCCTTGCCGAGGGCCTTGCGGACGAACTCGGCGATCTCGTCGACGTGGTGGTCGGCCAGGTCGGCGATCAGGTCGAACTCGATCGTGCGCAGCGGGTCGGGGCTGGCTTCGGCGTACTCGTCGGGGTCGACGTCGACCAGCTTGCCGTTGCGCTCGTAGCGGACCTCGGCGACCTCCATCCGGTGCAGCACCTGGGAGTCGCCCACGTCGAGCAGGTCGGACGCCGGGTCGGTGTCGGCGTAGTCGAGGGTCGCGGCGCGCGCCTCGTCGCCACTCAGGCGCCGGGCCCAGCCGGCCACCCAGACCCGGCCGATCGACGGCGCGCCGGCCAGCGGCGGGATGTCAGCGATGTCGAGGACCAGCGCGGTGTCGTCGGTGCCCGGCTCGGGGCACAGGGCGGCGGTGAGCACCCCGTCGGCCGGTGAGAGCAGCAGCAGGCGGCCTTGCGGGTCGGCGACGTGGCGCACCGGGAACGGTCCCTGACGCCTCGCGATATGCGCGCTGGCGGGCAGGTGACCGGCCGCGAGTGTGCGCGCGACCTCGGCGTGGGTGGGCTGCATGTGACGTTCCTCCGGGCACCGGTTAGGCTGACCTTAGTAAGGTGAGGCTAACCGTATCAGGCGCGTTTTGGGGAGACACCAGTTCCCAACAGCCTCGAGCAGGCGACACGAACGAGGAGACCCGTGAACAATTCCCGACCCAAGGCCCGGCTCTCGCGGGCCCTCGGCATCCCGCTGACCCGCAAGTGCGTGAAGTACTTCGAGCGGCGGCCGTTCCCGCCGGGGGTGCACGGGCGTGGTCGGCGTAAGACGTCGGACTACCAGGTCCGGCTGCTCGAGAAGCAGCGTCTGCGCCACCAGTACAACATCAGCGAGGCGCAGATGCGGAAGGCGTACGACGACGCGCACCGCGGCGAGGGCAAGACCGGCGAGACCATGGTGGTCCTGCTGGAGCGCCGGCTGGACGCCACGGTGCTGCGCGCCGGGCTGGCCCGCAGCATCTACCAGGCGCGCCAGCACGTCGCGCACGGCCACTTCACGGTGGACGGCAAGAAGGTCGACCGCCCGTCCTACCGGCTCAAGCCCGGCCAGGTCGTCGAGGTGCGCGCGACCAGCCGCGACAAGACGCCGTTCCAGGTCGCCGCGGCCGGCGCGCACGTCGACGGCCCGACCCCGCCCTACCTGTCCACGGTGCTCGATGAGCTGCGCACCACGGTCATCCGCGAGCCGCTGCGCACCGAGATCCCGGTGGTCTGCGACGAGCAGCTCGTCGTCGAGTTCTACGCCCGCTAGTGATCGCCGCCGGTGAGATGATCACTCGCGGAGCGGAGCGACGCCGGCCAACTCAGCGGGTCTGCTCCAGCCACGACGCGTACAGCTTGGCGTAGATCGAATCGGTGTCCTGGAGCAGCTGGGCGTGCGGGCCGCGTTGCACCACGCGGCCCGCATCCACCACGATCACCTCGTCGGCGGCCCGGGCCGTGGACAGCCGGTGTGCGATCGCCACGGTCGTCCGGCCCCTGGTCACCGCGTCGAGCGCCCGCTGCAACCGGACCTCCGTGGCCGGGTCGACGGCACTGGTGGCCTCGTCGAGAACCAGAAGATCAGGATCGGCCACGTACGCCCGGACGAGCGCGACCAGCTGACGCTCCCCCACGCTCAGCGCCTCGCCCCGCTCACCGACCGGGGTGTCCACCCCGTGTGGCAGTCCGGCGACCCAGTCGGCCAGGCCCAGCTCGGTGAACGCCAGGTCGAGCTGGTCGTCGCTGAGCTCGGGCCTGGCGAAGCGCACGTTCTCGGCCACCGTGGCGTCGAACAGGAACCCGTCCTGCGGGACCATGACCACCCGCGACCGCAGCGAGTCGAACCGGACCGTGGTCAGCGGCTCGCCGGAGAGCAGCACCGCGCCGGACGCCGGGTCCATCAGCCGGGTGAGCAGCTTCGCGAACGTGGTCTTGCCGCTGCCGGTCTCGCCGACCACGGCCACCCGGGTCCGCGGCGCGATCTCCAGGTCGACGTCGGCCAGCACGATCGGGCCGCCGGGATAGCGGTACGACACGTCGTCGAAGCGCACCGACAGCGGACCCTCGGGCAGCGCCACCCCGTCGGCGGCCGGGTCGGCCACGTCCGGCGCGATGTCGAGCACGTCGAGCACCCGCCGCCAGCCGGCCACCGCGTTCTGGGCCTCGTTCAGCACCTCGGTGGCGATCTGCACCGGCTGGATGAACAGCGTCACCAGGAACAGGAAGGCGGTCAGCTGCCCGACCGTGAGCCCGCCGCCGACACCCAGCCAGACGCCGACGGCCACCACCGCGGCCAGGGCCAGCCCGGCCGCCAGCTCACCGGTGGAGAAGCTGGTGACGCTGGTCCGCAACGCCCGCTGCTGGGACACCCGCAGGCGGTCGACGGCGATGTCGAGCCGGCGCTCGGTGCGGCCGGCCACCCCGTACGCGCGAATCACCAGGGCCCCGACGACGCTCTCGCCGATCGCGCCCAGCAGCACGCCGGTGCGCTCACGCACCGAGCGGTAGACCTTGGCCAGCCGGCGCTGGTAGAGCCGGATCACCACCGCGGCCGGCAGGAACGCGGCGAACACCACGAGGGTCAGTTGCCAGGAGTACGCCACCATGACGATCGTGGTGACCACCAGCTGGCCCGAGGTGACGAGCAGCATCACGCCGCCGGTCTGCAGGAACTGGGTGATCTGGTCGATGTCGGTGGTCACCCGGGAGGTCAGCGAGCCACGCCGCTCGGACTGCTGGTGCAGCATCGACAGGTCGTGGATGTGCCGGAAGGTGCGTGACCGCAGGGCGCCCAGGGCGGTCTCGGAGACCGTGAACAGGCGGCGGGTCATCAGGTAGCCGCAAGCCGTGGAGATCACCAGGGTGGCCACCGTGATCAGCACGACGACCAGGATCACGCCGAGGTCGGGGCCGCCGGGCGCACGGATGCCCCGGTCGATGCCCTGCTGCACGGCGATCGGCACGGCCACCCGGCCGGCCATCGAGACCATGGCCAGCGCGAGCGTGCCGGCCAGCCCCGGCCGCAGCTCCGGCGAGAGCCTCAGCCCCCGCTTGACCGTGGCGAGCGTGCCCTCTTCCGGAGCCGCTTCGAGAGTCACCGCGGTCATGCGCTGACCTCGCTCTCGGCTTCGGCCCGCTCATAGGCCGTCACCAGCGCGTTGTAGGCCGGGACCCGCTCCATCAGGTCGTGGTGGGTGCCGGTCGCCACCACCCGGCCGTGATCGAGGAAGACCACCTCGTCGGCCAGCGCGATCGTGGCCCGGCGGTAGGCCACCACCAGGATCGAGGCACCGGCGTCACGGTCGCGCAGCGCCGACAGGATCGCCGCCTCGACCCGCGGGTCGACCGCGCTCGTGGCGTCGTCGAGGACCAGCAGCCGCGGGTGGCCGGCCAGCGCCCGGGCCAGCGTGAGCCGCTGCCGCTGGCCGCCGGAGAGCGAGGTGCCACGCTCGCCGACCGGGGTGTCGAGCCCCTCGGGCAGCTTGCTCACGAACCCGTCGGCCTGGGCGAGCCGCAGCGCCCCCCACGCGTCGTCGTCGGTCAGGCCCTCGCGGTCGAGCGTGATGTTGCCGCGGACGGTGTCGTCGAACACGAACGGGATCTGCGGCACCACCGCGGCCACCGAGGCCAGGCCCTGGGCGGAGAGATCGGGCAGTGGCACGCCCTCGACGGTGATCCGGCCGGACACCGGGTCGACCAGCCGGACCGCGAGCGACGCGATCGTCGACTTGCCGGAGCCGGTCGCCCCGACCAGCGCGACCGTGCGCCCGGCCGGGACGGTGAAGCAGACGTCGTGCAACACGCGCGGGCCGTCGGCGTACGCGAAAGAGACCTGATCGAAGACCAGCCCGGCCGGACCACCGCCGGGCGCCGAGGCCGAGCCGTAGGCGAGGTCGCCCTCCGCGCCGAGCACCGCCTGCACCCGCTCCCAGCCCGCGACGCTGCGCGGCAGTTCGGCGACCACCCAGCCGATCGCCCGCACCGGGAACGCCAGCACGGTGAACAGGAACGCCACGCTGACCAGCTCGGTCACGGTCAGGTCGCCGGTCTTCAGCCGCCACCCGCCGAGCAGCAGCACGGCCAGCGTGCCCAGGCTGGGCAGCGCGTCCATCACCGGGTCGAACAGGCCACGCAGCCGGCCGACCGAGATCAGCGCGTCACGAAGGTCGGACACGTGCACGCCGAACCGCTGCGACTCGGTCGCCTCGCGGCCCATCGTCTTGACCACCAGCGCGCCGTCGAAGCTCTCGTGCGCGACCGCGCTGACCTGGGCCCGGAGCCGCTGCGCCCGGATCTGCCGGGGCGACATCCGCCGGGAGTAGACCACGTTGAGCCCGAACAGCGCCGGGAAGAGCGTCAGGCCGATCAGCGCGAGCACCCAGTCGGTGGCGAACAGCGAGGCCACCGCCCCGATGATCATCACGATCGTGCCGACCGCGAAGGGCAACGGCGCGATGGGTACGAAGGCCGCCTCGACGTCGGAGTTGGCGTTCGACAGCAGCGTGCCGGTGGCGTGCCGCTGGTGCCAGGCCGGCGGCAGGGCCAGGTAGCGCCGGGTCACCGCGCGGCGGTAGCGCGCCTGCAGCCGGAACTGCATGTAACCCGCGCCGAGGCGGCGGGCGAAGATCGTGCCGACCCGCAGGATGCTGATGCCGATGAACGCCGCGCCGATCAGGCCCAGCGTGGCGGCGGTCGCCCGGCGCTCGGCGAAGGCCGGCACCACGACCTGGCCGATCACGTAACCCACCACGTACGAGTTGACGATCACCAGCCCGCCGAACAGGCTGCTGCCGATCGCTCCGAGCAGGAAGAGCCGAGGCTCCGTACGGATAGCGCGGCCCAGCACCTTCAGGCCACGCCCTAAAACGTCGCGGCTCGCCCTGCCACTCACCCGGCCGGTCACCCCCGTAGATCGCGTCTGCCCCTTACCGCATCCATCCTGCCCAACCGGGGACCCGTGTTCACACCTAATAAGTTGTGGCCGCCGACACACCCGTCAATGCGTGGTCATACGATCACTCGTATGACCTCCTTTGCCCGGCTCGAACGGGCTCGCCTGGCCGATCTCCTGCTGGAGGCCGGCCCGGACGCTCCCACCCTGTGCGCCGGCTGGACCACCCGCGATCTGGCCGCCCATCTGGTCATCCGGGAACGCCGGCCGGATGCCGGCCTCGGCATCATCGCGCCGCCGCTCGCCGGGCACGGTGAACACGTGCGCAAGCAGAAGGCGGCCCAGCCGTACGAGAAGGTGGTCGCCGAGGTCCGTCGCCCGCCGTGGTGGAGCCCGCTCAGCAACCCCCTGACGCACGAGCTGGTCAACCACGGCGAGTTCTTCGTCCACCACGAGGACGTACGCCGCGGCGGCGCCTCCTGGGAGCCGCGTGACCTGGACGACGACGAGCGCCGGGCGCTGTGGCGGCTGGCCCGCTTCGGCTCCCGGCTCGCCCTGCGCAAGCTGCACATCCCCGTGGTGGTGCGGTCGCCCGGGCTGGGCGAGGTGACCATCGGCGCGGGACCGTCACCGGCCGTTCTGGAGGCCGAGCCGGGCGAGTTCGTGCTGTTCTTCTTCGGCCGGCAGCGCGCGACGCGGGTCGCCATCGAGGCTTCGCCGGAGATCCAGGAGAGGCTCCGGACGGCACGTTTCGGCCGGTGACATTGGCCCATTCAGATCGGGCCGTATTGGCCCGATCATGAAGCCAATTCGCGCCTAGGGTCGGTCTCATGAGCAAACTGACCGTCCCGCAGGGCACCGCGCTCTCGATCGGCGCCGTCCTCGGCACCGGCGTCATCTCGATGCCCGCCCTGGCCGCCGGCGTCGCCGGGCCGGCCTCGCTGATCGCCTGGGTCGCGCTGATCCTGCTGTCGGCGCCGCTGGCCTGGACCTTCGCCGCGCTGGGCGGACGGCACCCGGACGGCGGCGGCGTGTCCACGTACGTCGGCCTGGCCTTCGGCCCGCGCGCCTCGGCCGCGGTCGGCTGGATCTTCTACTTCGCGGTCCCGCTGGGCGCCCCCGCCGCGGCCGCGTTCGCCGGCGGCTACGTGGCCGACGTGGTCGGCGGCGGCAACACCACGGTCCTCATCACGTACTTCCTGATCATCGCCGTCGTGTTCGCCATGAACTGGTTCGGCCTGCGGGTATCCGGCCGCGCCCAGCTCATCCTCACCGCGGTCCTGGCCCTGCTGCTGGTGATCACGGTGTGCACCGCGCTGCCGCACGCCTCGCTCGCCAACCTGCGGCCCTTCGCCCCGCACGGCTGGTCCGGCGTCGGCGCGGCGGCGGCCATCCTGGTGTGGGGTTTCGCCGGTTGGGAGGCCGTGTCGTCCCTGTCCGCCGACTACCGCAACCCCCGGCGCGAGGTCCCCCGGGCCACGATGATCGCGGTCGCCGTCGTCGGCGTGCTCTACCTGGCCGTCGCGGCGACCAGCGTGCTCGTCCTCGGTCCCGCGCTGGGCTCCAGTCCCGCGCCGCTCGCCGACCTGCTGGCCATCGGCGTCGGCGGCCCCGTACGCCTGCTCACCGCCGTGGTCGCCGTGCTGCTGACGATCGGGGCGGTCAACGCGTACTTCGCCGGCGCCTCCCGCCTCGGCGCATCCCTGGCCTCCAGCGGCGCCCTGCCCACCTTCCTGGCCGCCAACGTCCGCCGCTCCCTGGCCGTGGTGACCATCGGCAGCAGCCTGGCGGTGTTCCTGCCGTTCCCCCTCCACACGGTGATGTTGCTGGTCACGGGTTGCTTCACCCTCGTGTACGTCCTGGGCACGGCCGCCGCGGTCAAGCTCCTGCCGCGCGGGTGGTCGCGGGTGGTCGCCGGGTTCGCGTTCGTCGCGGTGCTCGGGCTGCTGTGGCTCAACGGGCTTCCCGCCCTGCTCAGCCTGGTCATCGCGGGCGCCGCGATCGTCTATCAGGGGCTGCGCTCCCGGCGGGCCGCCCGGACGGGGCTCTCCCCCGAGGCCTCGCTCTCCCCCGGCATCCCGCCCGCTCCCGGCACCCTGCTCGCCGCTGACGCCTCGTTCTCCGCCGACGGCCCGCTGCTCCGGCGTGATGGTGGCCTTTCCAGCGACGGCCCCGCGCCGTGCCAGGTGCCTGCCGGCTGAGCCGGTCGCCGTTCAGACCCGGCGAGCGGTGACCAGCCACGCCCGCGAGTCGAACTGGACGCCGTCGTCGCCCAGGTGCGCGGAGAGTGTCTCCTTCAGCCGCCCGACCGCCCTTTCCACCCCGGCGGCGTCCAGCCGGCCCAACACCTCACTCGTACAGCTGAACCGCCGAACCCGAGCCAACGCACCGTCCACATCGGAACCATGGAAAACCGGCTCCCGGACATCCACAAGGGCGATGTCGCCGAACCCCGCGGCCCCGAGAATCCCCTCCACCGTCGACGGGTCACCGAGCGAGAACGGATCCAGACCAGTCCCGCCGCCGCACTTTGCCCCCTCACCGCTCTCCTCGTGATCACCAAGAGATCGACGGATCGCGACGGACCATTCATTGCGTTCGTGGGCCTGCCACACCAGCATCACCAGGCGCCCACCCGGCCGCAGCGCCCGTCCGATGTTGGCGAACGCCGCAACCGGCTCACCGAAGAACATCCCGCCGAACCGGCTGATCACCAGATCGAAGCGTTCCCCCGGAAACTCATGCACCTGCGCATCCGCACACTCGAAGGTGACGTTGCCCAGCCCTTCAGCCAGAGCAAGCCCTCTCGCCCGCTCAACCGCGGCACCGGAGATGTCGACCCCGAGCGCGCTGCCCGCATGAGCCGCCCGCGCCGCCTGACGGGTCGTCAGCCCACTGCCGCATCCCACATCCAGCACCTGGTCATCGGGCCGAACGCCGGCCGCCCGCCGCAGCATCTCGTTGTGTCGCCGCAGTTCGTCGTCGTAGCCGATCAACGCTTCCCCAAGATCAAATCCAACACGCGCGCCGCCACCTCCCCCACCCCGGCACTGGGTGGGTAAGAACGTAGCGCGCGATTTCGACGATCTGGTTGCCTGTCCACAGGCCAGTCTCCGATGCCGGCTGCCCTACCAGGGATCGCCCGCGCCGGAGAGTGGTCAAGGGAGCAGCGCGCCGCCCGCCCGCCGTGCCCACTCACCGTCGCTGCCGCCGCTCCCGGCCGACGGCCACGTCGCAAGAGCCGACGACCCCAAGCCGCCCCAGATACCGTCCCCACCCACCACCAAACACCCCAGCGGTAGCCCAGGCCGCGATCCAGCCCTGCCACCGGGCCCGCGAAACCGAAATGCCTCAGGAGCCGACCGCCTGGCGCAGCACCGAAGCGAAAACCCCCAGCCCCTCCTCGATCAACGCCGGATCCACCGCCCCGAGCCCGAACACGAACCCAGCCATCCCGTCGGCCGAATATCCGGCCAGGTCATCCAGGGCGATCCCGCGAGAAGCAGCCGCCGCCACCACCCGACCGGAGGAGCCCGACCGGAGCAACGCCGTCACATGCAGCCCGGCCGAGGACGGCACCACGTCCAGCGACGGGAGCGACGACAAGAAGGACACGATCGCCGCGTGGCGGGAAGCGTAGGACCGGGTGGCCCGTCGTACGTGCCGGGCGAGCTCGCCGTCGTCGATGAAGCGGGCCAGCGCCGCCTGCACCGCGGCCTGCCCGAAGCCGTCGGTGACCTGGCGGGCGGCCACGAGCGCGGGGCGCAGCGACGGCGGCGTGAGGACGAAGCCGGTCCGCACGGTCGGCAGCATGCTCTTGGAGAAGGTGCCGGCGTAGAGGACGCGGCCGGGGCCCAGCCCGTACAGCGGCTCCAAGGGTCTGGCGCTGAAGCGGAACTCGGAGTCGTAGTCGTCCTCCACGATGGCGGCGGGGCGGCGCCTCGCCCAGTCGAGCAGGGCGTGGCGCCGGGCCAGGCTCATCGGCCGGCCGAGCGGGAACTGGTGTGACGGCGTGGTGTAGACGAGCCGGGCATTTCCCGGCAGGGACGCGACGACCAGGCCTTCCGCGTCGACCGGGACGCCGACCACGCGGGCGCCGAGGGAGCCGAAGAGGCGCCGCGCCGGTGGGTAGCCGGGTTCTTCGACGGCCACCACGTCGCCGGCCTTGACCAGCACCCGGGCGATGATGTCGAGGGCCTGCTGGGTGCCGTTGGTGACCAGCACGTCGTCGGCGGTGACCCGGATCGAGCGGGACACGCCGAGGTAGCGGGCGATCGCGGCGCGCAGCGCGGGGTGGCCGGCCGGGTCGGCGTACGTGCCGGGGCTGTTGGCCCGCAGCCGGACCTCGGCCGCGACCAGCCGCCGCCAGGTGTCGAACGGGAACAGTTCGGCGTCGGGGATGCCGGTGCGGAAGTCGTAGCGAGGCTTGGTGTCGTCGGCGCTGACCGGCAGCGGGAGCAGGTCCCAGCCGGCGCGCGGGCGCAGCGGGTCGTCGACGGTCCGGCGGGGTGCGCTGCCGGTGCGTACCGGCGCCACGAACGTGCCTCGGCCGACGCGGGCGGTCAGATAGCCTTCCGCGACCAGGCGCTCGTACGCCGCCGCGACGCTTCCACGCGCCACGCCCAGCTCGGTCGCGAACGCCCGGGTGGCCGGCAGCCGCTGTCCGGTGGGCAGCCGCCCGTCCTCGATCGCCGCGCGCAACGCCCGGTAGACCCGTACCGTCTTCTCCCCGGCGCCGTCCAGGCTGATGACCAGGTCCACGTCAGTCGTCGCGCTCCTCGATGTCGATGTCGGGGGTGTCGCCGTCGCAGCCGATCCGCACCTTGACGCGGTCGTGGTTGTCGCTCACCCCGCGGAATTCGCCTTCCGCGCGGCCCATCTCGTGCAGGTTCCAGCCCTGCCCCGGTGACATGGACACGATCTCGGGCGCGCCGTCGACGCACCGGGCCACCACGGTCCCGCCCGGCGTACGGAAGGTCGAATTGTCCGAAGCAGGGGGAACGACCGACGGCGGCGGCGAGGGCACGAGCGAGGGCGGGGTGGAACCCGGAGGCTCCGCGGCCAGGCGGCGGGCCACCTCCGACTCGGGGAGCGGCCGCCCCACCGACCCGGTCAGCCCGTCGCCGATGACGCTGATCGCGACCAGCCCCACCAGCACGGCCAGCACGGCCGCGGCCAGCCAGCCCGCGGCGATGATCAGTCGCTGTGTGGTCATGGCCCCGACTATGCCCGGCCGGACGCTAAGACTGTGCCCCGCGCGCCCTAAAGGAGGGTTAAGAAGCACCTCGGCCGGACGGGCAGCCGATAGCGTTCACGCCGTGGCCCACCTGCTTCTGATCGAGGACGACGCTGCCATCCGTACCAATCTGCTCCGCTCCTTGCGCGACCGCGGCCATGCCGTGGCCTCCTCGCACACCGCGATGGACGGCCTGCAGACGGCGCTGGCCGAGCGTCCCGACCTGGTGGTCCTCGACCTGGGCCTGCCCGACCTGGACGGCAAGGAGCTGCTGCGGATGCTGCGCGCGGTGAGCCGGGTGCCGGTGATCGTGGCGACGGCCCGCGACGACGAGGCCGAGATCGTGAAGGTGCTCGACGCGGGCGCCGACGACTACGTCGTCAAGCCGTTCACGGCGGCTCAGCTGGACGCCCGGGTCCGTGCGGTGTTGCGGCGCGGGGCGAGCGGGCGTACGGAGCCGTCCGTGATCGCCGTCGGTGGCCTGCGCATCGACCCCGGTGCCCGGACCGCGACCCTGGACGGTGCGGGCCTCGACCTGACGCCGCGCGAGTTCGACCTGCTGCACCATCTGGCCACGCGGGCCGGGCAGGTGGTGACGAAGCGCGAGCTGCTGAGCGAGGTGTGGCAGGCGCCGTACGGCGGCGCCGACAAGACCGTCGACGTGCATCTGTCCTGGCTGCGCCGGAAGCTGGGCGAGACCGCGCAGGAGCCGCGCTACCTGCACACGGTGCGCGGGGTCGGGGTCCGGTTGAGCGAGCCGTCGTGAGGCGCCGGCTGACCCTGCTGGTCGCGGCGACCACGGTGCTGGTGCTGATGGCGTTCGTCGTCCCGGCGGCGCTGCTGGTGCGCGAGGTGGCGGAGGACCGCGCGCTGAGCCGCGCCACCGACGTCATCCAGGCGCTGGTCCCGCTGGTCGGCGTCAGCGACCCCGGCCAGTTGCGCAACGCGGTCGACGGCGGCAACTTCCCGGTGACCGTCTACCTGCCCGGCGGCGGCGCCCCGATCGGCGAGCAGGTCGCGCCCACGCCGGCCGTGCGGCTGTCCCAGCTCACCAGGCAGCCGCTCACCGTGGACACCGCCGCCGGCATCGAGATCGTGGTGCCGGTCACCGGCACGAACGGCACGTCGGTGGTGCGCGCGGTGGTGCCGGACGCCGAGCTGACCCGCGGCGTGCCCCGGGCCTGGCTGGTGCTGGCCGCCCTGGGCCTGGCGCTGGTCCTGGTCGGCCTGCTGGTGGCGGACCGGCTCGCGCGTACCCTCATCGCCCCCATCGCCGACCTCTCCCAGGTCTCCCACCGGCTGGCCCGCGCCGAGCTGACCGCCCGCGCCGATCCGGCCGGGCCGCCCGAGATCCGTGAGGTCGCCGGCGCCCTGAACCACCTGGCCGGCCGCATCCAGGACCTGCTCAGCGAGGAACGCGAGCAGGTGGCCGACCTCTCCCACCGCCTGCGCACCCCGCTGACCGCGCTGCGCCTGGAGGCCGAGGCCCTGCACGACCCCGACGAGTCGGCCCGCGTCACGGCGGCCGCCGACGACATCGAACGCGCCGTGACCGCCGTCATCCAGCAGGCCCGCCGCCGCGGCACCGAACGCCCCGCCGCCACCTGCGACGCCACCGCCGTGGTCACCGCCCGCGTCGCCTTCTGGGCGGTCCTGGCCGACGACACCGACCGCGAGGTCCACCGCGACCTCCCCCAGGTCCCGCTGCCGGTCGCGGTGCCGGCCGACGATCTGGCCGCCGCCCTCGACGCCGTCCTGGGCAACGTCTTCGCCCACACCCCCGACGGCACCGCCTTCACCGTGTCCCTCACCCCGCGCCCCGGCGGCGGCGCCGTCCTCACGGTCGCCGACGAGGGTCCCGGCTTCCCCGCCTCGCACACCGGCGTCCTCCAGCGCGGCGCGTCCGGCGGCGGCTCGACCGGCCTGGGCCTGGACATCGCCCGCCGCGCCGCCGAGGAGAGCGGCGGCTCCCTGTCCCTCGACGCGGCCCCGTCGGGCGGTGCGCTGGTCCGCCTGGAGCTGGCGGTATAGCCGATCCGATATGACGCCTTGACCCAGCGTGATGCTTACGCTCTCCGCATGGTCTCTCTCCTTTGATCGAGTACGCCCACAGCAAAGTCCCGCCATCAACCGGATCAATTGCCTTGGTCCGGGCCGTAGCCGACCATCCGGCTGATGCGTCGGTCCGGCCAACCCCGTCAGTGGTAGGTCAGGGCGGTATCCGGGTCCCGGATACCGCCCTGACCTACCACTGACAACGGGCCCACCCCACTGACAACGGGCCCGCCCCGCGCACACGACAGTGGCCCGGCCCGCTGCGTTCCGCAGCCGACCGGGCCATCGCCCGTACCGGGCCTGATCAGTCGTCGGAGCCGTGGCCGCCGTGCCGGCCTCCGCGGTCGTCGCCGCCCTTGTCGTCGCTGCCGTGACCGCCCCGGTCGTCGCTGCCCGAGCGACCGCGGTCGTCGTCGCTGCCCTTGACCCGGTGCCGGGTGACCGCGCCGGTCGACCGGTCCACGTCGATGTCGTGCTCGACGCCGTTGACGATGACGTCCACGTCCCAGACGGCCCGGCCGTGCTCGGTCTCCCGCTCGACGCTCTCGACCCGGCCGCCACCGGCCGCCCGGATCGCGATCGCCCTGGCCCGGTCGATGCTGATCCCGGCCGCCGAGGTGGCGCTCCGGCTCGACGGGCTGCTGGACGACGGGCTGCTGGACGACGGTGACGAGGACGCCGACGACGACGGGTTCGGCGAGTCGTCGGTGGAAGGGCTGGGGCTGGGCGAGGCGCCGGCGCTCTCCGACGGCGTCGGCTCGGCGACGTCCCCGTTCGGAAGCATCGTGACGGCCCCCGACGTGGCCTCGGGCGACGGGTCGTCGGCGCCGGCGGCGAGAGCGGCCCCGCCCACGGCGAGCGCCGCGACGGCGCCGACGGTGATTGCGGTGACCTTGCGGACCTTGTTCATTGCTTACCTCCGGTGCGATGCGTTCTTGATGACACCCACCGTCGCCGGATTCGCCCTATGGCCGCGCTGTGTGATCCCTAAGGCCGGGTTAAGCGCCGCGCCTGCCCTTGCCGACGCGATCCGGTGCCCAGCCGGACACGTCCACCGGGCGGTTGGCCGGACAAGCCGGGCGGCTCTCGGCCGTTGCCCGGGCCTATGGATAGGATTGTCGTGCAGGTCACGTTCGGCGCGGTCGTTCCCTGGCCCTCGGCCCGCCCCGTCCGTACGCTTCGGTAACACCGAATTGACGTTTGTGCAGCGGCAGAAGGCGGAGCCCCGATGGCTACAGAAGTCCCCTACCGGTCGATCTCCGACATGTTCCTGCAGCGTGTCAGCGCGACGCCGAACGCGAAGGCGTTCGCCACCCCCAGCGCTGACGACAGCTCGGTGAACTGGCTGACCTGGGCCCAGGTCGGCGCGCGGGTCAAGGCGATCGCCGCGGGCCTGCGTGAGATCGGGGTGGGTCTCGAAGACCGGGTGGCCATCCTCTCCAGCACGCGGCTCGAGTGGGTGCTGGTCGACTTCGGCATCAACTGCGCCGGCGGCGCGACCACCACGGTCTACCCCACCACCGAGCCCGAGGACGCGTCGTACATCGTGTCCGACTCCGGTTCGAAGGTGTTGATCGCCGAGAACCCGCAGCAGGCGATGAAGATCGCCGGGGCCGACACGTCGGTCACCCAGGTCGTGCTGATCGAGGGTCTGGCCGACTCCGGCGCGCAGCCGCCGCAGATCACGCTGGCCGAGCTCGAGGAGCGCGGCAACGCCGCGCTGGCCCAGAAGCCGACGCTGATCCAGGACATCTGCGACTCGATCGCGCCGGAGAACGTCGCCACCCTCATCTACACCTCCGGCACCACCGGCCGCCCGAAGGGCGTCGAGCTGCTGCACAGCGGCTGGACCTGGGAGGGCGTCGCGCAACAGAACCTGGGCCTGTTCGAGTCGACCGATCTCCAGTACCTCTGGCTCCCCCTGTCCCACTCGTTCGGCAAGACGCTGCTCTGCGGCATCGTCCATGTGGGCGTGCCGACCTATGTGGATGGCCGGGTCGACAAGCTGGTCGAGATGCTCTCGGTGGTCCGGCCGACGCTGATGTGCGCGGCGCCGCGGATCTTCGAGAAGGTCTACAACCGCACCGTCACCACGGCGATCGGCGGCGGCGGGCTGAAGGCCAAGATCTTCAGCTGGGCGCTCGCCACCGGCAAGCAGAAGGTGGCGCTGGAGCAGGCCGGCAAGCCGGTTCCCGGCTTCCTGAACGCGAAGTACGGTGTCGCCGAGAAGCTGGTCTTCTCGAAGATCCAGGAGCGGCTGGGCGGCCGGTTGCGGGTGCTGGTGTCCGGTTCGGCGCCGCTGAGCCACGACATCGCCGAGTTCTTCGCCGCCGCCAACCTGCCGATCATGGAGGGCTACGGCCTCACCGAGAGCAGCGCGGCCAACTTCGTCAACCGGCTCGGCAAGCTGAAGATCGGCACGGTCGGCCAGCCCCTCGGTGACCTCGAGTGCAAGATCGACTCGGACGGCGAGGTGCTCCTGCGCGGCGCCCCGGTCATGCGCGGCTACCACAACCTGCCGGCCGAGACGGCCGAAGCGTTCACCGAGGACGGCTTCTTCCGCACCGGCGACATCGGCGAGCTCGACAGCGACGGCTACCTGAAGATCACCGACCGCAAGAAAGACCTGGTCAAGACGTCCGGCGGCAAGTACATCGCCCCCAGCCACATCGAGGGCATGTTCAAGGCGGTCTGCCCGTACACGTCGCAGGCGGTGGTTGTCGGCCAGGCCCGCAACTTCGTCACGATGCTGATCAGCCTGGACGAGGACGCGATCAAGTCCTGGGCCGCGGGTGGCCCGCTCGAGGGCAAGCCGTACGCCGAGATCGTCGGTTCGGCCGACGCCGAGAAGATGGTCGCCGGCTACATCGAGGAGCTGAACGGCAAGCTCAACCGCTGGGAGACGATCAAGAAGTTCGCCATCCTCCCCCGCGACCTGACGATCGAGGACGGCGAAATCACCCCGTCCATGAAGATCAAGCGCCGCGGTGTCGAGGCCAACTTCGCCGAGCAGATCGAGAAGATGTACGCCGGTTCGCTGGCCCAGATCTGACGACCGTTGCAGCGCCCGCCCTCACCAGGGCGGGCGCTGTGCCGTTTCACCCCCACGGTTCCTGGTCGCTGCTCGCAGTCGGCGTCCTGCCGCCCCGGATGCCCGAGCCCGAGGTCCGATCGCGCGCTCAGCGTGACCACATTCTCGGCCAGGCGGATAACCGCCAGGAGCTCCACGCGCAATAGGGACGGAGTGGCGGAACAGCCGAGCTCAGGCGATGACCGCCGGCGTACGCCAGGTCGGGCGGGTGGTCTGGTCAAGATCATGGCGTACGGCGGCGATCCGCCGGATCGCCTCGGCCAGGTCGTCGGCGGGCAGCGCGAACGGCAGACGCAGGAACCGTTCCAGCGTGCCGTCGAGGCCGAACCGCGGTCCGGGGGCCAGCCGGACGCCGACCTCCTCGGCGGCCCGGGCCAGGGCGCTGGAGATCGGCCCGTCCAGTTCGGCCCACAGGCTCGCGCCGCCCCGCGGCACCGTGAACCGCCACTCCGGCAACTGCTCGCGCAACTCGGCGACCAGAGCGTCGCGTCGTTCGACGAGCTGCCGGCGGCGGGCCGCCACGATCGTCTCCGCGTCGGCCAGCAGACGCACCGCCACCAGCTGATCCAGCACCGGACTGCCCATGTCCACGCCCACCCGCAGCGCGGCCAGCCGCTGCACGAGCGGGGCCGACGCCCGGATCCAGCCGATCCGCAGTCCGCCCCAGTACGCCTTGCTCATCCCGCCGATCGACACCACCCGCGAGTGCCGGTCGAAGACCGCGACGGGCGGTGGCATCTCGAGGCCGTCCAGGGCCAGGTCCACGAAGGACTCGTCGGCGACCAGCTCGACGCCGCCGGCGTGGGCCGCCGCGACGAGGCGCTCGCGCAGTTCCGCCGACATCAGGTGGCCGGTCGGGTTCTGGAACTCGGGGATCACGTAGGCCAGCCGGGGCCGGGCCTGGCGCATCGCCTCCAGCAGCAGCTCACCGTCCCAGCCGGTGGCAGCGTCCAGGCCGTGCGTGCTGATCCGGGCGCGGCGGGCGGCCAGCGCGGCCAGCGCGTTGGGATAGGTGGGCGATTCGACCAGCACGTTGGCGCCGACCGGCAGCGAGAGCCGGAGCACCAGGTCGAGGGCCTGCTGGGTGCCGCTGGTGATCAAGATCTGCTCGGCCGTGGTCGCCACCCCGCGGGCGGTGTAACCGGCGGCGACCACGTCACGCAGCTCGTGCAGCCCGGCCGGGCGGTAACCGGCGCTGCCGAGGTAGCGGGGCAGGTCGTCCGCGGCGGCCCGGGCGGCGGTGATCAGCTCGACCGGGGCGGCACAGGCGGCCACGCCGAGGTCGATCATGTCCGGGTCGTCCGAAGCGGTCCACAGGCCGGAGGTGGCGATGCGGTGGCCGGTGGGCAGCGTGGTCCAGCTGCCGGCGCCGCGGCGGCTGGTCAGGTGGCCGGTCTCGCGGAGCATCCGGTACGAGGCGGTGACCGTGGTGCGGCTGATGCCGAGGGCCTCGGCCAGCTCGCGTTCCGCGGGAAGGCGTACGCCCAGGGCCAGCCGGCCGTCGGAGAGCAGCCCGCGGACGGCGCCGGCGAGCGCGGCGTAGTCGGGGCTTCGATTGCGGCCCGGCAGGGAGTGCCATTGTCCGAGCAGACGTGCCAATTGGCTGCCTCGTACCGCGCTGGTCACAACCACCTCCGGCGAATTGGCTCTTGGGACGGAGCCAATTGGCCTCCAGAGTGGCACTCATGAGCGTCCTGAGCAACCGGCGGCTGGTCCGGCGAACCGTCCAGCTCTTCCTGGGCCTGATCCTCTACGGCGTCAGCATGGCGCTGATGGTGGAGTCCGGGCTCGGCCTGAACCCGTGGGACGTGTTGCACCAGGGGCTGTCGCGGACGCTGGGGCTGAGCATCGGCACGGTGGTGATCATCATCGGCGCCGTGGTGCTGCTGCTGTGGATCCCGCTGCGGCAGCGGCCGGGCTTCGGGACGATCGCCAACATCTTCGTGATCGGGTTCGCCATCGACGCGGCCCTTCTGGTCCTGCCGACCGCGACCGGGCTGCCGTTGCGCATCGCGTTCCTCGCGGCCGGGGTGCTGTTCAACGGCCTGGCGACCGGGCTGTACATCGGCAGCCGGCTGGGCCCGGGCCCGCGTGACGGGCTGATGACCGGCCTGCGGGCACGCCTTCCGCGGGTGTCGCTGCGCGTGATCCGCACCGGCATCGAGGTGCTCGTGCTGGCCACCGGCTTCCTGCTCGGCGGCACGGTGGGCATCGGCACGGTGGTGTATGCCCTGGCCATCGGGCCGCTGGCGCAGTTCTTCATCCCGCGGTGCACGGTGCGGCCGGCCGCGGCGGAGCCGGTCGGGGTTCGTCCTCAATAGACCGGGTGAAATGTCCGGAGCGGTACGAGACCCGGGACACAGCTTGGTGATCATCCCGACACATTCGCTTCCCGGTGGGCCGACCAGACGGCATCATGACGACATGGGGGCAGGGGCAGGGGGCTGGCATTGGAACGACGCGTGGATCTTCGTGTCCGTGGTGATCGCCGAACGCCTGGAGCGCGACCGCGCGCTGCACGCCGCCCTGCCGATGGTCGGAGCGACGCTCGCCGACGTATTGGCCGCCGCTGATTTCCTGCACCACAGCGTGCCGAGCCGCGCCGAATTGCAAGACTCGGTCCGTCGCCTGGCCGGGGCGGGACTTCTCACCATCGACGACGACCTGGTCGAGGTCGCTCCGGCCGGCGAGCAGCTGTGGCGGACGCGCCCTTTCAGCGGCCTGTCGTCGGCGGTGCTGTCTCTTCAGGCCCAGCTGAATCGATCCAGCACCCCGGGCGATCATGACTGGACCCTCGACGATTCGACCTACGCGGCCGCGGTCCGCGAATACTCCCTGCGCCTGGCCGACGGCCGATAGCCCCCGCCGCGCGGCTGTGAGACGGCTGTGGATTTGGCCGCGGTGTCGGATCAATGACGGTTCGGGTGGTCGGCCGCTCATAGGCTGGGCCGATGTCGCTGCGTTCGCGAGTGCCCGCCGCGTTGACCGCCGCCGCCGCGGCTGTGCTGGTCGGGTCGCCGGCCGCCGGGGCCGACGGGCGGGCCACCATCGACATCTCGGGGGTGGCGTTCAGCGTCGCCCACGTCGACGTCCGGCAGGGCGCCGCCGATGTGGTGCTGACCTGGACCGTCACCGATGCCGACCCCGCGGCGCTCGCGGTCAGCGGGTCGGTGGAGCTGCGGCAGTTCGCCGGCGCGACGGCGGTGGGGGCCACCACGTTCATCCCCTACGACGCGGTCCTGGTGGGAAGCTCGCCGGGCGAGGCGCCGCGGGCCACGTCGCGGGTTCATCTTCCGGTGCCTCGGTACGGGGCCACGCCCGAGGCCGTCTGGCGGGTCACGAAGCTGACGGCTCATGACGTGAACGGGAACTTCCAGGCGCTCCGCGGCGAGGGCGTCGCCGAGTTCGGGGTGACCCAGCTGGTCGAGGCCGACGGGCCGGTGCTCGATCAGATCGCGCTCGGGCCGGCCCAGGCCACACACGTGCTGGACACCGGCGGCGGGGTCACGCTCGACTACCGGGTGACCGCCACCGATCTGCAGGCCGGCCTGTGGAAGGGGGAGCTGACCGTGGCCGGGCCGGAGGGGCGGCGGATCGGCACGCGCTTCTCGATGTCCGCCGACGGCCGGCCCCTGACCTGTGGTTTCGGGAGTCTGAGCAACAACATCTACGACCACGTCGAGTGCGCCGTCCAGGTGGACGTCCCGGCCGGCACCCCGGCGGGCGTGTGGACGCCGGCCCGGCTGGCCCTGACCGACCAGGCCGGTAACACCCGCGTCCTGAACCACCCGGCAGCGCCGAAGATCACCGTGATCTGAAGGCGGCCACCCGGCAGCGCCGACGATCACCGTGATCTAGCGGCGGACCGGGTGGCCCGATTCCCGGAGAGCGTCTTTGACCTCGCCGATGGCGAGGTCTCCGAAGTGGAACACGCTGGCCGCCAGGACCGCGTCGGCGCCGGCCGCCACGGCCGGCGGGAAGTGGCCCACCTGGCCCGCGCCGCCGCTGGCGATCACCGGGATGTCGACCACCTCGCGCACGGCCCGGATCAGCGGGAGGTCGAACCCGGCCTTCGTGCCGTCGGCGTCCATCGAATTGAGCAGGATCTCCCCGGCGCCCAGTTCGGCCACCCGGGCCGCCCACGCGATCGCGTCCAGGCCGGCGCTGCGCCGGCCGCCGTGCGTGGTGACCTCCCACGTGCCGTCCGGCGTCCGGCGCACGTCGAGCGACAGCACCAGCACCTGGTTGCCGAACCGGGACGCGATCTCGCTGATCAGCTCGGGGCGGTTGATGGCCGCCGTGTTCACGCCCACCTTGTCGGCGCCGGCCCGGAGCAGGACGTCGACGTCGGCGACCGAGCGCACTCCCCCGCCCACGGTCAGCGGGATGAACACCGTCTCGGCCGTGCGGCGTACCACGTCCAGCATGGTTCCGCGGGCGTCCGACGAGGCGGTCACGTCCAGGAAGGTGAGCTCGTCGGCGCCGGCCGCGTCGTACGCGGAAGCAAGCTCGACCGGATCGCCCGCGTCTCGCAGGTCGACGAAGTTGACGCCCTTGACCACCCGGCCGGCGTCCACGTCCAGGCAGGGGATGACCCGCACCGCGACCGTCACAGCTGCGCCTCCACTTCCACCTCGACCAGCAGAGAGCCGTCGATCAGCCCGGCCACGACGACCATCGTGGCGACCGGCCGTACCGATCCGAACAGCGAGCCGTGCACCTGCCCGACCTCGTCCGCGAAGGCCCGATCGGTGATGTACATCCGCGTGCGCACCACATTCTCGGCCGAGGCGCCGTGCACGGCCAGGGCGTCGAGCGCGATGGCGAAGGCGGACGACGCCTGCGCGGCGGCCGAAGGGCCCGGCGCGGTGGTCCCGGAGGTGATCACCCGGTCGCCGATGCGACGAGCGCGCTGATAGCCGTACCGCGATTCCCAGCGGCTCATGCCGCCGCCAGCACGTCCAGCGCCTCACGCACGGTGAACGCCCCGGCGTAGAGCGCCTTGCCCGCGATGACCCCCTCGACGCCGACCGGCTCCAGCGTGGCCAGGGCGCGCAGGTCGTCCAGGGTGGACACACCGCCGCTGGCGATCACCGGACGGTCGGTCTGCTCGCACACGGAGCGCAGCAGGTCGAGGTTGGGCCCGCGCATGGTGCCGTCCTTGGTGATGTCGGTGACCACGTACCGGGCCGCGCCGGCCTTGTCCAGGCGGGCCAGCACCTCGTACAGGTCACCGCCGTCGCGGGTCCAGCCGCGGGCCGAGAGGGTACGGCCACGCACGTCGAGCCCGATGGCCACGCGGTCGCCGTACTCGCCGACGATCCGGTCGCACCACGACGGGTCCTCCAGCGCCGCCGTGCCGATGTTGACCCGCGCCGCGCCGGTGGCCAGCGCCCTGGTCAGCGACTCGTCGTCGCGGATGCCGCCGGAGAGTTCGACCTTCACGTCGAGCCGGCCCACCACGTCGGCCAGCAGCCCGGCGTTGGAGCCGCGGCCGAACGCGGCGTCGAGGTCGACCAGATGCACCCACTCCGCCCCGTCGTTCTGCCACGCCAGCGCCGCCTCCAGCGGGTCGCCGTACGCGGTCTCCGACCCGGCCGCGCCCTGCACGAGGCGAACGGCCTGGCCGTCGGCGACATCCACGGCGGGCAGCAGTGCGAGCGTCACAACATCTCCAAAAGTCAGCGGCGGCCGAGGACGACAACCGTGAGTGCGGGCAGGACCAACAAGATCAAGGCGATGAGTACGATACGGAGCGCGACATCCGGCACCAGGAACCAGACCGCCGACGCCGCCACCAACGGCACCACGACCAGCCCGATCCGCTCGGCCCGGCGGAACCGGTAGACCGTCCCGGTGCGCCCGCGCCGCTTCGGGGTGAGCTTCCGCACCACGTCACGGCGTTGCTGCCGCCGGGCCACCTTGCGCGCCCGGACGGCCTTCTCCTTCTCCAGCACGGCCAGCCGCTCGGCCCGCCGTCGCGCCCGCTCCTTGGACATCAGAGCTGAGCGACCCAGTTGCGCAGCAGCGCGTACCCGGCGTCCCCGGATTTCTCCGGGTGGAACTGCGCGGCCGACAGCGACCCGAGCTCGACGGCCGCGGCGAAGGGCTGATCATGCGACGCGGTCGTGATCAACGCGCCGGCGCCGGCGAGCAGATCAAGATCCGACGCCGCGTACGAGTGGACGAAGTAGAACCGCTCCCCCGCCGGCGCGTCCGGCAGCAACCGCGACCCGGCGGGCACGGTGACCGTGTTCCACCCCATGTGCGGGATCCGGGTGGCGGTGAGCCGGGTGACCGACCCGGGCAGCGCCCCGATCCCCTTGGTCTCGACCCCGTGCTCGACCCCGGAGTCGAACAGGATCTGCATGCCGACGCAGATGCCGAGCACCGGCCGCCCGGCCGCGACCCGGTCGGTGATGACCGGGGCGGCGCCGAGCGCGTCGATGCCGGCCATGCACGCGGCGTAGGCGCCCACGCCCGGCACCACCAGTCCGTCCGCGGCGGCCGCCTCGTCCAGCGAGGACGTGACCGTGACCGAGGCCCCGGTGCGGGCCAGCGCCCGCTCGGCCGAGCGGAGGTTTCCGGAGCCGTAGTCGAGAACCACAACGTTCGGCGACATCAGCCGTCCCCGGGCATCAGCCAGAGCACGCCACCGGTCGCGGCCAGCACCGCGAGCACGGCGACGAGCCCGATGCTGAACTTGGTCGCGCCCTGCCTGGCCAGCGAGATCACCCCGCCGACGAGGATGCCGGCCACGATGAACAGCACGATCGCCATCAGAGCACGCCCTTGGTGGACGGCAGCTGCCCGGCGTTGCGCGGGTCGATCTCGACGGCCTCGCGCAGCGCCCGGCTGAACGCCTTGAACTGGGCCTCGACCACGTGGTGGGCGTCGGCCTTGCCGCCGTCACGGGCCGCCCGCAGCACGCTGACGTGCAGGGTGAGCTTGGCGGCGAGCCCGAACGACTCGAAGATGTGCCGGGTCATGCTGGTCGGGTAGACCGGCCCGATGTACGGCGCCAGCTCCGGCTCGTCGTGCACCACGTACGGCCGGCCGGACAGGTCGACGGCGGCCCGGCACAGCACCTCGTCCATCGGGATGGTGGCCGACCCGTACCGCCGGATGCCGGCCTTGTCGCCCAGCGCGCGGGCGAACGCCTCGCCCAGCGCCAGCGCGGTGTCCTCCATCGTGTGGTGCGCGTCGATCTCCAGGTCGCCCTCGGTGCGGACGAGCAGATCGAACCCGCCGTGCCGGGCCAGCTGGTTGAGCATGTGGTCGTAGAAGCCGACACCGGTGGACAGGTCACCCTTGCCGGCGCCGTCGAGGTCGATCTCGACGAGCACCTTGGTCTCGTTGGTGACGCGCTCGATGCGCGCGGTGCGGCTCACGGCAGTGCCTCCAGAAAGGCGTCGGTCTCGGCGGGGGTTCCAGCGGTCACGCGTAGCCAGCCCGGCAGGCCGACGTCACGCACCAGCACCCCGCGGGTCAAAAGGTGCTGCCACACTACTTTCTGATCCTTGGGCCGTTGATCACCGCCTACTTCGAAGAGCACGAAGTTGGCGTCGCTGTCGGCCACCCGCAACCCGCGGTCCCGCAGGGTGCGGACGATGCGGTCGCGCTCGCTCTTGATCGCGTCGACGTTCGCGAGCAGAACCTCACGGTGGGCCAGCGCGGCGCGAGCGGCCGCCTGGGTCAAAGACGACAAATGGTACGGCAACCGCACGAGCTGCACGGCGTCGACCACCGCGGGCGCGGCGGCCAGATAGCCCAGCCGGCCCCCGGCGAACCCGAACGCCTTGCTCATCGTCCGGGTCACCACGAGCCGGTTGGAGGACGACAGCGACGACAGCGCGCTCGGCGTTCCCGGCCGGGCGAACTCCGCGTAGGCCTCGTCCACCACGACCATCCCGACACCGCAGTCGAGCACCGCGTTGATCACCTCGGGGTCGAGCGCGGTTCCGGTGGGATTGTTCGGCGAGCACAGGAAGGTGACATCGGGCCCGTGCCGCAGAACCACGTCGGCGGCGGCGTCCGGGGTGAGCCCGAAGTCCGGGTCACGCAGGGCGCCGATCCACCGCGTCCCGGTGCCCGCGGCGAGGAGCGGATGCATGGAGTACGACGGGCCGAAGCCCAGCGCCGTCCGGCCCGGCCCGGCGAACGCCTGGAGCAACTGCTGCTGCACCTCGTTCGACCCGTTGGCCGCCCACACCCGGTCGGCGGTCAGGCCGTGTCCCAGATAGGCGGCGAGATCGGCGCGCAGGGCATCGGCCTCGCGGTCGGGATAGCGGTTGAGGTCGCGCAGTTCGGCCTGCACGGCCTTCCCGATCGCCTCCGCCACCTCGTCCGGCAGCGGGTACGAGTTCTCGTTGGTGTTCAGCCGCACCGCGACGTCGAGCTGAGGCGCGCCGTAGGGCTTCTGTCCACGAAGGTCGTCGCGGATGGGCAGATCGTCGACCGTGAGGTTGGCCCAGGGAAGCGGCTGAGACTCCGGAACCGGCTGGGACGCGGTCACGACGGGAACCGCGCCGTGACGGCCTGACCGTGGGCCGGCAGGTCTTCGGCGTTGGCCAGCGCCACGACATGCGGCGCGGCGGCGCGCAGGGCCGCCTCGTCGTAGTCGATCACGTGGATGCCCCGCAGGAACGACTGCACCGACAGCCCGGACGAGTGCCGCGCGCAACCGGCGGTCGGCAGCACGTGGTTGGACCCGGCCGCGTAGTCGCCGAGCGACACCGGCGAATAGGCCCCGACGAAGATCGCCCCGGCGTTGCGGACCCGCATCGCCAGATCGCGAGCATTGCGGGTCTGGATCTCCAGGTGCTCCGCCGCGTACGCGTCGACCACGGCGAGGCCCTGCTCCACATCGTCGACCAGCACGATGCCGGACTGCCGGCCGCCCAGCGACTCGCGCACCCGGGACTCGTGCTTGGTCACGCCGACCTGGAGGGACAACTGCGCGTCGACCGCGTCGGCCAGCGCGACCGAGTCGGTGACCAGCACCGAAGCGGCCAGCGGATCGTGTTCGGCCTGGCTGATCAGGTCGGCGGCGACGTGGGCCGGGGCGGCGGAGTCGTCGGCCAGGATGGCGATCTCGGTCGGGCCGGCTTCGGCGTCGATGCCGACGCGACCCTGGAGCAGCCGTTTGGCCGCGGTGACCCAGATGTTGCCCGGCCCGGTGATCATGTCGACCGGAGCGCAGGCGTCGGCCTCGTCGGCGCCGGCCGAGCCGTAGCCGAGCATGGCGATCGCCTGGGCGCCGCCGACCCCGTAGACCTCGGTGACGCCGAGCAGGGCGCACGCGCCGAGGATGGTGGGGTCGGGCAGCCCGTTGTTGGACTGCTGCGGCGGGCTCGCCACGGCCAGCGACTGGACCCCCGCCTCCTGAGCAGGCACCACGTTCATCACCACGGTGGAGGCGAGCACGGCCAGGCCGCCGGGGACGTAGAGGCCGACCCGGGTGACCGGGACCCACCGCTCGGTGACCGTTCCACCCGGGACGACCTGGGTGGTGACGTCGGTCCGGCGCTGGTCGGCGTGCACCCGGCGGGTCCGCGCGATGATTTCCAGGAGCGCCGCGCGTACATCGGGATCGAGGGTTTCCGCGGCAGCGGCGATGGCGGCGGGCGGCACCCGGAGGCGGGCCAGCTCGACCCCGTCGAAGCGATGGGTCGCGTCTCGGATCGCGGCGAAACCATGCTCCCGCACCGCCTCGACGGTCGGGCGGATCTGCTCGACCGCGGCGGAGACGTCGAGTTGAGCACGGGGCAGCAGGTCGCGCGGGTCGTCCGAGGAGCCGCGCAGGTCGATCCGATTCAGCACGTGGCTAATTCTAGGCCGGGCCGGATTATGCGCCGGAGGCCGATTCCAGCCATCGGGATGGCCGGTATGCCCGAATGGCCGTCACATCGCCCCACCCGGCGCAAGCGCGGACAGCAATCATGCCGATACGCTCGCCGGGTGGGCACGATTCTCCCGGTCTTTCCGTTGAGCACGGTGCTTTTCCCCGGGCTCGTCCTGCCCCTGCACATCTTCGAGGAGCGCTACCAGACGCTGGTGAACGAGCTGGTGGCCGCGCCCGAGGACGGGCCGCACGAGTTCGGCGTGGTGACCCTGCGACACGGGTCCGAGGTGCTGACGCCGGCCGAGGGCGAGTCCGGCCCGCCGGTGGCGGAGTCACCGGTCACCGCCGAGCAGCTCTACGAGGTGGGCTGCACCGCCGAGCTGCGCCAGGTCACCGAGCTCGAGGACGGACGGTTCGACATCGTCACGGTGGGGCGGCGCCGGTTCCGGGTGCTGGCGGTGACCGCCGGGCCCGAGCCGTACCTGACCGCCGAGGTCGAGTGGCTGCCCGAGGAGGAAGCCGCCGGCGAGACGGCCGACCTGCTGGCCCCGCGGGTGCTGGCCGCCTTCCGCACCTACCTCGACCTGCTGCGCCCGGCCACCGAGGTGCTCGACGCGGTGCCCGACGACCCGACCGTGCTCTCCCACCTGGTCGCGGCGACGGCCCAGCTCACCACCGACGAACGGCAGCTGCTGCTGGCCGCGCCCGACACGGCGAGCCGGCTGCGCACCGAGCTCAAGCTGCTCAACCGCGAGGCGGGCCTGCTGGCTCGGGTCCGGGCGGTGCCGGTGCCGCTGTCCGATCTGGCTCGCCCGGCAAGCCCGAACTGACCTCGGCCGGCGGCGGCATCGGCGCGTTGCCCAGGTCGTTGCCGTAGCCGGGGCGGGAGCCGGGCGCGTCCAGGTCGGGGTCGTTGGCCCAGCCCGCCATCAGGGTCAGCACGATGGCCGCCCCGAACGCGGCGACCAGGAGCGCCCCGTACGCGCTGAGGTCGGGTGGCGCGGTGTAGGTGGCCCCGGGTGACGACGAGCCACGCCAGTCCTCGTACGCCCCCAGCCCGATCAGCCGCCCCACCTGCCAGGCCACCACCGGCGCGGCCAGCGTGCCCAGGATCACGCCGCCGAGCAGCCACGGGCCGCGGTTCCGGCGCAGCACCAGCCACGCGACCACGGCCGCGAGCAGGCCGAAGACCAGGCAGAGCAGGCTGAACCAGCCGTCCGCGGCGATGTACTCCTCGGGCGACGGGTCGTTCACCACGACCCGTCCCTGCCCGGCGTTGATCACCGGGATGGTCGGCGCGAGGAAGTGCCACAGCACGCCGAGCGGGCCGCCGGCCACCGCGAGCGCCACGGCCGTGGCGCCGGCCACGGCCAGGTCACGGCCGAGCGGGCGGCGCGGCGGCGGAGGCGGCTCCACCACCCAGGAGTACGGCGCCTCGGTGTCCGGGTTCACGCTTCGATCCTGCCAGGCCCGCTCAGGCCACCGCGGACGGGCCGAGAATCATCTTCAGGTCGGCCCGCAGCGCCGGGGTGGGCGCCACCTTGAACCCGCCCAGCCGCATCACCGTGGTCCGGCCGCCGTTCACCAGGTTGACGTGCACCTCGCAGCCGCCGGGGTGGCTGACCAGGATCTCCTTGAGTTCCTTGACCAGCGGGGGCGTGCACCGGGTGATCGGCATGGTGAGGGTGACCGGCTTGGTGTCGGGGTTGTGCGTGACGTCCGGCAGGGACATGTCCATCGCCATGATCCGCGGGGTGTCGTCGCGCCGGTCGATCCGGCCCTTGACCACCACGATCGCGTCCTCGGCGATGTACTGCCCGATCACCTCGTAGGTGTTCGGGAAGAACAGCGCCTCCACGCCACCGGCCAGGTCTTCCAGCGTGGCCGAGGCCCAGGCCCGGCCCTGCTTGGTGATCCGACGCTGCACGCCGGTGAGGATGCCGGCCAGCGTGACGACCGAGCCGTCCGGGACCGAGCCCTCCTCGTTGAGCGAGGCGATCGTGGTGTCGGCCGCGTTGGCCAGCATCTGCTCCAGCCCGGCCAGCGGGTGGTCGGAGACGTACAGGCCGAGCATCTCGCGCTCGAAGGCCAGCTTGTCGCGCTTGTCCCACTCTCCATCTGGGATAACCGGCATCACGGCGCTGGTCGACATCTCGACATCGCTGCCAGCTCCGAAAAGGTCGAACTGTCCGGTTGCTTCCTTGCGCTTCAGCTCTGTGTATCCATCGATTGCTTCTGCATGGATGGAGAGCAAACCCTTTCGAGTCTCCCCCAGAGAGTCGAAAGCGCCGGCCTTGATCAGCGATTCGATCGTCCGCTTGTTGCAGACCACCGCGTCGACCTTGGACAGGAAGTCGTAGAAGTCTTGGTATTCGCCCTTCTCGGTGCGGCACCGGGCGATCGACTCGACCACGTTGGCGCCGACGTTGCGCACCGCGCCGAGGCCGAAGCGGATGTCCTTGCCGACCGGGGTGAACGGGCCGGCCGACTGGTTGACGTCGGGCGGCAGGACCTGGATGTGCATCCGGCGGCACTCCGCCAGGTACATCGCCATCTTGTCCTTGTCGTCGCCGACGCTGGTCAGCAGCCCGCCCATGTACTCGGCCGGGTAGTGCGCCTTCAGGTACGCGGTGAAGTACGAGACCAGGCCGTACGCGGCCGAGTGGGCCTTGTTGAACGCGTACCCGGCGAACGGGACCAGCACGTCCCACACCGCCTGGATCGCCTCGTCGGAGTAGCCCTTCGCGCGGCAGCCGTCCCGGAACGGGATGAACTCCTTGTCGAGGATCTCCTTCTTCTTCTTACCCATCGCCCGGCGGAGCAGGTCGGCCTGTCCCAGCGTGTAGCCGGCCAGGATCTGCGCGGCGCGCTGCACCTGCTCCTGGTAGACGATCAGGCCGTAGGTCGGCTCCAGGATCTCGCGCAGCGGCTCTTCCAGCTCGGGATGGATCGGCGTGATGTCCTGCAGCTTGTTCTTGCGCAGCGCGTAGTTGGTGTGCGACTCGACGCCCATCGGGCCGGGGCGGTAGAGCGCCAGCACGGCCGAGATGTCCTCGAAGTTGTCCGGCTTCATCAGCCGCAGCAGCGAGCGCATCGGGCCGCCGTCGAGCTGGAACACGCCCAGGGTGTCGCCGCGGGCCAGCAACTCGTAGGCCGGCTTGTCGTCCAGCGGGAGGGCCAGCAGGTCGAGGTCGAGGTCGTGGTTGAGCTTGATGTTCTTGACCGCGTCGTCGAGGATCGTCAGGTTCCGCAGCCCGAGGAAGTCCATCTTGAGCAGGCCGAGCGTCTCGCAGGTCGGGTAGTCGAACTGCGTGATGATCACGCCGTCGCTGGCCCGGCGCATCAGCGGGATGTGCTCGATGATCGGCTCGGCCGACATGATCACGCCGGCCGCGTGCACCCCGGTCTGCCGGATCAGGCCCTCGATGCCGCGGGCGGTGTCGATCACCTTCTTGACGTCGGGGTCCTGCTCGTACAGCGTGCGGACCTCGCCGGCCTCGCCGTACCGCTTGTCGTCGGAGTTGAAAATGCCGGACAGCGAGATGCCCTTGCCCATCACGTCGGGCGGCAGCGCCTTGGTGATGCGGTCGCCGACCGCGAACGGGTAACCCAGCACCCGGGCCGAGTCCTTGATCGCGGCCTTCGCCTTGATCGTGCCGAAGGTGGCGATCTGGGCGACCTTGTCCTCGCCCCAGCGGTCGGTCACGTACTTGATGACCTCGCCGCGCCGGCGCTCGTCGAAGTCGATGTCGACATCGGGCATCGAGATGCGCTCGGGGTTGAGGAACCGCTCGAAGATCAGGCCGTGCGGCAGGGGGTCGAGGTCAGTGATGCCCATCGCGTACGCGACCAGGGAACCCGCCGCCGAACCACGGCCGGGGCCGACCGCGATGCCGTTCTTCTTCGACCACTGGATGAAGTCGGCGACCACGAGGAAGTACGACGGGAAGCCCATCTGGATGATGACCCCGAGCTCGTACTCGGCCTGCTTGACGTGCGTCTCGGGGATGCCGTCGGGGAACCGGCGCTTGAGCCCCTCGAACGCCTCGTGGCGGAAGTACTCCTCCTCGGTGTAGCCGTCCGGGATCGGGAACCGGGGCATCAGGTTCTTGAACGTGAACATGCCCTCGGTGTCGACCCGCTCGGCCACCAGCAGCGTCGTCCGGCAGCCTTCCTGCCAGGCCTCGGAGGAGTCGACCGCACGCATCTGGTCGGCCGACTTCACGAAGTAGCCGTTGCCGTCGAAACGGAACCGGTTGGGGTCGGCCACGTTGCTGCCGGTCTGCACACACAGCAGCACGTCGTGGGCGGCCGACTGCTCCTCGAAGGTGTAGTGCGAGTCGTTGGTGACCAGCGGCCGGATGTTGAGCTTCCGACCGATCTCGAGCAGGCCGTCGCGGACCCGCTTCTCGATGGACAGGCCGTGGTCCATGATCTCGAGGAAGTAGTTGTCCTTCCCGAGCGCCTCCTGGTACATCGCCGCGGACTTCAGGGCCTCGTCGAACTGGCCCAGCCGCAGGCGGGTCTGCACCGCGCCGGACGGGCAGCCGGTGGTGCCCATGATCCCCTCGGCGTGCTCGGCGATGGTGTCGAAGTCCATCCGCGGGTACTTGCCGAGCTGGCCCTCCATCGACGCCCGGGAGCTGAGGCGGAAGAGGTTCTTCAGGCCGACCGCGTTGCGCGCCCACATCGTCATGTGGGTGTACGCGCCGTTACCGGAGACGTCGTCGCTCTTCTGCTCGGGCCGGCCCCACTTGATGCGGCTCTTGTTGAAGCGGGAGTCGGGCGCCACGTAGGCCTCGATGCCGATCACCGGGGTGATCTCGGCCGCCCGGGCCTGGGTGTAGAAGTCGTACGCCCCATGCATGTTGCCGTGGTCGGTGATCGCCGCGGCCGGCATGCCCAGCCGTTTCGCCTCACCGAGAAGGTCCTTGACCCGGGCGGCTCCGTCGAGCATCGAGTACTCGGTGTGCACATGCAGGTGCACGAAGGAGTCAGACACCCGGGCCCCCTCTCGCCGCCGTCGAAATCAGCGTCCCCGAGCCTAGTCCGAGACCCTCCGTGGTCGTTGGCGACCCGCCCTGGCTACTCGGCGAACGGCTCGATCATCATCGACGCCGCCTTGATCCACGCGGCTCGGGTCTCGGGCTGCAGGTCGGCGTACTCGATCGACGATCCGACCTCGAGCGACGGGTCGTAGGGCACCACCGCGACGGCCCGGGTCCGGGTGCCGAAATGCTTGACCAGGTCGTCGAGCAGCGGGGCCTTCCCGGCCGACGGGCAGGAGATCAACGTCACGGCGTTGCGGACCAGATCTTCCTGGCCGGTCTCGTCGAGCAGGTCGAGCATCCAGTCGGCGGTGAACGCGGCGTCCTCCCGCGGGACCGTGGTCACCACGAGCTGATCGGCCGCTCGCATCACCGTCTGCCAGTTGACGCTCTCGACGTTGTTGCCGGTGTCCACGCAGATCACGTCGTGGGTGCGGCGCAGCAGGTCCATCACGCGGCGCACGGTGTGCTGGTCGAGTCGCTGGGCGAAGCGCGGGTTCTCCTCGCCGGCCAGCACGTCGTAGGAGCCGTCCGAGGCGTGTCGCAGGTAGCCGTCCAGCTCCTGGAGCAGGGCGTCGCCATGCATGTTCTCGATCTGGAGCAGATCGTGCAGCAGGTGCCGGATGGTCCGGGCGTGACGGGCGCTGCCGGCCCGCAGGCCCAGCGTGCCCCGCAACTCATTGTCGTCCCAGGCCAGCACGCCGCGGCCGCGGACACTGCCGATGGTCGCGGCGGCGAGCACGGTCGCGGTCGTCTTGTGTACGCCACCCTTGGGGTTGGCGAACGCCAGCACCCGCGGCCGGCCGACCTTGCGCCGCAGGATCTGCACCGCGCGGTCGGCCTCTTGCGCCGGCGCGGCCTGCCGCCACTCGATGCGGGCCGGCGCCGGGGACTGCTGGGCGATCGTCGGCCGGGCCACCGGGGGCAGGACCGGCGGCGGGACGGCGGCCGCGGCGCGATAGGCCGGTTGTGGCGGCGGGGCGCCCGGGGTGAAGTAGCTGTGCGGCTGAGCCGGGGCGGGCGGAGGCGCGGCCACCGCGTCGGCGCGCCCTTGGAAGCCCTCGGCGAGGCGGGAGCGGCGTGGCTCGAGCGGGTTGACCGGCCGCTGTTCCAGGGGGTTGGGCGACCGCTGGTCGAGCGGGTTGGCCGACCGCTGGTCGAGCGGGTTCATCGGCCGCGGCTCGGGCTGCGGGGGCATCGGCCGGGCCGGGGTACGCCGGTCGAGCGGGTTCACCGGCCGGCGGTCGAGCGGGTTGGCCGGGCGGGCGGCGGGCTGCTCGTAACCGTTCTGCCGGGGAGCGGGCTGGCCGTTCTCGGGGCGTGCCGTCTCGGGCAGCCACGAGCGCCGGTCGAGCGGGCGCATCGGCAGCGGCTGGGCCGGGGCCGACGGACGCCGCGGCTCAGGCGCGCTCTCGTCGGCCGGCTCCTCGGGCTCGTCGTCGTGCGGGGACCGCGACCCGTGGCGGGCGCGGTCGAGCAGACCACGCCAGCGGCGCCCGGAGTCCGCAGGCCGGCCCCAGCCGGTCTCGGTCCCGTCCACGGCTCGTCCTCCCTGCGTAACTCGATGATTCCTCTGGGCCACGGGTGTCGCCGCCACGCAACAGGCTACGGAGCTGAACCCCTTTCGGGCCACTCTCCGGCGGTCCAACCTCGGCCGCCGGGCGGGCCATCGGGTGCTCGGCCGACATGGTTTCTAACGCGTGGACGCCCCGCCGGGTTCACCCGACCCGCTCGCCGGAGCGCCGGGTGGTGACGTCGGGGCTGGTGCGGCGGGTGGGGCAGGGTCTTCCTCCGAACTAGGGAGAGAAGGGCCGGTTCCCGCCGAGGGGGCAGCGGGCTGCTGGGGTGAGGCAGATGTCACAGTGGCCCCGAGCGCAGAGGGTACTGGCGTCGGGGTTGCGGCGGCAACCGTCGAAGTGCCACCGGGTGCCGGAGTGATCGCGGTCCGTCGAGCATTTTCCTGGTCAGAGGGGAATTGCTCGGGCAAAGGGGGCCGAAACTCAACCCGGTCCAATTGCCGCACTTCGGGTGCAGGATCCACGGCTCGCACCTCGGCCCGACCGGCGATGCCCCGGAGGGCGGCCGGGTCGGCGTGGACCACGGCGGCGAAGACACAGGCGCAGTGCGCGCGGTAGGCGTGCGCCTCGGCCGCCGCGGCGCCGGCCGCGTCCTCGTACGCCCGGCGCAGCCTGTTCCGATCCTGGCCGGCGCCGTCGAGATCGTGGCTGAGGCGGCCGTAGTCGGCCCGCTCCTGATCGCGCTGACCGGCCGTGGCCAGCATCCCGGCGACCACATCGTCGGGAACGCGGTACGCCGGGATGCGTACCACCCTGGTCTCGGTTCTCGGCAGGGGCGCCCGGGCGTAGACCTGGGCCACGGCGCTGCCGCTCAGCACCGACGGCAGCTCGCCCGGCGGGACGTAACCGCTGAGCGACACCAGCGCCCAGGCCGGCCCGCCCAGCGACGCCAGCTCGCCCTGACTGCTCCGGAGATAGCCCGGAACGGACTGGCCCTCGACCACCCCGACCCGCACGACGTCACCGGGCGCGGACGGCGCCGGGGCCGGCGGGTGATTGCGGTCGGCGGCCAAGATGATCATGGCAAGCAGCGACGCCGCGGAGGCCACCGCGAACCCGGTCGCGATGCGCTGACCGGCCGCGGCCATCGGACAACCCCCTGCGGTTCTGTCTCAGTCGGCGTCTTTCAGCACGTTGAGCGCGTGCTCCAGATCGTCAGGGTAGTCCGAGACGAAGCGCACCACATCTCGAGTCGCCGGATGCTCGAAGGCCAGCTCGCGGGCGTGCAGCCACTGCCGGGTCAGCCCCAGCCGGGCGGCCAGGGCCGGGTCGGCGCCGTAGGTGAGGTCGCCCGCGCAGGGGTGCTTCAGCGCCGAGAAGTGCACCCGGATCTGATGGGTCCGCCCGGTCTCCAGCCGCACGTCGACCAGGCTGGCCGAACGGAACGCCTCGAGCGTGTCGTAGTGGGTCACGCTCGGCTTGCCGGTCGACATCACCGCGAACCGCCAGTCGGAGGTCGGGTGCCGGTCGATCGGGGCGTCGATGGTGCCGCGCAGCGGGTCGAGGTGGCCCTGCACCACGGCGTGGTAGCGCTTCTCGACCTCGCGCTCCTTGAACGCCCGCTTCAGCGACGTGTAGGCCTGCTCGCTCTTGGCCACCACCATCAGCCCGGTGGTGCCGGCGTCGAGGCGGTGCACCACACCCTGCCGCTCGGCCGCGCCGCTGGTCGCCACGCTCTGGCCCATCGCGGCGAGCCCGCCGATCACGGTCGGGCCGGTCCAGCCCGGGCTCGGGTGGGCGGCCACGCCGACCGGCTTGTCGACCACCACGATGTCGTCGTCGCTGTAGATGATCTTCAGGCCGTCGACCGGTTCGGCCACGACCACCGGGGCGGACACCGGCGCCGGCAACGTGACCTCGAGCCAGGCGCCGGCCGCGACCTTGTCGGACTTGGGCCGCGGGAAGCCGTCGACCATCGCGTCGCCGGCCTCGACCAGGGTCGCGGCGGCCGTGCGGGAGAGTCCGAAGAGCCGCGAGACGACCTGGTCGAGGCGCATGCCGTCGAGACCGTCCGGGACGGGGAGGGATCTGGAGGTCACGGTGCTTTCTTTTTCGCAGGGGTACGGCTGCCGTCGCGCTGCCGCCCGGTCAGTTCGAGCAGGACAGCCAGCACCACGCCGACGCTCAGGCAGGCGTCGGCGATGTTGAACACGGCGAAGTACTTGGCGTACGGCCCGAAGAGGCTGATCATGTCGACCACGTGCCCCTGGAGGAAGCCGGGGGCCCGGAACAGCCGGTCGGTCAGGTTGCCCAGCGCCCCGCCGAGCACCAGGCCCAGCGCCAGCGCCCACGGCGCCGAGCGCAGCTTGCGGGCCATGAACCCGATCCAGGTCACCACGGCGATCGTCACCAGCGGGAAGACCCAGGTGTAGTCGCTGCCCAGGCTGAACGCCGCGCCGCTGTTGCGCAGCAGGGACAGGTAGATGAGGCCGCCCAGGATCTTGACCGGCTCACCCTCCACCAGCTCGTTGGTGGAGATCTCCTTGACCAGCTGGTCGAGCCCCACGGCGATCACCGCGGTCACGGTGAGCACCAGCAGGGCGCGGCCGGCAAAGCCGCGTGCGGTGACCGGCTCGTCGGTCACCGTTGCCTCGTCGGCGTCGTTCAGCGTCGCTCCTCAAGCTGCTTGCAGGACACGCACAGGGTCGCGGACGGGAACGCCGCCAGCCGCTCGACCGGGATGGCGTTGCCGCACTTCTCGCACCAACCGTAGTTGCCCTCGCCGAGGCGGTCGATGGCGCGTTCCACCTGTGTGATCCGCTCCAGCAGATTGTTGGCCAGAGTGATCTCCTGCTCACGCTCGAACGTCTTGGTGCCGGTGTCGGCGGTGTCGTCGCCGGCCGAGTCGTCCAGGCGCTCCCGCTGCAGCTCAGCGATCTCGGTAAGGGTCTGGTCGTACTCGGTCTGAAGCTCGCTGCGACGCTCCTCGAGAGCGGCGTGGATCTTCTTGGTCTCGGCCGCGCTGCGGGTCCGCTTGGCGGCGGGCTTCGTCTCGGTTGCCTTGGCCATGATCGCTCCCTCGACCGCGCGCGGCGCGCGGATGTCTGCCCCCTACGTACCTACCAAAACGGCGTGGCGACAAGGGTCGCACACACCGGAGGCTCGCAAGGATACGGAACGTGAAGGACACCGACAACACGGCGCACCGGCCCCCAGGACGCCAACCCGGGCGAAACGCCCTGGTCACAGGTCGGATACCCGACGATGTCCGGGTTACGCGCGGGGTTCGTCCCCGGTTTCGCCGAACCACCGGGCCAGCCGGCCCCGGCGGCTCACCGCGCGCAGCCGCCGCTCGGCCAGGTCACGGGCGGCGGCGGTGGCCACGATCAGCAGCGCGTCGCCGGAGCGCAGACGGGTGTCCGGGCCGGGGACGAAGCCGGCGCCGTCCCGCACCACCAGCGTGATCGCGGCGCCGACGGGCAGCCGCAACTCGTCGATGTGCACGCCGGCCAGCCGGGAGCCGTCCGGCACGTCCACCTGGAGCAGGTCGGCGTTCATCTTCTCCAGCGGGGCCGTCTCCACGTGCAGTTCGGTCGCCTCGCCGGGGGCGGTCACGCCGAGCAGGCGGGCGGCCGGGGCCAGCGTGCCGGCCTGCAGCAGGGTGAAGATGATCACCAGGACGAAGACGGCGTCGAACAGGCCGTCGGCGCCCGGCGTGCCGGCCGAGAGCGGAATCGTGGCCAGCACGATGGGCACGGCGCCGCGCAGGCCGGCCCAGGAGAGGAAGGCGCTCCCCCGCCAGCCGATCCGCATCTCGGGCCGGCGCGGGCCCCGGAGCGGGCGGGCCAGCACCGCGGAGACGACCACCGACAGCGGGCGGGCCAGCAGCACCAGGGCGACGCCGACGACCAGGGCCGGAACCAGCGCGGCGCTCAGCCGGCTCGGCGACACCAGCAGCCCGAGCAACACGAACAGACCGATCTGGGCCACCCAGGCCAGCCCGTCGGCGAACCCGAGGATCGACCGGCGATGGGGCAGCCGGGCGTTGCCGAGCACCACCCCGGCCACGTAGACGGCCAGGAAGCCGCTGGCGTGGGCGACGGCGCCGGCCGCGTACGCCAGGAACATCAGCCCGACCGCCGCGATCGGATAGAGCCCGGACGAGGGCAGCGCGGCGTGCCGCAGCAACCAGCGCCCGGCCATCGCCACCAGCCAGCCCAGCGCGCCGCCGGCGGCCAGCTCGTAGATCACGATGATCAGCTCGTACCACCAGGGGTGTGGCATCGGCCCCGCGGCCGAGAGCAGGACGACCAGCAGGACCACCGGGGCGTCGTTCATGCCCGACTCGGCCTCCAGCGTCGCCACCAGCCTCGGGGGCAGCCGGAGCCGGCGCAGCGTCGCGAACACCGCGGCGGCGTCGGTCGACGAGAGCACCGCGCCGTAGAGCAGGGCCAGCTTCCAGTCGAGCCCCAGGATCAGGTGCACGGCGAGGCCGACGATCGCGATGCTGACCGCCACCCCGACCGTGGCCAGCACGGCCGAGAGCCCCAGCACGGGCCGGAGGGTGGTCCAGCGCGCGGTCAGCCCGCCCTCGGCGATGATCATGATGAGGGCGCAGAAGCCGAGGGTACGGGTGAGCTCCGCGTCGTCGAACCGGATGCCGAAGCCCGACTCCCCGATCACGATCCCGATCAGCAGGTAGACCAGCAGACTGGGCAGCCCGAGCCGCGTCGAGACGCGCACCGCGGCCACGGCGACCAGCAGCACCGCCGCCCCGACCAGCAGCGCTTGATCCAGGCCGCCGCTCACGCTCGGCCATCAAGCAGGTCGCCGACCCGGGCGGCGGCGGTCGGACCGGCGTCAGGAGCGCTCGGGTCGGGGGTCCGCCGCTTGGCCATGACCCCATTGTCGCGATCTTCTCCATCGACAGCGCACCGGGGCCACGCCGCGACGATCAGTGATGGTTGGCGCGGGCGACCAGGCGGTCGACCGGGCGGCACAGGCCGCACGGGTTGAAGCCGAGCTCGACGGCCTCGCTCACCGGCAGGCCCTCGGTGAGGCGGCCGACCAGGTGGGGGCAGTCGGCCATGTGGTAGCGCGGGCGCCCGTCGACGACCAGGACCTCGGCGTCCATCCGGGCGACCTGGACCGCGTCACCGGGGTGGACCGCCTGCGGCAGCGGCTCGTCCTCGGGGTCGTCGTCGTCGGCCTCGTCGAACTCCTCCTCGGCCGGGGCGTCCGTCGACGGCGCGGTCGCCCCGGGCGCCGGGGCCGGGTCGTCGAGCAGCAGCGGGGCCTCGTCGTCGAACGGCTCGGCCGGGCGGGTGCCGGGGTCGGTCAGCGTGGGGTCGGTGCGCCACGCCTCGGGCCGGCCCTCGGCGCGGGCCGAGTCGATGGTCGAGGAGGCACGGTCGTAGTCGGGGGCGCGGCGGCCGGGCTCGGGCTCGAGCAGGTCGTCGTCGTCCTCATCGTCCAAGATCGGGTCAGACGCGGAGAAATCGGAATCGGCGTCGCGCGCCGGGCGGGCCGCGCGAGCAGCGGCCGGCGGTGGCGGCGGGAACTCGTCGGCGTAGGCCTCGGACAACGACGATCCGGGCGGCGGCGGCAGGAAGTCCTCGCGGCCGGGCGGGGCGTAGTCGGCGGCCGGGCCGGGCGGCGGCGGGAAGTCTTCGTGGACGACGGTCGCGGCGGGCGGCGGAGACGGGTAGTCGCCGGGGCCGGTCGCGGCGGGCGGCGGAGGCGGCGCGAACTCGTCGTACACGACCTCGGAGGGCGCGGGGGCGGCGGCGCGGCGGGCCGCTCGGGCGCCCTGGCCGGTGTGGGTGCCGCCGGGGCCGGGGCCGGTGGAGGTTCGCGCGCCGGCCGTGGCGAACTCGGCGGGCGACGGCGACTCGCTCAGGAAGGCGTCGTCAGCGGGGCTCGCCGGGACGCCCTCGGCGGCGCGGCGGAGCGTGGCCGCGCGGCGGGCGCCGATGACCAGGGCGACCGCGGCCAGCAGGCTGGCCACGATCGAGCCGATCAGCATCGTGCTCGCCCCGTCGGCGAGGCCCAGGACGAGCAGCGTCACCGCGACGAGGATGAGCAGAAGGGTCACAACGATCATGGCTCATCCTCGTCGAGGTGCAGCCGACCGATGACAGGAAGTGTCAGCGGCCGGATTCGATGGAGTTGGCGCGGCTGCCGCCGTACGAGCCGGCGAGACCCGCGGCGGCCAGGCCACCGGAGCCACCGACCGAACGACCGGCGTCGGCACGGGCGATCTCGGCCTCGAGGCCCTGCCCACGACCGTCCAGGTCACGCAGCTGGCTCTCCAGGTACGCCTTCAAACGGGTGCGGTACTCCCGCTCGAACTGCTTCAGCTCCTCGATGTGCTTCTGCAGCGCGGACCGCTTGGCGTCGAGGCCGCCCATGGCCTCCTGGTGACGCTGACGCGCGTCCCGCTCGAGGGCATCCGCCTTGGCGCGCGCCTCGCGGGTGACCTCCTCGGCCTTGGACCGGGCGTCGGACAGCAGCTTGTCGGCCTCGCGGCGGGCGTCGGACACGTGGTCGTCGGCGGTGCGCTGGGCCATCATGAGCACGCGCAGGGCCTGCTGTTCGCCGTCGCCGCCGGAAGAGGTGGAACCGGCGCCGACCGGACCCTGGGCACGCACCTGGTCGAGCTCGGCCTGCATCTGCCGTGCGGCCTGCTCAGCTGCGGCCTTGTCCCGCTGGATGCGGTCCAACTGGGCCTTCATGTCGTTGAGCTCGGCGGCCATGCGGGGGTCGGCACCCGGGACGGCTGGCGCGCCACCCCGACCGCCGCGCTCCACCTGGGCGCGCAGCTCGTTGTTCTCCTCGATCAGACGGGCGAGTTCGCGCTCGACCTCATCCAGGAAGGCGTCGACCTCCTCCTCGTCGTACCCCCGCTTGCCGATCGGAGGCTTCTTGAAGGCGACGTTGTGCACGTCGGCCGGGGTCAGCGGCATCGAAACTCCTCGGGTCAGTTGCGGCCGCGTGGGGAGGGCCTCATCAACCCCTGCTGAAGGTGACGATGAGGCTCTCTAACACGAAGTTCAAAAGCACGAACAGGATAACCAGCAGGACCAGGGACGCCAGGTCCACGCTCACGTTACCAATTCGAAGCGGTGGGATCACACGCCTCAACGCCTTGAGGGGTGGATCAGTGACGCTCCACACCGACTCCAATGCCGCCGACGCGCCTCGGCCGGGCTGCCAGCGGCGTCCGTACTGCAACACCGCGCCCATGACGAAGCGCGCCAGCAGAGTCAGGAAGAAGACGTAGACAAGTAGATAGAGAACCTGAAACAAAATCGACAGCACGTGGGCGGTTTCCCTCGTTCGGGTCAGCTCTGGGCGAAGAACCCGCCCTCAGCGATCTTGGCCTTGTCCTCTGCCGTGACCTGGACATTTGCCGGTGAGAGCAGGAAAACCCGGTTGGTCACGCGCTCGATCGTACCGCGCAGGCCGAAAGCCAGACCGGCGGCGAAGTCGACCAGCCGGCGGGCGTCGCTCTCGTCCATCTCGGTCAGGTTGATGATCACCGGCACACCGTCGCGGAAGTGCTCGCCGATCGTCCGCGCCTCACGGTAGGTGGTCGGGTGCAGCGTGGTGATCTGGTAGCGCTGATCTTCCTCGGCTGCGCGCTGGTGCACCTGGACCTGGGGCGCGAGGGCAAGATCGCCCCGGGTCGGGTAGCTGTCCGCGTTGGAGTTGTTACGGCTGGTGCCGGAGGGCGCGATGTGGCGCACGGTGGCCCGCTCGGGGCGGTCGTCACGCTCGGCGGCCGCGCGCTCCTCCTCTTCCTCGAGCTCGGCGACGGCGCGCTGGAGCCGGCCGGATCCGCGGTCGCGGTTGTTCGGGCGGGACCGCTGGACCGGCGCCGGCTCCTCGGCGTCTTCGTCCTCGTCGGCGAACTCGTCCGCGTAGCGGTAACCGGAGTCCCGGTCACGCTCGCGGTAGCCACTGTTCTCGCGGTAGCCACGGTCGTCGTACGCGCGATCGTCGTCCTCTTCGACGAGACCGAGCCACACACCGGCCTTACGCAGAGCACTCACGCTGTCACCTCGTCCCGCTCGGCGCCGAACCGACCGTCCATTGCCCCCACCTCAATTCCGATCGCGGCCCGCAACCCCCAGTCGGGGCCGCTTCCCCCCTTGCACGCGCCTTACGCACACGCGCCGCGCTGTCCGGGCGCCGTCCCCGCAAAGGGAGGCGCGTAAACAACACCTATGTAGTTTGCTGCCCGCCGCAAGGCTACCGCAGCCTGTTTCGCATCCCGAGTAAAGAAGTGCCGATCCTTACGTGTGTCGCTCCGTGCGCGACGGCCTCTTCCAGGTCCCCGCTCATCCCCGCGGAGACGACGGTCGCCTCGGGGTGATCGGCCACCAGCCGGGCCGAGAAAGTGCGCAGAACCTCGAAGGCGGATCCGGCCGGTACGCCCAGCGGCGCCACCGCCATCAGCCCGCGAAGCCGCAGGGCGGAGGAGGCGGCGACCGCGTCGACGACTTCCCAGAGCGAGGAACCGTGGGCGCCCCCACGCCCGGGCGACTCGTCCAGGCTGGCCTGGACCAGCACGTCCAGCGGTTCTTCCCGCAGGTCAGCGGCGGCACGATCGAGCGCCACGGCCAGCCGGACCGAGTCCACCGACTCGACCACGTCGGCATAGGTCACGACCGAACGGGCCTTGTTGCGCTGGAGCTGCCCGACGAAATGCCAGCGCGGCGAGGCGCCGGCCGCGCGTACCTCAGCCGCCTTGGGCCCGGCCTCTTGATCTTTGTTCTCGCCGACGTCGGCGATGCCGAGCGAGGTCAGCAGCACCACGTCGCCGGCCGGATAGGTCTTGGTGACGGCCACCAGGGTGACCTCGTCGGCCGCCCGGCCGGCCGCCGAGCAGGCGCGCGCGATCCTCTCCCGCACCTCGCCGAGGTTGCTGTCGAGCTGCGCGCGCCTGTCGATGCTAGCCACCGAAGCCTGGTCCTCCGGACGGCACGGAGAACCCGGACCCTTCGGGCTCGAGCATTACGACCCGTTCTTCAGGAAGTCCGGCACGTCGACGTCGTCGAAGAGCACCCGGCGCGGCGGCGGGGTGGTGGCCGCCGGCGGCGCGCTCGCCACCGGGACCGGCGCCGGCGTGGTCGCCGGCGGCGCGCTCGGCTGCTGGACCACCTTGCGCGCGGTCTCGACCGGCTTGTACGAGGGCGTGCCCCCGTCGAAGCCCGCCGCGATCACGGTGACCCGCACCTCGTCGCCGAGCGCGTCGTCGATGACCGCGCCGAAGATGATGTTGGCGTCCGGGTGGGCCGCGTCGGTGACCAGCTGCGCCGCGTCGTTGATCTCGAACAGGCCGAGGTCGGAGCCGCCGGCGATGGAGAGCAGCACGCCGCGGGCGCCGTCCATGCTCTGCTCGAGCAACGGGCTGGAGATCGCCTTCTCGGCCGCCTCGACCGCGCGGTTGTCGCCGCGCGCCGAGCCGATGCCCATGAGCGCGCTGCCGGCCCCGGACATGACGCTCTTGACGTCGGCGAAGTCCAGGTTGATCAGGCCCGGCGTGGTGATCAGGTCGGTGATGCCCTGGACGCCGGAGAGCAGCACCTGGTCGGCCTGCCGGAACGCGTCCATCATGCTGATCCCGCGGTCGCCCAGCGCGAGCAGCCGGTCGTTCGGGATGACGATCAGGGTGTCGCACTGGTTGCGCAGCTCGTCTATGCCGGCCTCGGCCTGCACCTGGCGGCGCTTGCCCTCGAACGAGAACGGCCGGGTGACCACGCCGATGGTGAGCGCACCAAGTTTACGGGCTATCTGCGCCACGACCGGCGCGCCGCCGGTGCCCGTGCCACCGCCCTCGCCGCAGGTCACGAAGACCATGTCGGCGCCCTTGAGCACCTCTTCGATCTCGTCGCGGTGGTCCTCGGCCGCGTTCTTGCCGACCTCGGGCTGGGCGCCGGCGCCCAGGCCACGCGTCAGCTCGCGGCCGACGTCGAGCTTGACGTCGGCGTCACTCATCAGCAGCGCCTGCGCATCGGTGTTGATCGCGATGAACTCGACGCCCTTGAGCCCGACCTCGATCATGCGGTTCACGGCGTTGACGCCACCGCCACCGATGCCGACCACCTTGATGACGGCTAGGTAGTTGTGTGGAGGAGTCATCGGGCTCAGCCTTCCCTTCCAGGGTTAGTGGCAGAAGAAGGCCCCTGCGGTCCGTGGTGGGGACCGCACTTCGACTGCCGCTGGCCGTACAAGGGAGGGCGAGGAAACCCTCACCCTCTACTAGAGGCTTAGTCTTATGTCAACCATCGAACCTCTGGTCGCAACGTAAGCAGCCGTCACTGGTGAAACCAAGGACCCACGCGGCGTGTCGGCGGCCGGTTACGTGGCGGAAATCCGACGAAGCCGTAACCTCCGCCGTAAAGCTCCGTTTGTGCGCGTGTGTCCGGTTAATGCCCCACTCTAGCGGATCGTCACGACCGTCGGCGCACTGACATCGATGGTCTGCCCATCCCTCTTCAGCAGAGCCGTCGAGACCTGGGCCTTCGTCTCGCTGGCCGAGTCGTCGCCCCAGATCACCTTGCGGTCCTTGCGGAGCGAGAGTTCGATCCGGGCCGGCGCCAGGACCGAGATCTGCAGCAGCTGCTCCCGAAGCTCCTCGGTGAGCGAGCCGAGCACGGTCAGCATGGCCCGGGTGTTGACGTCGTCCGGGCCCGGCTTGGGCAGCGCGGCCAGCGGGATGGCCGAGGGCTTGCGCTCGACCGTCCGGTACGGCACGCCCTCGCCGTCGATCAGGGTGAACTGCTGGCCGGCCCGGACCGCGGCCACCGGTGTCCGCTCGACCACCTCGACCACCACGGTGGCCGGCCAGCTCCGGGACACCACGGCGTGGTCGACCGCGGCCAGGCCCTGCACCCGGCCCCGGACCGCGTCCAGGTCGACCCGGGCCAGCGGCTCACGCAGCCGCACCGACGCGGCCTCCTCGACCTCGACGGTGCTGAGCGAATCGGCGCCGACCACCCGCACCTCGCGGACGCCGAGCACCGGGGTCGCGTACACCATCCAGACCAGGCCGCCGATCACCAGCGCCACGCCGAACGCGACCGCCCACGGCAACGCCGCGCGGAGCCGGCGCTGCCGGGCGCGGGCCATGAACCGGCGCACCGACGACGGCACCGCGTCGGTGTCCGCCCGGACCAGTCGCCAGTTCCGCCCGCCCCCGCCGGCCATCATCGAATCAGTCCTTGTCCGCGGCGGCGAGGACGTCCAGCAGCTCGTCACCCATCATCGAGATCGGCGGCGCGCCCATCGTCACCACCACGTCGCCCGGGCGGCTGCGCCGGACCACCTCGGCCGGCACGTCCTCCCAGGACGGCACGAACACCTTGTGCCCGGCGGGCAGGTCGATCGCCGCGGTCAGCGCCACGCCACCCTCGCCCGGCTGCCGGGTCTCGCCCGGACCGAACACCTCCATGCAGATCACCTCGTCGGCCAGCGCCAGCCCCTCGGCCAGCTCGGCCTGCAGGTCACGGGTGCGGTAGACCCGGTACGGCTGGAAGACCACCAGCAGCCGCCCGTCGCCGGCCACCTCGCGCAGCGTGCGCAGGGCCGCCTTGACCGAGGTCGGGTGGTACGCGTACTCGTCGTAGACCCGCACGCCGGCCGCGATGCCCTTGCGCTCGAACCGGCGCCGGACCCCCGGGAACGAGGACAGCGCCTCGCTGATCGAGGCCAGCGGGATGCCCAGCTCGAGGGCGGTCAGCACGGCCGCCGCGCTGTTCAGGCCCATGTGCGTGCCGGGCAGCGCCAGCTTGAGCTCGCCGAGCGGCTGCCCGTTCAGCGAGGCCTGGTAGCGCACGCCGCCGGTGGCCGAGGAGATGTCCCAGATCCGGAGGTCGGCCGCCTCGCTCTCGCCGTACGTGAAGACGCTCTTGCCCTCAGCGCGCAGCGCCGCGATCAGCTCCTGTGTCCCCGGGTCGTCGGCGCAGGTGACCACGAAGCCGTCGGCGTCGGTGAGCCGGGCGAAGTCGAGGAACCCGGCCTTGAGCCCGGCCAGGTCACCCCAGTTGTTGAGGTGGTCGCCCTCGATGTTGGTGATGATCGCGACGTGTGGCCGATAGATCAGGAACGACTTGTCGCTCTCGTCGGCCTCGGCCACGAAGTGCGGGCCGGTGCCGTGGTGGCCGTTGGAGCCGGCCTCGGAGATCTCGCCACCGATCACGAACGACGGGTCCTGACCGGCGTGCTGCAGGATCACCGTCATGATCGAGGTGGTGGTGGTCTTGCCGTGGGTGCCCGCCACCGCGATGGCCTGCCGGTTGGTCATCGCCGCGGCCAGCGCCTCGGACCGATGCAGCACGCGCAGCCCCCGCCGGCGGGCCTCGGCCAGCTCGACGTGGTCGAACGGGATCGCGGTGGAGTAGACCACCGTGTCCACGCCGTCCAGGTTGGACTCCACATGGGACATGTGCACGGTGCCGCCGAGCGCGCGCAACGCGGCCAGGGTCGGCCACTCGCGCAGCTCGCTGCCGGAGACCGGCACGCCCCGGGTCAGCAGCAGCCGGGCCAGGCCGCACATGCCGACGCCGCCGATCCCGATCAGGTGCACACTGCCCAGGTCCTCGGCGGTCAACTCACCGGCCGGCGTCAGCTCCGCCGTGTTCACGCTGCGACTCCCCTGCTCATCATCGATTTTCCACCGCTACGCGGCCTCATCGGCTCTGCACCGCTACGCGACCTCATCGGCTCTCCACGGCTTCGCACACGAAGTCGACCAGCGCCTCGTCGCCGTCCCGGCGTCCGTAGGCCGCGGCGGCCTGGCCCATCGCCCGCAGCCGCCCCGGGTCGCGCAGCAGCGGGATCACCGTACGCTCGACCCAGTCCGGGGTCAGCTCGGCGTCTTCGACCATCAGGCCGCCGCCCGCCTCGACCACCGGCAACGCGTTGCGTTTCTGTTCGCCGTTGCCCCACGGCAGCGGCACGTAGATCGACGGCACCCCGACCGCCGTGGTCTCGGCGACCGTCATCGCGCCGCCCCGGCAGACGATCAGGTCGGCGACCGCGTACCCGAGCTGCATGTCGGACAGGTAGGGCACCACCACATAGGGCGCCGGCAGCCCCGGTGGCACCTCGAACGGGTCGCGGCGGCCACCCTGGACGTGCAGCACCTGGACGCCGGCGTGGGTCAGCGCCTTGGCCGCGCCGGAGACCGCGTCGTTGATCGAGCCGGCCCCCTGGGACGCGCCGAAGACGAACAGCACCGGCAGGTCGGGGCGCAGGCCGAAGTGGGCCAGCGCCTGCGGACGAATCGCGGCGCGGTCCATCCGGGAGATCGAGGTGCGGATCGGTACGCCCACCACGCGAGCATCCCGCAGCGCCTCGGACTGCTGGGGCTGGTGCGGGAAGCCGACGGCCACATTCTTGGTGAACTTCATGCCGAGCTTGTTGGCCACGCCCGGTGGCACGTTCACCTCGTGGATCACCATCGGCAGCTCGCGACGCCAGCCCGCCAGGTAGGCCGGCACCGACACGTAGCCGCCGAAGCCGACGATCACATCGGCCTTGACCTCGTCGATCACCTTGCCGGCGGCGTGCGCCGACTTCCACATCCGGTCGGGGGTGCGGATCAGGTTCATGTTCAGCGACCGCGGCAGCTGGTGCACGGGGATGATGCGCAGGTCGTACCCGGCGGCCGGGATGATCTCGCGTTCCATCCCCTTCTCGCCGCCCAGGGCGGTGATCTGCACCTGCGGGAAGGCCCGGCGTAACGCGTCGGCGAAGGCGAGCAGCGGGTAGATGTGACCACCGGTGCCTCCGCCGGCGACCACGACCGACCGCAGCGAGACCATCACCGTCTCCTTTCACTCCCCGCCTTCACCGGAGCCTTCTTCTGAAGGGGCCGCCGCGGCGGGGGGAGCGGCGGCAGCGGGGCCCAGACTAGCCGTACCCATCTCGACGGCGGACGGGCGTTCAGGGCCCGGGCCGCGTCCGGCTCGGCGCGGGCGAACGAGGCGAGGATGCCGATGGCGGCCAGCGTGACGACCAGGGCGCTACCGCCGGCCGAGATGAACGGCAGCGGCAGGCCGGTGATCGGCAGCAGGCCGACCACGCCGCCGATGTTGATCACGGCCTGGGCCACCAGCCAGGTGGTGATGCCGGTCGCGGCCAGCCGGCGGAACGGGTCGTCGACCCGGCGGGCGATCCGGAAGCCGGTGTACGCGAGCACGGAGAGCAGCGCCAGCACCACGAAGCAGCCGACCACGCCCAGCTCCTCGGCGAAGATCGCGAAGATGAAGTCGTTGTCCGACTGGGGCAGCCAGTCCCACTTGAGCGCGCTCTTGCCCAGCCCGACGCCGAACCAACCGCCCTCGTAGATCGCCGACCGGGCCTGCATGAGCTGGTAGCAGGGGCCCTGGCTGCAGTCCGGGGGCGGGGAGATGAACGAGGTGACCCGTTCCAGGCGGTAGTTGTCCTGGCCGACCGCGCCGGAACCGGCGCCCCGGGACGCGGCCGCGATCAGCAGCCCGATGCCGGAGAGCCCGAGCACACCGAGCGCGGCGAAGATCCGCAGCCGGACCCCGGCCGCCCAGAGCAGCCCGACGATCAGCGCCAGCAGCACCAGCATGGTGCCCAGGTCGTTGTAGCCGACCAGGACGAAGAGCAGGCCGACCATCGGGAACAGCGGCATCGCCAGCTCACGCCAGTGGCCGAGCGCGGCGCCCTTGCGGGCGATGATGTCCGCGCCCCACAGCACCACGCCCAGCTTGGCCAGCTCGGAGGGCTGGATGCCGATCGGCCCGATGTAGAGCCAGAGCAGCTGCGCCTCGAACGGCCCGACCTTGGCCGACTCCACGACGCCGGCCGACTCCAGCAGCACCAGCAGGTCGAGCAGCGCGAGCAGGGCGACCGCCCCGCCCAGCACGTACTTGGCCAGCGATCGCAGCGTTCCGGCGGGCAGCCGCTGGCACACCCAGAACGCGAGCAGGCCCAGCGCGGCGAAGATCGCCTGGTTACGGATCGCGCTGAAGGCGTTGCCGTGCTCCGAGTACGCCTTCACGCTGGTCGCCGAGAAGACCATGGTCAGGCCGATCAGCAGCAGCAGGCCACTGCTCGCGGTCAACAGGTAGTACGAGGACAGCGGCCGGGCCAGCAACCCGTGGATCGCGGGCAGGTACTGCCGGCTGAGCGACTGCCTCGACGTCCTCTGGTCCTCCCCCATGAGAAACATCATCGCTTTTGTCGGCGTCCCCGGGGCTCACCCGGGGCGCGTGTCGCGCCGCGACTTAGCGCACGTCTATCCCATCACCGCGAGGAAGTCGGAGTAGAAGAGCCCGAGACCGACCGCCACGCAGAGGCCGGCCACGATCCAGAACCGCACCACGATGTTGACCTCGCTCCAGCCGGCCAGCTCGAAGTGGTGCTGCAGCGGTGACATCCGGAAGACCCGCTTGCCGGTGGTCTTGAACGAGATGATCTGGATCACCACGGACATCGTGATGATCACGAAGAGCCCGCCGATGATGATCGAGAGCAGGGTCGTCCGGGTGGCCATGGCCAGACCGCCGATCAGGCCGCCCAGGCCGAGCGCGCCGGTGTCGCCCATGAAGATCCGGGCCGGGTTGGTGTTCCACCACAGGAAGCCGACACACGCCGCCGCGGCCGCCGCGGCGATCATCGTGACCTCCAAGGGGTCACGCACCTCGTAGCAGTAGGCGGCGACCCGCTGGTAGTTGGTGTCACCGCACCAGTGCCGGTACTGCCAGAACCCGATCAGGCTGTACGCGCCGAGCACCGCGATCGAGGCGCCGGTGGCCAGCCCGTCCAGGCCGTCGGTGAGGTTCACGCCGTTCGACATCGACATGATCACGAAGACGAAGACCAGCACCGAGCCGACCTTGCCGACGTCCAGCCAGCTGATGTCCCGGATGAACGAGATGCTCTCGCTGGCCACCGTCTGCCCGTTGGTGCTGGGCACGTAGAGCGCCGCGACACCGAAGCCGACGCCGACGACCAGCTGGCCGACCAGCTTGCCCCGGGCGCTCAGCCCGCCGGAGTGCGCCTTGCGGACCTTGAGGAAGTCGTCCAGGAAGCCGACCGCGCCGCAGAACACGAACAGGCCGAGCAGGACCAGCGCGGTCATGGTCGGCTTCTCCTGGGCGATCTGCCGCTCGGGCAGCGTGGTGAGCGCCAGGTGCCCGGCCGCGTACGAGATCACGGTGGCCACGATGAAGGCCACCCCGCCCATCGTGGGCGTGCCCTTCTTGCCCTGGTGGGACTGCGGGCCCAGGGTACGGATCGGCTGTCCCGCCTTGAGCGCGGTGAACACCCGGATGGCGATCGGGGTGCCGAACAGCGAGATGATGAACGCGACCGCGGCCGCGACGATGACTGCCCTCACGGGCGAACCCCCTCGGGCCGCAGTGCGTCCACCACGTCCCACGTCCGGTAACGAGAAGCCTTGACCAGGAAGACGTCGCCCGGCTCGGGGCGCAGCAGCGCGATCGCGGCCCGTTGGTCGGCGGCGAACTCGGCCGAGCCGGTCCAGCCCGGCACCTCGGCGGCGCCGTCCAGCACCGGCCGGGCCTCCTCGCTCACCGCGATCAGCCGGTCCACGCCCAGCTCGGCGGCCAGCCGGCCGACCTCGCGGTGCCCGGCGACCTCCTCGTCGCCCAGCTCGGCCATGTAACCGAGCACGGCCACCGTGCGGCGGCCGGCGCCGAGGGTGGCCAGCGACCGCAGGGCGGCCACGGTCGACGACGTGTTCGCGTTGTACGTGTCGTCGATGACGGTCACGCCGTCCGGCCGGTCGAAGACGTCCATCCGCCGTTCCGACTTGATGGTCACCTCGCCCAGGGCGGCGGCCGCGTCGGCGACCGGCATCCCGGCGGCGACCGCCACGGCGGCCGCGGCGAGCGTGTTGGACACCTGGTGCCGCCCGGTGACCCGCAACCGCACGGGGTGGCCGGCCAGCGTGTAGGAGGCGTGGTCGCGCTCGTCGACCCGCACGTCGGAAGCATCCGCCTCGCCGAAGAAGACCACGCGGGCCTGGGTCCGCACGGCCATCGCGGCCACCAGCGGGTCGTCGGCGTTCAGGATCGCCACGCCGTCCGCGGGCAGCGCCTCGATCAGCTCGCCCTTGGCGATCGCGGTCTGCTCCTTCGAGCCGAACTTGCCGATGTGCGCGGCGCCGACGTTGAGCACCACGCCGATCCGCGGCGGCGCGATCTCGGCCAGGTGCCGGATGTGCCCGACCTGCCGCGCGCCCATCTCGAGCACCAGGAAGCGGGTGCTCGCGGTCGCCTTCAGCGCCGTGTACGGGTGGCCGAGCTCGTTGTTCAGCGACCCCGGCGGCGCGATCGTCTCGCCCAGCCGGCTCAGCAGCTGGCCGATGTAGTCCTTGGTGGTGGTCTTGCCGGACGAGCCGGTCAGCCCGACCACGGTCAGGTCGGGCAGCCGGTCCAGCGAGAACCGGGCCAGCCGGGCCAGCGCCTCGATCTGGTCGGTCACCACGACGCCGGGCTGCCCGGTGTCCCGGGCGCCGAGCACGCCCGCCGCGCCCGAGGCGATCGCCGCGCCGGCGAACTCGTGGCCGTCCACCTTCTCGCCGTCGAAGGCCACGAACAGCCCGCCGGCCAGCGGGCGCCGGTTGTCGAACTCCACCGGGCCGTCCACGACGGTCTCCGGCCCGGCGTTCACCAGCCGGCCGCCGACGACCTCGGCGATCTCACCCAACGTCGTACGGATCATGCGGCACCGCCGTGCGCGGTGAGAGCCGCGGTCAGTTCCACCCGGTCGTCGAACGGCAGCATCTCGCCGCCCACCTCCTGGCCACGCTCGTGTCCCTTGCCCAGCACGGCCACCACGTCGCCGGGGGCGGCCATCCGGACCGCCTCGTCGATGGCGGCCCGCCGGCCGGCCACCTCGATGATCTTCGCCGGCGCCCCGGCCGCCTCGGCGCCGCTCCGGACCGCGGCCCGGATCGCCGCCGGGTCCTCGGTGCGGGGGTTGTCGTCGGTCACCACGACCAGGTCGGCGCCCCGGGCCGCCGCGGCGCCCATCACCGGCCGCTTGCCCAGGTCGCGGTCGCCGCCGGCGCCGATCACGCAGAGCAACCGGCCGCCGCGGGCGGTGGCCAGCTCGCGGAGGGCGGCCAGGGCGGCCACGATCGCGTCCGGCTTGTGCGCGTAGTCGACGACGCCGAGCACCTCGCCGGGCGCGTCGACCTGTTCCAGCCGGCCGGGCACCCCGGGGCAGGCGGCGACGCCGCGCGCGGCGGTGACCGGGTCGACGCCGGCCGCGGTCAGCGCGGCCAGGGCGAGCAGCGCGTTGGCCACGTTGTGCCGGCCGGGCAGGGCGACCCCGGCCTCGACCGGGCCGGACGGGCCGTGGGCGGTGAAGCGCTGGCCGTACGCGGAGGGCCGGATCTCGCTCGCCCACCAGGACGCGCCGGTGTCGCCGTCGGCCGAGTAGGTCAGCGTGGCCGGCTTGATCAGCCCGGTCAGCGCCTTGTCGTCGAGGTTGAGCACCTCGGACCGGCAGCGGCCGTCGAAGAGCTTGGCCTTGGCCGCGAAGTAGTCGTCGGCGTCGGCGTGGAAGTCGAGGTGGTCGAGGCCGAAGTTGGTCCAGCCGCCGACCTCGAACCGCACCCCGCCGACCCGGCCCATCGCCAGCGCGTGGCTGGACACCTCCATGACCACCGCGGTGACGCCCTGCTCGATCGCCGCGGCCAGCAGCGCGTGCAGGTCGGTGGCCTCGGGCGTGGTCCGGACACTGTCGACGACGAGGTCGCCGAGCCGGGTCTCCACGGTGCCGATCAGGCCGGTGGTCAGCCCGGCGGCGCGCAGGCCGGACTCGATCAGATAGGCGGTCGAGGTCTTGCCCGCGGTGCCGGTGATGCCGATCATCGTCAGCCGCGCGGTCGGGTCGCCGTAGATCGCCGAGGCCGCCTCGCCGAGCACCGCGCGGGGGTCGGCGACGACCAGCACCGGCAGCCCGGCGGCGACCGCGGCGGCACGGCCGGCCGGGTCGGTGAGCACCGCGACGGCGCCCGCCCCGGCGGCCGCCGCGACGAACTCCGCGCCGTGCCGGTTGGCCCCGGGCAGGGCCGCGTAGAGATCGCCGGGACGCACCTCACGACTGGCGTGGGTGATGCCGGTGATCTCTTGATCGCTGCCCGTGAAATCGGCCTTGAGCAGGGTTGCGAGCGCGGCCAGCCGATGTGGCGGGACACTCTGGGGGCGGGGAATGCCGGGCACGGCGTCAGACCCTACCCGGCGTCAGGGATACAGCTTGAACTTGGGCGGCTTGGTCGCCGAGAAAGGCACCTTGTAATGCAGCAACGTCGTCTTCATCATCTCGCTGAAGGCCGGCGCGGCCACGAAACCGCCCGATCCGGTGGGCACGTCGGCGAAGACGCCGATCACGTAGCGCGGGTTGTCGGCCGGCGCCATGCCGATGAACGACCCGGCGCTGTAGCTGGTGTACCGGCCGTCGATCAGCCGCTTGCCGGTGCCGGTCTTGCCCGCCACCAGCCAGCCGTCGACCTGGGCGTTCCGGCCCGTGCCGCCCTTGCTGTAGACCGGTGACTCGAGGAGCCGGCGCAGCTGCTGTGCCACCTCCGGGCGGAGCACCTGGTGGGTGGCCGCGGCCGGGGCGGCGACCGGCGGACCCTCGTACGGGAGGGTCGCCTTGATCAGGTGCGGCTGGATGTAGGTGCCGTCGTTGGCGATCGCGGCGTAGGCGGCGGACATCTGGAGCAGCGTGGCGTCGACGCTGTGCCCGACCGGGATCGACCCGGAGGCCGAACCGCTCCACTCGTCGGGCGCCAGCAGCCGGCCCCCGGCCTCGCCCGGCATGCCCTCGCCGGTGGCCCGGCCCAGGCCGAACTTCTGCTGGTACTCATACAGCTTCTCGGGTCCGAGCCGGTCGGCGATCAGGATGGTGCCGACGTTGGACGAGTAGGCGAGCAGGCCCGCCATCGTCACCCTGGTGCCCGCTTCCTGCCGGTGCGAGTCGGCGAACACCTTCCCGCCACGCCGCAGGCTCGGACCGATGACCTGGCTCGAGTCCGGGGTGATCAGCCCCTCCTGGAGCGCCGCGCCGAAGACGAGGGCCTTGTGGGTCGAGCCGGGGTCGGCGATCACGCTGGTGACCACGTCCTCCCGGTCGACCGCCTTGGCGTCGAACGGCTTCTGCGCGTTGTACGGCGGGTAGCTCGCCTGGGCCAGCACCTCGCCGGTCTTGGTGTCGATCACCACGGCGCCGCCGACCTTGGCGTTGACCGAGGCCATCTGCTTGGCCAGGATCCGCTGCACCTCGAACTGGAGGTCACGGTCGATGGTCAGCTGGAGCGAGGTGCCGGGCGAGGCCGGCACCAGCTTGTGGAAGCCGCCCGGGATCTCCTTGTCCAGGTCGCCGCGCCCGACCTCGTACACGCGCTTGCCGTCGGTGCCGCGCAGCAACTCGTCGTAGCGCGCCTCCAGCCCCTCCAGCCCGGTGTGCTCCTCGCCGGTGAAGCCGATCAGGTTGGCGGCCAGGTCGGCGCCGGGCACGTCGCGGCGCTCGTCGCGGTCCTCGCGGATGCCCTTGAGGTTCATCTTGGCGATCTTCTCGGCCACCGGCAGGTCGACGCCGCGGGCCAGGTAGACGAACCGCACCGGGCCGCCGCCGGGCTGCTTCTTCTTCCGCATCAGCGCGACCAGCTTGGACGGCGCGATGCCGAGCAGCGGGGACAGCTCGGCCGCGACCTGCGCCGCGTTCTCCACCAGTTCCGGGTCGGCGTAGATGTAGCGGGCCTCGACGCTGCGCGCGAGCTCGGCGCCGTCGCGGTCCAGGATGCTACCGCGCGGCGCCGGGAGCAGCACCGTGGCCAGCCGGTCCTGGCGCTGCTTGAGCAGTTGCTGCACGCTCTCCGGCGACTCCACCGCCTGGAGCACGACCAGCCGCACGCCGATCGTGGCGAACAGGGCGAGCGCCAGCACGGTGCCCAGCCGCAGCCGGCGGGTGCTGTTGGCCAGCTTGGGCGGCTCGGACGGGACGGCCGGGGCGGGACGCCGCGGCGGTGGCCGGCGGTTCGGCGGAGCCGCGGCCTTGGCGGGTCGCGCGCCGGCCGTCCGTCGTGGTGCGGGTGGGACGGCGACCTTGCGGTCCCGGGTGCCACGACCGGTTGCCTCGGTACGCGTACGCCCGGCGCCCGCCGTCGTCCGCTTGCGGGGAGCCGCCTTCGCGGGCGTCTCCTCCTCGGGCTCCTCGGGCTCCTCGGGCGCGGGCCGGCGGTCCCGGGGCTTGCCGCCCTCGAGCAGCTGGAGCGCGGGACGGAACGGATCGGTGGTGCGCCCGGCGCGGGGCGATCGGGTGCGCTGGTCGCGCTCGGCCACGGTACGCCCGCGCGGGGTGTACGCCCGGGCCTCGCCGATGCCACCGAACCCGCGCCGGCCGTCCTCGTCGCCGGGCGGAACGTCACGGGACGCACCGCGCCGGGGCTGCTGACCCCGGCGCGGTGGCTCGTCCTTCTTCGGCGGCACGGCGGCTACCGCCCGGTGCCCGGCGCCGCGTCGACCGGCGCCGAGCCGGCCGGTGCGTGGCCGGCCGCGGCGTCCGCCTGGTCCTGCGCGGTCACCGACTTCTTGCCCTGGCCCGGCACGGCCACCCCGATGATCTGGCCGTCCGGCAGCCGGATGTAGGCCGGCTCGCCCTTGACCAGACCGGCCCGCTTGGCCGCCGCGTCCAGGTTGCCCGCGCTCTCGTAGTCGGCGAGCTGGTTCTCCAGCTGCTGCTGCCGCTTGTCCAGGTTGCGCTGCTCGTCCTCGAGCCGGCTCAGCTCGAACGAGTTCTCCATCGTCTTGGTGTTGACCAGCAGGATGCCCAGCACCCCGGCCACCACCAGCACGATGACCAGCGCGATGAACGGCGTGCGGGGCGCCCGGATCGCGGCCGGCGGCGCGACCCGCAGCCGCGGCGCCGGGCTGTCCGGCCGGCCCTTGACGCGCGACCGCTCGGCCGGCGCCGGGTCCAGCCGCAGCGCGGCCGTGCCCTCGGTGCGGGCTTCCTGAGTCGTCCGGGTCACCTTGGCCGGATGCCGGCGCGCACCGGTCGTTGCGTTCTGTTCCGCGGTCCGGCCCCCCGACCGCGGCGCGTACGTACGCTCGCTCATGACCCCTCCCCCTCCGTGCGTTCCCCCGGGCGTCGCCGCCCTCTTCCCCCGTGTGGTGCGGACAGCCGGGGCCGCTCGCGGCCGGCACCCGGTGCCTGGTTCTGTTCGACGCGCTCCACCGCTCGCAACCTCACCGAGGCCGCTCGCGGGTTCGCTGCCACTTCCGCATCGCTCGGCGGCTCCGACCCCTTCGTCAGGAGACGCACTGTCGGACCGGTTCCGGGCAACTCGACCGGCAGGTCGAGCGGTCCGGTGCTGCGCGCCCTCGCGGCGATGGCGCGCTTGACGATCCGGTCTTCCAACGATTGGTAGCTCATCACCACAAGGCGCCCTTTCGGCGCCAATGCGTCCAAAGCCGATGGCACCGCGGACTCGACCGCGGCGAGTTCGCCATTTACCTCAATACGTAGCGCTTGAAACGTTCTTTTGGCGGGATTTCCACCCGTTCGTCGCGCGGCGGCCGGGATGGCCGCTTTGACCAGGTCGGCGAGCCGGCTCGTGGACGTGATCCGCCCCTGATCCCGCTCCTTGACGATCGCCGAGACGATCCGCGAGGCGAACTTCTCCTCGCCGTAGGTCCGTAGCACCCGGACCAGGTCGCCCGGCTGGTAGCCGTTCACGACCTCTTCGGCCGTGATCCCCCGCGACTGGTCCATGCGCATGTCCAGCGGTGCGTCCTGCGCGTAGGCGAACCCCCGGTCGGGCTCGTCCAGTTGCAGCGATGACACACCCAGGTCGAACAGGCCACTGTGGAACGCCTCGTGGCCCAGCCCCGCCAGCACCGACGGCAACTCGTCGTAGACCGCGTGCACCAGGTGCGTACGGTCCGCGAAGCGGGCCAGCCGTCGCCCGCTGTGCGCCAGCGCTTCCGGATCCCGGTCGAGCCCGATGAGGACCACGTCCGGGAAACGCTCGAGCACCGCCTCGGCGTGACCGCCGAGACCCAGAGTGAAGTCGACGTGCACGGCGTCCGGCAGACCCAGCGCGGGAGCGAGCAGCTCGAGACAGCGCTCGAGCAGCACCGGCACATGCGTGCCACGTTGCTCCCCCACGTCGACCCCCAGTCGCCAGGCTTCGTGCGTCACCCGGTCCGACCGGACGTCGAATCCGTACCGCCAGATCCCCATCCGCTCGTGCCCGCTGCCGGCGGGCGTCGCGCCTGGCGCCGGGGAAGAGGCGCCAGGAACTCAAGCGGCTGGAGATCTCGCAGTACGGGCGGCAGCGACGTCTTGTCCATCTCGTCCGTGTCACGCCGTCACAGTCCGCCGGGCAGCACCCCCTCCTCGATGTCGGCGAAGTCGTCCTCGCTCGACGAGAGGTAGTCCTCCCAGGACTGCTTGTCCCAGATCTCCACCCGCGTGCTCGCCCCGATCACGACCAGCTCACGGTCGAGGCCCGCGTACTCCCGCAGGTGTGCCGGGATGGTGACCCGGCCCTGCTTGTCGGGGACCTCGTCATGTGCGCTGGCGAAGAACACCCGGCTGTAGGCCCGGGCGGCCTTGTGGGTGACCGGCTGCTCGCGCAGCTGCCCCGCGATGCGCTGGAACTCCGGCATCGGGAACACGTACAGGCAACGCTCCTGCCCCTTGGTGATCACGACACCTCCCGCCAGCTCGTCCCGGAACTTCGCCGGAAGGATCAACCGGCCCTTCTCGTCCAGGCGTGGGGTATGCGTGCCGAGAAACATCGGCCAACCCCCCTACGCCCTGCCGGCGGTTCGCGGTCCGCCGTGTCGAATCGGGCCGGCAGGTCCCCCCTGCCACTGCGCTCCACTCTACTCCACTTCCCTCCACCCGCAACCGGAATCGTGCCGTCCATGAACCGGATTCGCAGACGAAAGCGCAGGTAGACGCGGTGGAGTGCCAGTGGAGGGCGAAGGCCTGATCATGGCGTCCGCTTTCCGACATGCCGCCCAGGTGGGCACGAAAAACTGCCCGGATCCGCGGTATCAGCGGCGCCGGGCGTGGATGTGGAGCGGAGTGGAGGAGATGCGGGGAGGGTGGTGGAGCAAGCACAGACGCCGGCGGGGTGCGACCCAGGAACCCCGGGTCGCACCCCGCCGGTGCGAAAGTGGTTACGCCTTACTTACTGCGGTCCTGAACTCAGACCAGGCGGCGGACCACGTAGTTGCCGCTGATCATCTTGCGCTTCGAGACCCGGGCGCCGGAGTGCGGCGAGTCCCAGATCTTGTTGGCGCCCGCGTACACCGCGGCGTGGTAGCCGTAGGAGCCGGAGCGGAAGATGATCAGATCGCCGGGCTGCCGGCTGCCCTTGCTGACCGACCTGCCGTACTTCTGCTGCGAGTTGGCCTTGTGGGGCAGCTTGCGACCGGTGGTCTTCTTGTAGACGTACAGCGTGAAGCCGGAGCAGTCGAAGCGCTTGGGACCCGCCGCGCCGTACTTGTACAGCGCTCCCTTGTGCCTCGCGGCCTCCGCCAGGACCATGGCGCCCTTGTTCGTCACCGACACCGACGAGTTGTTCCGGCTGACCGCCGCGCGCACTCCGCCGCCGCCGAGGAAGACGGTGCGGTAGGTGCCGGAGACCAGGGGCTTGAACGAGAAGGTGTAGGCGCCCGACTTCAGGATGGTCCGGGTCTGCCACGTCTGCCACTTGCCGCTGCGGAGCGCCTGCAGGCGCACCATGCCGCTCGTGACCTTCTTGCCGGTGCTCGGGTTGGCCACGAACGTCGTGATCCGGATCGAGGCGCCGTACTTCACCGATTTCGCGCTGGCCTTCTGGGTGACCTTGGCCAGCGGCCGCATCGCGGCGGCGGTGACGACCGGGGTGGCCGCGACCGCCGGCTGCGTGGCCACGATCTGGCCGGCGCCGAGGCAGATACCCAGGGACAGGGCGATGCTGCCGGTGCCGAGGGTGCGGCGCCGGCTCGAGGTGCTTTGTTGCACGGTAGAGAGATCCCTCCGGCACGCCTGCGAGGTTAGCTGTCGGGTTCGGGCGGGAAGGTGTGCCCGGCCGCCGTGGCGGCTTCACCCCAAGACCGTGTCGTACGGCCTGAGCCCTCAGGTCACCGCCGGTAGTGACGGTGCCTTCGCGAGGACCCGATTGGGTCCCCCGTCTCTGCCCCTCGTCGCCTTGTGTGGATGTTCTCGAACTCGGGTCGTGGAATCGGGCCGGGGCAGAGCTCGGCGTTGACCCGCGTGTCCACGAACTGCGGGCGGTCGCCGGCAGCCAGACCTTGATAACCGAATTTCCGTACGGTTGCAGATCGTGACTGGCCACGGAGAGTAATTGGCATGTGCGCCGATGTCCGGTTTGGACATCGCTCAAGACAAATGCCACTGCGGTACGCAGTGCGGTGATCACCGAACGTCGAAGGTAACGGGTGAGTCTCGCCACACAATTAACAAACTTTCGAATGATCTTGAGGACCGCGATTTCCGGTATGACCGTCCCGCCGGCAGCCACCGGGCGGCCGGATCGACGCTCTGTCCGGTTCGGGTACTGTCGCCACCGTGACGGACGGGAAGATGCCCATGCGCGCGAAGGTGGCGAGCTCCGTCTCGCGCACCGCCGCTGCGATCTCCAGGGCCGCGGGACGCGGCGACGGCTCGGTCATCGGCGGCTGGATCGGTCTCAAGATCGACCCTGACCTGCTGAAGAACCTGGCCACCGGCCGGGCGATCGCGCTTGTCTCCGGCACCAACGGCAAGACCACCACCACCCGGCTCACCGCCGCCGCGCTGGGCGTGCTCGGCCCGGTGGCGACCAACTCGTTCGGCGCCAACATGCCCAGCGGGCACACCTCGGCCCTGGCCAAGGCCGGTGCCACGCCGTTCGCGGTGCTCGAGGTCGACGAGCACTACCTGGCCCGGGTGATCGACGAGACCACCCCGCGCGCGGTCGCGCTGCTCAACCTCAGCCGCGACCAGCTCGACCGGGCGAAGGAGGTGGCGATGATGGCGCAGCTGTGGCGGACCGCGCTGGCCGACCACCCCGACATCCGGGTGATCGCCAACGCCGACGACCCGATGGTGGTCTGGTCGGCCGTCGGCAGCCCCAACGTCACGTGGTTCAGCGCCGGCCAGCGGTGGCACGACGACTCCTGGGTCTGCCCCGAGTGCGGCTCGTCGATCGAGCGCCGCGAGGGCGAGTGGTGGTGCGTCGGCTGCCCGCTGCGCCGGCCGCGGGCCCAGTGGGTGGTCGAGGACGAGGGCGTCACCGACCCGAACGGCGACTGGCACCTGGTCAAGCTCCAGCTGCCGGGCCGGGTCAACCTCGGCAACGCCGCCGCCGCCCTGGCCACCGCGGCCGAGTTCGGCGTCCGCGCGATCGAGGGCGTGCCCCGGCTGTCCTCGGTCACCTCGGTGGCCGGCCGGTACGCCCAGGTCGACCGCGACGGCCGCAACATCCGGCTGCTGCTGGCCAAGAACCCGGCGAGCTGGCTCGAGGCCTTCGACATGGCCGATGTGGCGCCGACCCTGCTCTCCATCAACGCCCGCGACCCCGACGGCCTGGACACCTCCTGGCTCTACGACGTCGACTTCGCACCGCTCCGTGACGGCCGGCCCGTGCTGATCACCGGCGACCGGGCCTACGACCTCGCGGTCCGCCTCACGGTGAACGGTGTGCCCTTCCGCCACGTAAAGACCTTCGACGAGGCGATCCAGGCATCTCCGCCCGGACGGCTCGAAGTGATCGCGAACTACACCGCCTTCCAGGACATCCGAGCGGAGCTGGACCGTGTCAACTGAAAGTGTTCTGCGGATCGTCTGGATCTATCCCGACCTGCTGTCCACCTACGGCGACCGCGGGAACATGCTGATCCTGGCCCACCGGGCGGCCCTGCGCGGCATCCCGGCCGAGACCCACGAGGTCCGCTCCGACCAGCCGATGCCCTCCACCGCCGACATCTACCTGATCGGCGGCGGGGAAGACGGCCCGCAGGCGCTGGCGGCCCAGCGGCTGATCGCCGACGGCGGCATCCACCGGGCGGTCGGCCAGGGCGCGGCGGTGCTGGCCATCTGTGCCGGTTATCAGCTCTTCGGGCACTCTTTCTTCGCCAAGGGGGCCAAGTTCGCCGGCCTGGGCCTGCTCGACCTGGAGTCGAACCGGGGCGAGACGCGGGCCGTCGGCGAGCTCCGGGGCGACATCGACCCGCGGCTCGGGCTGCCGCCGCTGACCGGTTTCGAGAACCACGGCGGGCGTACCCACCTGGGGCCGGACGTTTCGCCGCTGGCCCACGTGACCGCCGGCATCGGCAACGACGGGCAGACCGAGGGCGCCTGGCACGGCAAGATCCTCGGCTCCTACAGCCATGGCCCGGCGCTGGCCCGCAACCCAGCGATAGCCGATCTGCTACTGCGTTGGGCGACGGGCGCGGATAGTCTTGCCCCCGTCGACGATGCCTGGGCCGAGGCGCTCAGGTCCGAGCGACTCACCGCAGCAAGCGTCTGACCAGCCGAAACAGCCCGACGACACCAGGAGCGGTAAGCCTTTATGACTGACACCCTGATCGCCCCGAAGGCCATCACCTCCGCGGACCCTCAGGCTGCCTCTCCCCTGGCTGCAACCGCTACCGAGGGCGCTCCGGCCCCGGTCACCTGGCGGCGCCGGCTGGTCCGCTTCGGCACGCTGGGCCTGGTCGTGGCCGGCCTGGCCGTGGCCGCCGCGGTGCTGCCGCTGCGTGACATCGCCGCCTCGGTCGCCGGGCTGGGCCCGGTCGCCGCGGTCGGCGTGGCCGTGATCGGCGGCCTGCTGCTCTCCGTGCTGGTGCCCCGCACGGCCATCACGCTGGCCAGCGGCGCGCTGCTCGGCGCGGCCACCGGCGCCGCGGCCGCCCTCGCCGCCGCGGTGATCGCCGCCGCCGCCACCTACTACGCCGGGCGCTGGGCCGGCCGGGGCGCGCTCGGCGCCAAGGCCGACGGCCGGATGAAGCGCCTGGACGGCTGGCTCAACCGCCGCGGGCTGGCCGCGGTGCTGCTGGTGCGGTTCCTCCCGCTCGCGCCGTTCGGCCTGATCGGCTACGCGTACGGCACCACCAGCGTCTGCCGCAAGCGCTACCTGCTGGGCACCACGCTCGCGTCGATCCCGTCCGCGGTGTCGTACGCGGTCATCGGCGCCGCCGTCACCGCCCCCGGCTCGCTCAACCCGATGTCGCTGGCCCCGGCGCTGATCGGCTTCACCCTGACCACGACGATCGTGGTCCGCTGGCGCCGGGCCGCCCGCCGCGACGCCGCCCTGGCCGCCGCCACCGCCTGATCTCTGGCACTGTGGGCGGATGAATTTCCGCCATGCCTACCGCGCCGCCGCGGTCTCCTTCGCGGACCTGGTCAGCCGGGTCCCGGTCGACCGCTGGCACGTTCCCGCCCTCGGCGACTGGAGCCTGCTCGACCTGGTCGGTCACGTCGCCACCGAACTGCGCGACGTGCCCGAGGTGCTCGGCGCCCCGGCCGGCCAGGTCGAGATCCCGTCGACCGAGGCGTACTGGGCCTTCGCCCGGGTCGCGCCGGTCGACGTGGTGGCCAAGGCGCACGCCGAGTCGGGCCGGTCCGCCCGGGAGGCCGGCAAGGCGCTCGGCGGCGATCCGGCGGGCGCCGTGAACGAGCTCATCGGCCGGGCCACCCAGACCCTCGCCGCGGCCAAGGACGACGACGTCGTGACGACCGCGGCCGGCGGCATGCGCGTGCAGGACTGGGTGCCGACCCGGACATTCGAGCTGGTCGTCCATGGTCAGGACGTGGCCGCGGCGGCCGGGGTGGAGTTCTCGCCCGGCCTCGACGCGATGGCCGAGGCGGTCACCCAGGCGACCTTCGTGGCCGTCGCCGTGGGTGACGGCCCGCTCCTGCTGCGAGCGCTGACCGGACGCGCCGCGCTCCCCGACCGGTACTCGATCATCGGCTGAACCGCCAGTGGTGGCCGAGCCCGGTATCCGTGGCACGGATGCCGGGCCTGGCTACCACTGGTCGGGAGCTACCGGTCAGACGACCACGCTGACCAGGCGGCCCTTCACCACGATGACCTTCTTGGGCTCGCGACCGGCCAGCGCGTCGGCCACCACGGCCAGCGCGGCCGCGCGTACCTCGTCCTCGGCCGCGTCCGGCTGCACCTCGACCCGGCCGCGGACCTTGCCGTTGATCTGCACCGGATAGGTGATCGACTCGGCCACCAGCTGGGCCGGGTCGGCCACCGGGAAGTCGGCGTAGGCCAGCGTGCCCTCGTGGCCCAGCCGGCCCCACATCTCCTCGGCCAGGTGCGGGGCGAACGGCGCCAGCATCAGGGTCAGCGGCTCGACCGCCTCACGGGTGGACTCCGCCTGCGGGGTCAGCGCGTTGGTCAGCTCGATCAGCTTGGCGATGGCCGTGTTGAAGCGCAGCTCGTCCAGGTCTTCCCGGACGCCGGCGATGGTGCGGTGCAGGTGCTTGCGCAGCTTCGGGTCCAGCGGGGTGTCGGTCACGCGGACGGCGCCGGTCTCCTCCTCGACGACCAGGCGCCACACTCGCTGCAGGAAGCGCTGGGAACCGACCACCGCCCTGGTCTCCCACGGGCGGGAGACGTCCAGCGGGCCCATCGCCATCTCGTACACCCGGAAGGTGTCGGCGCCGTACATGTCGCACATCTCGTCGGGGGTGACGACGTTCTTCAGCGACTTGCCCATCTTGCCGTAGCTGCGGGTGACCTCCTGGCCGTCGTGGAAGAACTTGCCGTCGGTCTCGACGACCTCCTCGGCGGCCACGTAGAAGCCACGCGCGTCCTGGTAGGCGTACGCCTGGATGTAGCCCTGGTTGAACAGCTTGCGGAACGGCTCGAACGACGACACGTGACCCAGGTCGTACAGCACCTTGTGCCAGAACCGGGCGTACAGCAGGTGCAGCACGGCGTGCTCGACCCCGCCGACGTACAGGTCGACGCCGCCGCAGTCACCCGGCTCCCGCGGGCCCATCCAGTAGGCCTCGTTCTCGGGGTCGGCCAGCACCTTGGTGTTGTGCGGGTCGGTGTAGCGCAGCTCGTACCAGCACGAGCCCGCCCACTGCGGCATCGTGTTGGTCTCGCGGGTGTACGTCTTCGGCCCGTCGCCCAGGTCCAGCTCGACCTCGACCCAGTCCTTCTTGCGGGACAGCGGGGTCTCCGGCTCGCTGTCCGCGTCGTCCGGGTCGAAGGTACGCGGGGAGAAGTCGTCCACGTCCGGCAGCTCGACCGGCAGCATCGACTCGGGCAGCGCCACGGGCAGGCCGGTCTCGTCGTACACGATCGGGAACGGCTCGCCCCAGTAGCGCTGCCGGCTGAACAGCCAGTCACGCAGCCGGTAGGTGGTCGCGCCCTTGCCCTTGCCCCGCTCCTCCAGCCAGGAGATCATCGCGGCCTTGGCGTCGACGACGTTCATGCCGTCCAGCCAGTCGCTGTTGATCGCCGGGCCGTCGCCGGTGAACGCGCCCTCGAAGTCGGCCGGCGCCGCCACCGTACGGATGATCGGCAGCTCGAAGACCTCGGCGAAGGCCCAGTCGCGCTCGTCCTGGCCGGGCACCGCCATGATCGCGCCGGTGCCGTAGCCGGCCAGCACGTAGTCGGCGATGAACACCGGGACCCGCGTGCCGTTGACCGGGTTGGTGGCGTACGCCCCGGTGAAGACGCCGGTCTTCACCTTGCCGTCGGCGGTGCGCTCCTCCTCGGTCTTGGCCGCCGCCGCGGCCCGGTAGGCCGCCACCGCCGCCGCGGGCGTGCCGGCGCCACCGGTCCACTTCTCGTTGGTGCCGGCCGGCCAGGCCGCCGGGATGATCGACTCGACCAGCTCGTGCTCGGGCGCCAGCACCATGTAGGTGGCGCCGAACAGGGTGTCCGGTCGGGTGGTGAACACGCTGATGACCCGGTCGTCGATCGGGAAGTCGACGTGGGCGCCGCGGGAACGGCCGATCCAGTTGCGCTGCATGTGCTTGACCGGCTCGGGCCAGTCCATCACGTCCAGGTCCTCGACCAGCCGGTCACCGTACGCGGTGATCCGCATCATCCACTGCTTCAGGTTGCGCTGGAAGACCGGGAAGTTGCCGCGCTCGCTGCGGCCGTCCGGCGTGACCTCCTCGTTGGCCAGCACCGTGCCCAGCCCCGGGCACCAGTTCACCGGCGCCTGGCTGACGTAGGCCAGCCGGAACCCGTCGATCACCTGGCGGCGGTCCACGGCGGACAGGCCGGCCCAGGCGCGGCCGTCGGGTGTCGCGCGCGCGCCGCTCTCGAACTCGGCGATCAGGTCGTCGATCGGGCGGGCCTTGCGTACCTCGGGATCGAACCAGGAGTTGAAGACCTGCAGGAAGATCCACTGGGTCCAGCGGTAGTAGTCCGGGTCGATGGTGGCCAGCGAGCGGCGGTTGTCGTAGGCCAGGCCCAGCCGGCGCAGCTGACCGCGGTAGCGCTCGATGTTCGTCTCGGTGGTGGTGCGCGGGTGCGTGCCGGTCTGCACCGCGTACTGCTCGGCGGGCAGCCCGAACGCGTCGAAGCCCATCGGGTGCAACACGTTGAACCCGGCCATCCGCTTGTACCGGGTGTAGCAGTCGGTGCCGATGTAGCCCAGCGGGTGCCCGACGTGCAGGCCGGAGCCCGACGGGTACGGGAACATGTCCTGCACGTGCAGCTTCGGCGCCCCGAACCGCGGGTGGTCCGGGTCGGCCAGGTCGCCCACCGGGTTCGGCGCGGCGAAGGTCTCATGCTCCGCCCAGTACGCCTGCCAGCGCGGCTCGATCTCGCCGGCGGTCGCGGCCGTGTAGCGGAACGGCGGGGTCTCGGGGTCGCTCATCGTCACCATCTCGTCTTCAAAAGTCAACGGGCCACGGACGTTTCACGGCCTGCTTGAGGGCACAAAAAAGCCCCTCTCGCAGGAGGGGGCGCCGCGCTGACGTCAGGAGTGACGGGTCAGCACGGCCGGCTAAGAAGCAGGAACGACCGGGCCATGTGTTGCATGATACCGGTCGCCGCCGTGCGACGGCGACCGGTATCACCTGTTGCTACCTAGTGGCTCACGCCGTGGGAGATCCGTAGATCGCCAGCTCGGTGGAGTCCAGGAAGGTGCAGCCGCTGACCGCGGCCGGGCAGAGCCCCGCCGCCTGCGCCTGCGAGTTGACCATCGTGAACCGGACGTACCCGACGTTGGTGCCGCCGGCCGTGACCGGCACGACCTGCGGGGTCACCGTGTTGAGCGGGAACCGGCCGGACGCCGCGACGGTCCAGGTGGCGCCGTCCGCGGACGTCTCCACCCGGAAGTCGCCGGTGCCCGCGGTGGCGTCGTCGCCGCAGGTCGCGGACGGGTTGATCACCAGCTGGCTGATGGTGACCGCGGCCGGCAGCTTGACCACCGCGTTCTGGCCGTTGGCGGCCACGTCGGAGCCCCAGCCGGAGCCCTGACCCTGGTCGATCAGGCCGATCGGGCCGCAGCCGAAGGACGTGTAGTCCGGGCCGGTGGCCGACACGATCGTGGCGCCACCGCTGGCCGCCGCCCAGTCCCGGCGCACCGCCCAGTCCTTGCGGTTGGCGCCGGACCGGATCGAGATGGCCGCGACCGAGTTCGGGTCGTAGCCCGCACCCTGCGCGAACACCTTCGGGTAGGTGCCCGGGATGATCCCGCTGATCGTGTACGTGCCGTTGGCCGCCGTGACGGCCGCGTAGTCACCGGCGAAGCCGGAGGCGTGCCCGCCGAAGGCGACGGTCACACCGGGCGCCGGCCGGCTGGTCTCCTGGTCGGTGACCGTGCCGGTGAGCGAGCCGCGCGGCGAGTTCGGGTTCGGCGGCAACGAGAAGTCCTCGACCGGCGAGGTGTCGGCCGCGTTCAGCGCCCCGGCGAAGTAACCCATGCCCCGGTCGGCGAAGACCGTCCAGATCTTCTTCTGCAGCTTGCCGTCGTTGACGACCAGATCGGCCTGGAGGATCGAGTTGCGCATGTCCAGGAAGGTCGGGTCGGCCGGCGCGAGCTCCATCGCCCGGGTCACCAGCGAACGAGCCTTCTGGCTGCCGATCACCTTGCGCAGGTCCCACAGGGTCTGCGCCCAGATCTCACCGTCGGCGTGCACCTCGGGGACGCCGGACGGACGGATCCGGCCGTAGTCACCGTAGGTGTAGCCGCCCTTGCCCGCGGCCGGGGTGCCGGCACAGGCGGCGACGGTGCTGTTCAGCGAGCAGTCGGTCGCCTCGGTGCGGATGGAGCCGCCCGAGGACCAGTAGACGCCGACCTTGAGCTCGCCGTCCGTCGCGGTGTCCGGGAGCAGGCCCTGGGACGCCAGGTAGTCCATCGCGTACCAGTCGCTCCAGGCCTCGCCCATCGCGCCGGCCTGCTGGCTGTTCAGCGTGGAGTTGCCGGTCGCGTCCACCACCAGGCGGTTGGAGAGGCCGTGGGTGTACTCGTGGTACACCACGTCCGCCTCGTCGCCGGTGTTCGACGCGATGCGGGTGGCGGTGGGCAGCGTCAGGTACATCTGCATCCGCGGCGAGGTGCCGTCGGCCGGGGTGGCCATGTTGGCGTTGTCGTCGTGGTCGGCGTCGGGCAGGCCGTTCGCGGTGTTGGCGCCGTCCAGCGCGTTGCCCACGACCGCGTCGCCGTCGACCGCCTCGAAGTTGCCGGCCGCCCGGGTGAACCCGATCGGGGCGGCGGCCAGGTGGTCGTGCCAGTTGCCGAGGAACCAGTACATCTGCGTGGCGTTCTGGGACCGGTTGGTCTGCCAGGAGTTCGGCACGGCCGGGTTCCAGGAGCACTTGTACTGCGCCGAGCACCGGCCGCCGACCTGGGCCGAGAAGTCGGTGAAGGGGAAGTCGAAGCTGCGCTTGGCGGCCGGCAGGACCTCTTCGGTGGCCTGGGCGGTGTCGTCGTCGTTGACGTCGGAGAAGACGTGCGCGACGTTGCCCTCAAGCTTGGGGGCGTCGACCGGCAGCCACTTGTTCAGGTTGACCGTGTGCTGGGTGCCGCCGGACGGGGCACCCGGGTAGTTCTCCCAGGTCTGCGCGTGGTCGTTGGCGACGATGTTCTGCCGGAACAGGACCTTGCTGTCGGCCGCGTCGACCACGCTCAGGTAGCCCTCGTCCATCGAGGTCACCTGCCAGGCCAGCCGCGGGCCGGCGGCGGTGTTGAAGACGACCTGGCGGGCGTTGCCGCCGTCGCTGAACTTGGTGGTTCCGGCGGCGGCCGACTTCACCGTCGCCGTGGAGTCGCCGAAGACGTCCCGCACGGCCGCCTTCCGGGCGGCCGCCGCGTCGAGCTTCGCGGTGCCGGCCGAGGCGGGCAGGCCGGCGAGCGGGGAGCCGTCCACCGAGACGAGCCGGCCGTCCTTGGCGATGTGCGCCTTGACGCCGTTGCCGAATACCTCCACGCCGCCCACGCTCTGCGTGAAGCTCAGGTGGTGGGTGCCCGCGATGTCGACGTAGTCCTTGCGCAGCTTCAGCCCGGCGTTGTCGCCCGAGGTGAGACCGAAGACGTCGCTGTGCGCGGCCAGGTAGTCGCGGGCGATCTTCTCCGGCGCGGCCTTGCTGGCGGCGGTCAGGAAGCCGTCGAGCTTCGCGACCTGGCGGGGTGTACCGGTCGCCCGGTCGATCTCGACGACACCCTGCACGCCGAGCGCGGCACGCAGGTCGCGGGCCGGCGATCCGGCCTTGTCCGCGGCCAGGGTGCGCTTCGCGGCGGCCGTGCCGGTCCTGGCCGGAGCGAGATCACGCGCATCGAAGTTGGGCAGCTCGGCGGTTGTGTTCGCCGGCTGGGGCGCCGGGGCGGCGGGCGCGGCCTGCGCGGTCGCCGGCAGCAGCCCGGCGAGTAACACCACGCCCGCGGCGGAGGCCAGCCACCGCCGGCTGGGTGGTGCATACAGATTTGTCACTTCAGGTCCCCTCGGCCTGTCCGGGCCACGGCCGGGGCTCTCGTGGAGCGCGTCACGACCGGCAACCCGTTTGGGTGTTCCATCGATCGCCGATCCTTCTGCTCCATCGACTTAGGTAACCAGATCGATGTCCGATTCTTTACCCGACCGTGATGTTCGTCCGGTTGACCCTTACTGGCATCCTGTCCCCCGGCCGGGTCGGCGTCTCGCTGTGACCGGGCTAACCTGTGGAGAACGGGCGGCGAGCGCCGGAGGCCCACGGACCGCCGGCCGCCCGCGAACCTTCGGTGCCCTTTCGGTGTACGCACGTAGGAAAGGGCAAGGACGACATGGAGGAGGCCCGTGACAACCCCCACCTGGGATGAGCCCGGCGGACCGATGCAGCTCGACGAGTTCCGCGTCGCCACCGAGGCCATCATGGCGAACATCGAGCACGTCATCGAGGGCAAGCACGCCACCGTGCGGCTCGCCCTCGCGGTGATGCTGGCCGAGGGCCATCTGCTCATCGAGGATGTGCCCGGCGTCGGTAAGACCAAGCTGGCCAAGGCGCTCGCCCGCAGCATCGACTGCTCGGTCCGGCGGATCCAGTTCACGCCCGACCTGCTGCCCAGTGACGTCACCGGGGTGAGCGTCTACAACCAGGAGCAGCGCGACTTCGAGTTCAAGCCGGGCGCGGTGTTCGCCAACCTGGTGGTCGGCGACGAGATCAACCGGGCCTCGCCCAAGACCCAGTCGGCGTTGCTCGAGTGCATGGAGGAGCGCCAGGTCACGGTCGACGGCACCACGTACGAGCTGCAGGCGCCGTTCATGGTGATCGCGACGCAGAACCCGATCGAGATGGAGGGCACCTATCCCCTCCCCGAGGCGCAGCGCGACCGCTTCACCGCCCGGATCGCGATGGGCTACCCCGACCCGCGGGCCGAGCTGGCCATGCTCGCCGGGCACGGCGCCGTCGACCCGCTGAACGCCCTGCGTGCCGTGGCCGACGCGGCGATGGTCCGCCGGCTGATCGCCACGGCCCGCGACGTGCACGCCTCGGACGCCGTCCAGCAGTACGCGATCGCCCTGGTCACGGCCACCCGGGAGGCCCCCGAGATCCGTCTCGGCGCGTCCCCGCGGTCGACGCTCCAGCTGGTCCGCACGGCCAAGGCGGTCGCCGCGCTCGAGGGCCGCGACTACGTCCTGCCCGACGACCTGCAGGCGCTGGCCGTCCCGGTGCTCGCCCACCGCATCATCCCCACCACGGATGCTCAGCTGAACCGGCGCACCACCGACGCCATCGTGGCCGAGATCGTGCACCGGCTCCCGCTGCCGCACGACCGGGCGCGGTCGCCGTACGACACCCGCCAGGCCGGCGACAACCGGGGGAACACGTACGACACCCGGGGGCGCTGACCGATGCGCGAGGCCATGCGGGGCCTGACCACCCGCGGCCGGTCGTTCCTCGCCGCCGCGGCCGCCGCCGGACTGTCGGCGTTCATCCTCGGCGAGCGTGACCTGCTGCGGGTGGCCATCCTGCTGGCCGCGCTACCCCTGCTGGCCGCGGCGTACGTGGGACGTAGCCGCTACAAGCTCGCCTGCACCCGCTCGCTGGAGCCCGGCCGCACCCCGGTCGGCTCGAGCGCGCGGGTGATCCTGCGGCTGCAGAACCTGTCCCGGCTGCCCACCGGCACCCTGATGCTGGAAGACCGGCTGCCGTTCGCGCTCGGGTCCCGGCCGCGGGTCGTGCTCGAACGGCTCGGGGCCCATCAGGCCAGCTCGGTGGCGTACACCGTGCGGGCCGACGTGCGCGGCCGCTACCCGGTCGGCCCGCTGGTGATCCGGCTGACCGACCCGTTCGGGCTGTGCGAGCTGAACCGCTCGTTCCCCAGCATCGACCGGCTGACCGTGATCCCCCAGGTCGTCCCGCTGCCCACGGTGCGCCTGGCCGGGGAGTACGCGGGCACCGGCGAGAGCCGCGCCCGCTCGGTCGCGGTGCACGGCGAGGACGACGCGGCGACCCGGGAATACCGTCGCGGCGACGACCTGCGCCGGGTGCACTGGCGGTCCACCGCCCGCACCGGCGAGCTGATGGTCCGGCGCGAGGAACAGCCCTGGGAGAGCCGGGCGACCGTGGTCCTCGACACCCGGGTGTACGCGCACCGCGGTGAGGGCCCGGCGGCCAGCTTCGAGTGGGCGGTGTCCGCGGCGGCGAGCATCGCGGTGCACCTGCGCCACGCGGGCTACAAGTTGCGCCTGGTCACCGGCACCGGCATCGACGTCGACGCGACCGAGGTGGCCGGCGACGGCGTCATCCTGGACACCCTGGCCGACGTGACGACGGCCCAGAACGGCGACATCTCGGTGCTCGTCGAACAGGTCCGCCGCCGCTCCGACGGGGGCCTGGTGATCGGCCTGTTCGGCAGCCTGACCGTGGCCGAGGCCGAGGTGCTCAGCGGGCTCCGCGGCAACGGCGCCACCTGCATCGGGTTCGCCATCGACAGCACCACCTGGATCAGCCTGCCCGACCCGGAACGGCAGGAGGCCGACCGGGCGCAGGAGGCGGCGGCGCTGGCCCTGGTCCGCAGCGGCTGGCGGTCGCTGCCGGTACGCCACGGCGACACCCTGCCCGCGCTCTGGCCGGCCGCGGCCCGAGGCTCGCAGGGCTTCGCATGGCGCGCGGCGATGGCCGAGACGGTGGCCGGGGGCGGCCGGCGATGACCTTGATCCTTCGACCCGAAGGGACCCCTCGACGTGACCGGTCGTAGGCGACTCGGGCTGGTGGCCGCCAGTGCCACCCTCCTGGCGGCGGCGCCGCTCTCCGTGATCTTCGATTCGTGGGTCTGGTTGATGCAGTGCATCCTGGCGGTCGGGCTGACCGCCGGGGCGGCGGTGCTCACCCGTACCCTCCGCTTCCCCGGCTGGGGTCAGGGGCTCGCCCAGGTGGTGACCCTGCTGCTGATCCTGACCTGGACGTTCCCCAGCGGCGAGGAGTTCCTCGCGCTGATCCCCGGCCCCGAGACGTTCCAGCACTTCGGTCAGCTGTTCACCCAGGCCGGCGAGGACACCCGCAACTACGGCGTGCCGGTCCCCGACCGCGACGCCCTCCAGTTCATCACCGTCCTCGGCGTCGGCGGCTGCGCCATCGCGGTCGACGTGATGACCGTGCTGATGCGCAAGCCCGCCCTGGCCGGCCTGCCCATGCTCGCCATCTACTCGGTGCCGGTCGCCATCTTCGTCGAGAGCGTCCCGGTGCTCCCGTTCATCGTGGGCGCGGTCGGGTTCCTCTGGTTGCTGGTCGCGGACAACGTCGATCGGGTACGCCGGTTCGGCCGCCGCTTCACCGGTGACGGCCGCGACGTCGACGTGTGGGAGCCGTCCCCGCTGGCCGCCGCCGGCCGCCGGCTGGCCGTGATCGGCGTGGCCGCGGCGATCCTGCTCCCGGTGATCGTGCCCGGCCTCAACACCGGCCTCCTGTCCCGCCTGACCCAGGTCGGCACGGGCGCCGGTGGTGGCTTCGGCGGTGGTGGCAACGGCAAGGTCAACCTGTTCTCGTCGCTCAGCGGCTCGCTCAGCCAGAGCGAGACCAAGGACATGATCCAGGTGACCACGACCGAGGAGGACCCGTTCTACCTCCGCCTCGCCGTGGCCGACGTGGCCAGCGCGGCGGGCTTCGCCAACCGCAGCCCGTCCGGGCAGCCGGTCACCCGCCCCCTGCCCGACCCGCGCGAGATCCAGCGCAACGGCGTGCAGTACGCCCAGTACAACGCCAAGGTCAAGATCATCGACCTGACCATGGCGTACGCGCCGATCTACTCGGTGCCGGTGACCACCGAAGACCTGGGCAGCTCCTGGAACTTCGACCCGGCCACGACGGTCGTGTACTCGAACCGGCAGACCACCCGCGGCCGGGAGTACTCGTTCAACTACGTCCGGGCCCGCTACTCGCCGGCCGCGCTGCGCCGGGCCGAGCCGGTCACCGACAACACGCTCAAGGCCCTCACCACGGTCCCCGACGACGCGACCGTCGACCCGCTGGTCGAGCGCCTGACCAGGAACGCCGCCACCGAGTACGACAAGGTCATGGCGCTCTACAACTACTTCTCCAAGGACAACGACTTCACCTACAGCCTCCAGACGCAGAGCAGCGCCAACGGCCCGTCCAGCTCCGACATCGCCTCGTTCCTGGAGAGCAAGGCCGGCTACTGCCAGCAGTACGCCTCGGCGCTGGCCTGGATGGTCCGCGCGGCCGGCATCCCGGCCCGGGTGGCGTTCGGCTTCACCCGCGGCGGCGACCGCGACGGCAACACCTGGACGATCACCAACCGCAACGCCCACGCCTGGACCGAGGTCTACTTCGAGGGCTTCGGCTGGGTCCCGTTCGACGCCACCCCGACCTCCGGCGTCGTCGGCTCCAGCCGCTCCGACTGGGCGCCCGACGTCGACGCCCCCGACCCCGAGGCGTCGTCCTCGACCGCCCCCGTGGCGCCCAACGCGTCCTCGTCCGCGGGCCCCGCCGGCGCGGAACGCCCCGACCGCGACTTCAACGACCCCGGCCTGGCCGCGGGCGGCGGAACCGGCTCGTCCGGCGCCTCCACCACGGCCCTCCTGATCGTCGGCATCGCGGCCCTGATCATCGCCCTGCTCCTGGTCCCCGCCCTGCGCCGCAGCCTGACCCGGCGCCGCCGACACGCGGCCACGGTCAAGGAGAAACAACCGGCGGTGGCCAGCGCGACCGGCGCCCCCGACATCACCGTGACCGCGGAGACCACCCAGGCCCGGGCCGACGCCCACGCCGCCTGGGACGAGCTCATCGACACCATGATCGACTACCGGGTGCCGATCGACCCCACGGAGACCCCCCGGGTGACCGCCCAGCGCCTGATCCGCGAGGCCGAACTCGACACCCAGCCGGCCGACTCGGCCACCCTCCTGGGCCGGGCCGAGGAACGGGCACGCTACGCCAGGCGTCCCCTCCAGGGCGGCGAACTGAACCAGGCCCTCACCCACGTACGCAAGGGCCTGTCCCGCTCAGCCCCCCGCCGCACCCGCCTGGTAGCCACCCTGATGCCGCCGTCCGTGATGCTCCGCTGGCGCATCACCCTCGGCGACGCGTCCGCCGGAACGGTCGGCTTCTTCAGCCGCATCCGCGAGTCCCTGGTCCGCTTCAGCCCCCGCCGCCTGCTGGCCTCGAGGGCGCGCTGACCCAGCCTTCCCAAAGCGGCCCACCTGCCTCACGGTCGGTGGGCCGCTCTCTTCCCCAGCGCCTACCTCACCCGCCTCACCCCGCCGCGCGTCGCCCCGCCTCGCGCCGCACCGTCCGCCCCACCTCGCGTCGCACCGCCTCGCACCGCACCGTCCGCCCCACCTCGCGTCGCACCGCCTCGCACCGCCGCGCCTCGCCCCGCGTCGGCCCGGCCCGGCCCGGCCCGCGGAATGATCTTGCGATTTCGCGCGGCCGCCGCCACCTCCCCCACCCCTGAACTGGGTGGGTAGGAACGTAGCGGGGAAATTCGACGATCCTGTTGCCTGTCCACAGGCGGGAGTCACCGAAAGGACCGGGGCGCGGATTTCCGGACGTCGCGGCGGGGCTCGGTCAGGTCGGCCGAGCCAGGTGGGCGGCGATGGCTCGGGCCAGGCGGTCCTTCTCGTCGTCCGGGACTTGGGCAAGCGAGGGCTGGGCGAGATAACGGAAGATCTGTGGGCCGCGGTGGTCGGGTGGGAGGTCGGCCATGCGGGGGACGATGTGGACGTGGACGTGGGCGAAGCCGTTGCGTTCGGCCATCTGGATCACGTAGGTCTTCACGCAACCGGTCACCTCGCGCAAGGCCCGGGACAGGCGGACCTGCCAGGTGCCGAGGGTGGCCGCCTCGGCGTCGGTGAGGTCAGCGATCGCCGTGACGTGCCGCCGCGGCAGGAGCACCAGCCACCCCGGCAGCGCGCTGTCAAAACTGTGGGCCACGCGCCAGTGGTCGTCTTCGGCGATGCGTTCGCGGGGAGGCAGCGTCGTCCCGGCTGACGTCTGCCGGCAGGTGAAGCAGTCCATGGGTTCCACAGTGGTCCAGATCCAGCCGGCCGTCACGGTTGAAGGAGATCCAGTCGCCGGCACGGTGGATGAAGAGCTGGACGCCGGCACGGTGAAAAGGGCTAGGCGGCTGTCACGGTGAAGAGGGTGAAGGTGGCTACGAAGGGGGCGGTGGCCAGGCGGGACAGCCATGCCCTGGTGGCGTGGGGGTCGAGGGCGCCGGACTCGCGGCCTCGGCGGGCCTGCTCGGGCATGCGGAGGATGGCGTCGGCCTCGGCGTAGTCGGTGAAGAGGATGGCCTCGGCGGTCACCTCGACGCGGTCGAAGCCGGCGGTGTGGAGGAGGCGGGCCAACTCGCGGCCGACCGTCGCGTTGCGGATCACGTGGGTGGTCACATAGCGGGTGAAGGCGCGGCTGGTGGCCGTGTCGGGGTCGGCTATGGCCAGGGTGTCCCAGTCGGGGTCGGCGACCACGACGCGGCCGCCGGGGCGGACGACGCGGCGTAGTTCGGCGGCCGCCTTCGCCGGATCGGCCAGGTGTTGGAAGACGCGGTCGGCTCGGGCGCGGTCCACGCTCGCGTCGTCCAGTGGCAGGTGGTGGGCGTCCCCGGCCAGCAGCTCGATCGAGGCGTCGGTTTCGCAACGCCGCCGCGCCTCGTCGAGCATCATGGGATCGCGATCGACCCCGATCACCCGCCCCGCGTCGAACCCGACGAGGCGGCCGGTGTTCGGAAGGGCGCCTTCTGCCGGGGACACGGCGGGCAGGTGGGTGGCCGTGCCAGGGCGGACCGGCCGGGACATGGCGGGGAGATCGGAGGCCGAGCCGAGCGCAGGAGACCGGGGAGCCAGACCGGCCGGGCCGGAGCCCGCCATGGCGGGGAGACCACAGGCGAGGCCAGAGGTAACTGCGGCCGCCATAGCCGGAAGGTCAGGAGCGGCGCCAGAGGCGACCTCGGCCGCCATGGCCGGGAGGTCGGTGGCGGGGCCGCAGCCCACGTCGAGGACGGTCAGGCCGGGATGGAGGTCGAGCGCCGACATCAGGCGGCTCTTGTAGCGGCGGCCGGGGTCGGTGGTGGCGGCATGGTGCAGGTAGGCGACGGTCATGCTCGCAACATGTCAGGCGGATGTGGAGAAGCCGCGCCGGGATTGTGGGGATTGTGGGCGGAAAAAGGCGATGGCGGCCGTGGAGGCCGCCATCGTTGATCGCCCTCGCGCTAGCGGTGGCCCTCGGGGCGGTTCTTCCACCGCTCCTCGAGCCGGTCGAGCAGCCCGCCGGATTTGCGCGGGCGCCCGGTGCGGCGCGTGGCTGTGCCACCGACCGCGTGCAGATCGGTGCTCTGCCCCTTGCGCCGGCTGTGCATGGCGAAGGCGGCGGAGCCCAGCATGACGACGAAACCGCCCACGCCGAGCAGCGTGTTGCGGCTCACGGTGCCGTAGACGAGAAGAGCCAGCCCAGCGATGATCATGAACGCGGCGATCACCAAACGACGCCGTGCATGGAATCGCGGGTCGCTGGCCCGCACAGCCGAGGCGAACTTGGGGTCCTCGGCAAGCGACCGCTCGATCTGATCGAACAGCCGCTGCTCGTGCTCAGAGAGCGGCACGGCTTTCCTCCCCGGGCGCATGTCCGGCCCCGAGGCCGGGGTCGGGTCCGGCCATCTGACCGACACAACCAGTGTGACTGATATAACCACTGGACCCGACACATCGCTGTGGCGGATGTACCAGTGTGACACCGCTGACACCAGACAGACCACCGGCTGCCCTGGAGCAAGTCTACGAGTGGGTAGGCGGGTCGGAAAGCGGGACGACCGTCGAGTGCGGGTGATTTTCGGTTCTGCGCGGATCTCGGCGGCCGAGAAGGCTGGCCGGTCCGACGACAGATCGGCCGAAACGGGCAGCCGCGGCGTCGGCGGCGGCCTCCGCCTCACGCCAGCCACGCTCGGGCTCACCCAGGGTGAGCTGCCGCGATGTGGTTGAGGTGGGGCTGAGACCCTCGACGCGTACGCCGAGCAGCCGGATCTTGTCGGCCGGGCCGAGCGCGGTGAACAAACCCCAGGAGATCTCGAAGATCTCACGTGCCACATCGGTCGCGGTGGCAACTGTGCGGGACCGGTTGACGGTCTTGAAGTCGGCCAGCCGCACCTTGATCGCCACCGTGCGCCCGACCACCCCGGCCGCCCGCAGCCTCGCCCCGACCTTCTCGGACAGCGCCAGCAGGCTGCGCCGGAGCAGCTCGCGGTCGCCGCTGTCGGTGTCGAAGGTCATCTCGGCGCCGATCGACTTCTCGACCTGGTCGGGTTCGACCCGGCGCGGGTCGCGGCCCCAGGACAGCTCGTGGAGGTGGGCCGCGGACGCCTCGCCGAGGGCCGAGCGCAGCAGGCTGACCGGCGCCTGCGCGACGTCGCCGACCGTGGTCAGGCCCAGCCGGCGCAGCGACTCGGCGGCCCGCTCCCCCACGCCCCACAGCGCGTCGACCGGCAGCGGGTGGAGGAAGTCGAGGACCAGATCGGTCGGTACGACGATCATGCCGTCGGGTTTGGCCCGGGTGGAGCCGAGCTTGGCCACGAACTTGCTGCGGGCGACACCGACCGAGACGACCAGCCGCTGTTCGGAGAGGATGCGGTGGCGGATGGCACGGGCGATCACCGCGGGGCGGCCGAGGAGCCGCTGGGCGCCGGCCACGTCGAGGAACGCCTCGTCCAGGGACAGCGGCTCGACCAGCGGTGTCACGTCTCGGAACACCCGCATGACGGCCCGGGACGCCTCTCCATATGCCGCAAAATCGGGCGTCAGGAAGACCGCCTCGGGACACAGGGCGCGGGCGCGCATGCCGGGCATCGCGCTGCGTACGCCGAACCGCCTGGCCTCGTAGCTGGCCGAACTGACCACCCCGCGCGGACCCGCCCCGCCGACCACGACGGGCCGGCCCCGGAGCTCGGGCCGGCGGCGCACCTCGACCGACACGTAGAAGGAATCCATGTCGGCATGCAGGATCGTGCAGCCCGTGTCGTCGGCCTCGGGCCCGAACCGCGGGTCACGCCCCGTTCCGACCGCCTGGCTGCGTCCCATGATCTGGAGACTACTGAGACCCTCTGACAGAACTGAGCAGCGGAACCGTCATCTCGGCCGCGGTGACCGAGCCGTGATAGGCGACCAGCCGGCCGACCGAGGGCGGCTCGTAGGCGGACGCGAGCGCGACGACCCGGTCCAGGCAGACGATCACGACGTCGCCGATCCGGCCCAGGTTGCGATCGGCCACCGGACCGAAGACCTCGAGCGCCTCGGTACGCGACAGAACCAGCGCCGAGGACCCGAACAGCGACGCCGCGGCGGCTTGCACATCCTCCTGCGCGCCCGGGGCCACGTGCAGGTAGCGGACCCGGGGCTCGCCGGCGACGGCGACCAGCCCCTCGATGCCGGAGACGTCGAGCCGCGTGGTCGGGGGCACGTTGAGCTGCCCGTGGTCGGCCGTGACGAGCAGCGCCGAGCGCGGCGGCAGCCCGTCCACCAGCATCGCGACCAGCCGCTCGACCTCCCGGGCGGCCGCCGTCCACGCGGGCGACGCCACGCCGTCCTCGTGCCCGGCCCGGTCCAGGTCGCCGTGGTAGCCGTACACGATCCCCGGCCCGGCCCGCAGCGCCCCGAGGATGCCGGCGGCCTTCTCGTCGAGGGTCGAGGCGCCGACGAAGGCCGCGCCGCGATACGCCGACACGGTCAGCCCGGTGCCCTCGAACTCGGGCCGGGTGACCTGGGTGCACGCCACCCCGGCGGCCACGGCCCGCTCGAAGACCGTCGGCACCGGCTGCCAGCGCGCGGGCGGCGGGTCGTCGTTCCAGTGGATGTGGTTGAGGATCCGGCCGTCCGGCATCCGCGAGGTGAAGCCGAGCACCCCGTGCTGCCCGGGCGGCACCCCCGTGCCCAGCGTGACCAGGCTGACCGGTGTGGTGGAGGGGAAACCCGAGGTGAGGGTACGCGCGGCGAGCCCGTCGAGGCCCGGGAGCAACGGCAGCTGGTACGACCCCATGCCGTCGACCAGCAGCACGGCCACCCGGTCCACACCGTCGAGGGACTCCCGCAGACCGAGCACGTCAGCAGTGGCCGGAACGCCGAGCACCGCCGCCACCGAGGGCATGATCTCGGCCAGACTGCCCGTCCCGTACGCGGGCCGGACCTGCTCGAACGCGGAGTCGGGCAGGTCGTCCGGCGGCGTCACGGCCGCCGCGCGAAGACGTGCAGCTGGGACGCGATGTCCCGGAACGGTGGCTGGGCCGACAGCGACAGCTCCAGGTCGAGCAGCGCCTGCGGGTCGCCCTCGACCACCGAGGCGGGCAACAGGTCGGCGATCACCCGTACCCCATGGGCCTGCTCCACCTCGAGACCCGCCGAGCGCAACAGCGCCGACGCGCTCTCCACGTCGTAGCGCCGGCGCAGCGTGTCCCGCGGCCCGGACCGGCCGTCGGGGTCGGTGACCAGCGCCGCCGCCGCGCCGAGCTGGCCGTTGACGGCCCGGCCGAGCACCGCGGCGGCCCGACCGGCGACCAGCACGCTGACCGCGCCACCCGGACGCAGCGCGGATGTGATCGCGGAGACCACCCCGGCCGGGTCGTCGACCACCTCGAGCACCGAGTGGCAGAGGATCAGGTCGACGCTGCCGGGCTCGATCAGACCGGCCAGCGACTCGCCGTCACCCTGCACGGCGCGGACCCGATCGGCCACCCCGGCGTCGGCGGCGCGGCGGGTCAGCGCGGCGAGCGCGTCGGGGCTGGCGTCGACCACGGTCACCCGGTGTCCCGCCTCGGCGACCGGCACCGCGAAGCCGCCGGTGCCACCGCCCACGTCCAGCACGGTCAGCTCCCGGCCGGCCGGCCGCCCGAGCTCACGGTCCAGAACGGCCCAGACGGCGGCGTTACGCGCCGAGACCGGGCGGGGCGCGCGCGTCGGTGTGCTCTCCACCCGCGCAGCGTAGCGGGCCTGCCCGGGGCCGGAACGGACCGCTGCCATAGTGGGCTGATGGACTTCTACGCCGAGACCCGCGGGCCGTACCGCCTGTGGGCCCGCGCCACCGGCCCCTCGGACGCGCCCGCGCTGCTCCTGATCATGGGCGCCAACGCGAACGCCCTGACCTGGCCGCCGGCCCTGATCGAGGCCCTCGAGGAGAAATTCCGGGTGATCGTGTACGACCACCGGGACACCGGGCGGTCGACCTGGGCGTTCGACGAGCACCCGTACGGCATCGCCGACCTGGCCGAGGATGCCGTGGCCGTGCTCGACGCGGCCGGCGCCGACCGGGCCCACGTGGCCGGCATGTCGATGGGCGGCGTCCTCGTCCAGTTGCTCGCCGCCGACCACCCCGATCGCCTGCTCAGTGCGACCGCCTTCTGCACCGCCGCGGTGAGCGGGGACGGCCCGCCGATGCTCGACCCCGACCCGCGCCTGCTGGAACTGTGGGAGCACCTCGCCGACGAGCGCGACCGCGAGGCCGAACTGGACTGGCGGGTCGAGCACTGGCGGCTCCTCAACGGCGACAAGCTGCCGTTCGACGCCACCTGGTTCCGCGCGATCGAGGAGGCCTGCATCGACCACGCCGGCACGCCCCGGAACGCCGCCGCGCACGCCCGCGCCGACCAGTCCGGGCTGGCGCGTGACCTGTCCCGGGTCACCGTCCCGTTCCTGGTCATCGACGCGCCGGAAGACCCCGTCAACCCGCCGCCGAACGCCGCGCATCTGGCCGCTCAGGTTCCCGGGTCGGAGCTGGTCACCGTGCCCGGGATGGGTCACGCCCTGCCCCCGGCCGTCGTCCCCGACCTGGCGCGCATCCTGCGGTCACGGTGACGCGCGCCAGTCCAGCCGGGCGTCGATGAGGTCGGTGAGGTGCTGCCACCAGGCCGCCAGCGTGATGCGGTCGAGCTGGAGCCACTGTCTGATGTGGGCCTTGCGGGGCCGGGCACCGGCCGGGCGCAGCGCGTCGTCGAGCTGGTCGAGCGGGGCGCCCGGGCCGAGCAGCGGGTAGGCCTCCTGGATGTCCAGGGCCAGCATCAGCTCGTTGGCCATCGTGCCGGTCTTGACCATCAGGTCGGGCAGCCACCGTTCCGGCGGCATCTCCAGGTTGACGGCGGGCAGGCCGAGGTCGTAGCGGTTGGCGTCGAGCAACGGCAGGTACGCCCGGGACATCGACTGGCACAGCCAGTCCCAGTGCGGGATGCCGCTCAGGTCGTGCTCGCGGGTCGCCATCGCGAAGCCGGCCGCCTGCTCGGGGCGCGGCATCAGCGGGAGCCGGCCGGCCGTGCCGGCGAACACCGGCGTGGCCCAGCCGTCCTCCTCGGGGACGTAGGCCCGCAGCGTGTAGCCGGTCCGGTCGCCGATGGTCAGCTCGACGAGCTGGACCGGGAAGTCGGCGGGCAGGAACCCGCGCGGCCCCTGCGGATAGGCGGGCTGCTGGTGGCGCGGCTGCTGATAGGCCGGCGGCGGCCCTTGATACGGCGACGGTTGCCCCTGATAAGCCGGCGGCCGATAGGCGGGAGGCGGCGTGGGAGTGGGGGTCGGGGTGGGGGCCGGGCGATACGGCGGGGCCGAGATCGACGGTGGCGGTGTCATGGCCACGGTGGCGTCGGCGCGGGCCGCGGTGGCGAGCAGCGGCCGGGCCTGCTCGGCGGTCAACCGGCGGGCCGGGTCCTTCTCCAGCAGGCCGGCGATGATCGGCCAGAGGTGCCCGGCGTCGGCCGGCGCGGCCGGCGGCATGGCCAGGATGGCCGCGATGGTGCCCTGGGTGTCCTCCCGCTGGAAGGGCGAGCGCCCGTTCACCGCGGTGTAGAGCGTGATGCCGAGCGCCCACAGGTCGGCCGGCGGGGCCGCGGGCACGCCGTTGATCCGCTCCGGCGCCATGTAGGCCGGTGAGCCGATCATCATCCCGGTCGCGGTCAGCGCGGAGGCGTCGTCCATGGCCGCGATGCCGAAGTCGGTCAGCATCGCCCGGCCGGTCTCGATCAGGATGTTGGCCGGCTTCACGTCCCGGTGCACGGTGCCGCGCTGGTGTGCGGCCGTCAGCCCGTCGAGCACCTGGAGCCCGATCTCGGCGACCCGGCCCGGCGGCAGCGACCCGGACTTGGCGATCAGATCGGCCAGCGACGGCCCGTCGACCAGCTCCATCACGATCCACGGCCGGCCCCCGTCGAGCGCGACGTCGTGCACGGCCACGATGCTGGGGTGCCGCAGCCGGGCCGCGGCCTGCGCCTCGCGCATCGCCCGCCGGATCCGCGGGTCGTCCTGGTCGACCGGGCCGGAGTCGGCGCCCGCCAGGTAGATCTCCTTGACCGCGACGTCGCGGTCGAGCAGCGTGTCGGTGCCCTGCCACACGGCGCCCATGCCGCCCCGGCCCAGGATGCGATCGAGCCGGTAGCGGCCGGCGATCACCCTCGCGTCCGTCACATCGGAAATCTACCGAACGGGTCAGGCCGCCTAAAGCGCCAGTGCCTCCGTAGGCGGGAGAGCCGCCGCACGCATCGACGGATAGACACCCGCGAGCACGCCGACCACCACCGCGCCGACCGGGCCGGCCAGCGTCGCGGACAGCGGGATGACCGGCGGCCAGCCGTGGTAGGCCGCGTAGCCGACCGTCGCCAGCACGCCGAGCAGCGTCCCGGCGAGGCCGCCCAGCGCCGCCAGCGCCACCGCCTCGGTCAGGAACTGGCCGCGGATCTGCCCCTTGGTCGCGCCCAGGGCCCGGCGCAGGCCGATCTCGCCGCGGCGTTCGAGGACCGAGATCACCATGGTGTTGGCCACCCCGATGCCGCCGACCAGCAACGCCACCCCGGCCAGGCCGAGGAACAGGGCCGAGAACGCGTTCTCGGTGGCCCGTTTCGCGGCCAGCGCGTCGGACGGCCGGCTGACCACCACGTCGGCCGGCTGGGCCGGGTTCACGGTCTCCGGGAGCACCCCGCGCACCTGCTCGATCGCCGGTTCCCGGGACTGCACGTAGAGAACGGTGGGGTGGCCGTCGAAGCCGAGCACGGACTGGGCCGCGGGCCAGCCGACGAACACCGACCGGTCGATCTCCGGCAGCAGCGGGACGGCGGCGAGGATGCCGACGACGGTGAACCAGCGCTTGCCGATCATCAGTTGCTGCCCGGTGCCGGTGACGCCCAGGCGGACGGCCGAGACCGAGCCGAGCACGACGGCCGGGAAGTGTGATGTCGCCTCGTTCAGCCACTGCCCGTCCTGGACGCGGGCGTTGATCGCCGGCAGCAGGTCGAGGCGGCTGGCCAGCACGGTCAGACCCGAGCCGTCCTGCGGGTCGGTGCGGTCGGACCGGCGTACCACGGTGTGGGTGTTGGCGACCGCGCTGGCCCGGGTCACCGGCGCGATCCGCCGCACCATGCCGACCGACTCCTCGGGCAGCAGCACCGGCGGCTGCTGGTCGGGCAGCGCGCGGACCTCGAGCATGTTGGTGCCCAGGGCGCTGAGCTCGCGCATGAGCTGAGCCTGGCTGGACGCGGGGATGCCGGTGACGACGATCATGGTGGCGATGCCGATCGCGATGCCGAGGGCCGACAGCGCGGCGCGGGCCTTCCGCGTACGCAGGCCGAGAAACCCGAGTCCGAGCAGGTCGGTGACGGCCAGCCGGACCGGCGTGGTGTCCGGGGTCACGAGACCACCCGGCCGTCGCGCATGAAGACCCGGCGGGGCAGGGACGCCGCGATGTCCCGGTCGTGGGTGATGACCGCGATCGTCGTGCCCTCCTCGTGCAGCCGGTAGAGCAGCTCCAGCACGGCCTGGCCGGTGCGCGTGTCCAGCGCGCCGGTCGGTTCGTCGGCCAGCAGCAGAGCGGGATGGTGTACGAGGGCCCGCGCGATCGCCACCCGCTGCCGCTCACCACCGGAGAGCTGGTGCGGCCGATGCGCCACGCGATGCGACAGCCCGACCCGGTGCAGCGCCTCGACGGCCAGCGCCCTGCGTCGGCGGCGCGGCACACCGGCGTAGAGCAGGCCGGTGGCCACGTTCTCGGCGGCGCTGAGTCCCGCGGTGAGGTGGAACTGCTGGAACACGAAGCCCAGCCACCGGCCGCGCAGCGCGGAGAGGCGCCGGTCGGGCAGCCCGGCGATGTCCAGCCCGCCCAGCTCGACGGTGCCGGAGGTCGGGCGGTCGAGGGTGCCCATGATGTGCAGCAGCGTCGACTTGCCCGAGCCGGACGGGCCGACGATGGCCAGCATCTCGCCCGCCTCGATGTCGAGCGAGACACCGGCCAGGGCGACCACGCCGCCGGGATAGCGCATGGTGACGTCGCGTACGGAGAGGACGGTCACGAGGTCGTCACCACCTGGACGCCCTCGCCGATCCCGTCGCCGGTGACCTCGACCAGGCCCTTGGCGAACAGTCCGGTCTCGACGCCGACCAGGCGGTGGTCGGCGAGCTGCACGCCGTACCCGCCCTCGCTGAGCGCCACCAGCGCGCCCACCGGGACGGCCAGGACCCCCTCCCGGGTCTCCCCGGCCAGGTCGACCTGCACCTGCGCCTGGTCGATCCCGCCCAGCTCGGCATCGCTGTCCAGGGTCACGGTGACGGCCCGCTTGGGTTCCGCGGTCCCGGCGCCGCCCTGCTCATCCTGCTGGATCTCGGTGCCGACGGCCGCCACCTCGCCGGGCACCGACTTGTCGCCGGGCAGCACGACCGTGACCTTGTCGCCGGCCCGGATCGTGCCGGCCTCGGCGACGGCGGCCGAGGCGGTGACCACCTTCGCGGTCGACGTCACGGTCAGCAACGGGGTGGCGGCACTGTCCCCTTTGATCGCCGTGACCGAGTCGACCCGCACCGCGCCGGACAGCACCACGACGTCCCCCACGCCGATCCGGCCGGTCACGGGCATCCCGGCGTCCTTCTGCCACCGCTTGAGGGCCGATTTCAGGGCCGAGGTCAACACCCCTTCCCCCTTGCGTACGGTGACCCGCACGGTTTTGGCCTTGACCTTCGCCCCCGGGGAATTCGTCTCCCGGGAATCCGCCTCCGGGGAAGGGGCCGGGCCGGGGATCGACCGGGTGACCGTCTCCCCCGCGCCCGGCTGGTAGCCGATCGAGTACCCGAGGGCCTTCAGGTTGGTGGCGACGATCTTCACGTCGCGGCCGGCCGTCCCGGTCTCCCCGAGGTCGCGGTAGAGCGGCATCGACCCGTAGAACAGCGGCACCGGCCGGTCGTCGGCCCGATAGAGCTGCTGGCCGCGCTTGACCGCGGCGCCGGCGCGGGGCAGCCAGGTGATCACGCCGTCGCGCCCACCCTTCACCGGCTGCGCCCGGCCGTACCCGAGGCTGCCGGTCAGCGACTCGGTGACGGAGAGGTCGGTCTTCACCACGGCCACCGTCTGGACCGCGACCGGGGCGACGGCGGCCGGCGACTGCGGGTCCCGCCGCTCGTACCAGAGGACGCCGCCGGCGACGATCAGCACGAGGATCAGGACCGGCACGACGATCCATCGGCGGATCCGGCGCGGGGACGGGGATTGGTCGGGATGCACGGCCGAGATCCTGCCGACCGATTGTCAGAAGCCGGTTAGCTTCGGCGGATCTGACAGCCCTCTGACAATGCTCTGTGATGGTGCTCGGCATGCCTCAGAGAAAAATCGTCGCGGCGCTGGTCGCCGCCAGTCTTCTCGGCGGTGGTACCGGCCTGCTCGGCGGTTGCTCCGGTGAGAAGGCCGAAGCCCCGCCGGTGGCGACGCTGCAGAGCGCCGCCGCCCCGGCGGCGAGCTCGCCGGCCGTCAACGACGACCTGCGTCCCCTGGTGCGGCTGGACGCGACCGACGAGGAGCAGACCGCGCTCGTCAAGGTCTGGTCGACCTGTGTCCAGAAGGAGGGCGGCCCCGGGTACGAGGAGCCGAAGATGCTCTTCCAGTACTTGGCCGACAAGGACCCCAAGGCGATCCGGGTGGAGGCGGCCTGCCACAACAAGTTCCCGGAGAGCTACGAGGAACGGCAGAGGCGCAAGGACATCGCGGCGTTCCGGGACAACCAGCGGCAGTGGTACCGGTGCGCCCAGCAGGCCGGCTACAAGCTGACCACCCCGGACGAGGACGGCCAGTTCGGGATCACCGAGATCGGGCCGCAGGGCGACTTCCAGTCGCCCGGGATGGAGAACTGCCGCAAGGAGGCGTTCAAGGACTGAGCGGCAACCGCAGCGTCATCGTGGTGCCCTCACCGGGACGGCTCGCCGCGGTCAGCGTCCCCCCGTGTGCCTCGGCGAGCTTCCGGGCGATCGGCAGGCCCAACCCGCTGCCGCCGGTCGCCCGGGTCCGGGAGGAGTCGGCCCGCCAGAACCGGTCGAAGATCTTCGGCAGGTCGTCCGGCGCGATGCCGGTGCCGGTGTCCCGTACGGCGATGATCATCTCTTTTTCCGTTGAGATGGCCGACAGCGTGACCGTGCCGCCCGCCGCGGTGTAGCGGATCGCGTTGGACAGCAGGTTGCCGACCATCTGCCGGAGGCGCATCGGATCGGCCTCGACCGGAGGGTCACCACGCAGATCGGTGACGAGCTCGACCCCCGCCTGGTCGGCGGCGCCGCGCTGCGACTCGCCGATGTGCGTCAGCACGTCCCGCACCCGGATCGGCTCGGGGTGCAGCCGCAGGTCACCGGCGTCGGCGGCGGCCAGGTCGCTGAGGTCGTCGATGATGTGGTGCAACATCGTCGCCTCGTCGTGCAGCAGGTCCAGCAGGGCCGGGTCGGCCGGGACCACCTCGTCCTGGGCCGCCTCCAGCCACGCGCGGATGTTGGTCAGCGGGTTGCGGAGTTCGTGGGCGACGTCGCTGACCAGGTGGCGGCGCTGCTCCTCGGCCCGTTCGCGCCGCTCGGTCGCGTCGCTGAGGGCGCGCGCCAGGTAGCCGATCTCGTCCCGCCCCTTGATCGGCATCGGTGCGGGCGCACCAGCCGGTTCCATGGCCGCCTCGGTGAGCGCCCGCAACGGCCGGACCAGCCGGCGCCCGGTCAGCACGGTGAGCAGGATCGTCGCCAGCAGCACGGCGACGGTCACCCAGACGATCCGGACGGCGTTCTCGCCGGACAGGCTGAACACCGGCTCGTCGGCCGCGCCGGTGTGCGGGTCGGTGACGAAGAGCAGGGCGGGCTTGGCCACGTACGGCCGCAGCTGCCGGATCCGGGCCTGCGCCACGCACGACTGCACCTTGCGCAGGTCGAACCTCCGGTCCTTCAGCCCGAGCACCGAGAAGTTCCGGTCCAGGATGAGGATGCCGTGCTCGGTCACGTCGAGACAGTCCTCGGCCAGCCAGGCCAGGTCCTCCAGGGCCAGCGTCTCGGTGCCGGTGGTGCCGAGCGGGGCCTTGGCCCGGCAGAAGCCGACGACGAAGTTGGTGTCCGCGGTGGTGATCCGCACGGCCGGGCGGCCCTTGGCGTCGTCGATCACCTTGGCGTCGACCCCGCCCCCGCGGATGCAGTCCAGCTGGGTCCGGGCGGTCCGGCGGAGCTTCTCGCGTTCCCGCTCCGGCAGCAGGTAGGGGCCGGTCACCCGCGGGTCGATGCGGTCCGAGCTGTCGCTCAGCCCCGGGTCGAGCCGCAGGGCGTCGACCGTGGCCGAGGCCCGGGCGGTAGCCGGCGGGCGTTCCGGATGCGAGTCGGCGATGACCTGCCGGTCGTCGGTCATCAGGGTGATCCGCCGGCCCAGGCGCCGGGCCTCGCCGGCCACGGTCGGCTGGACCTTGGTCCAGTCACGGTGCGTGGCGGCGTACCCGATCATGGTGTCGTAGATGCTCTTGTCGTCGGCCAGCGAGCGGCCTTGCTCCTGGCGGATGGCCCGGCTGGTCGACTGGACGGCGAGCCAGGCGGTGGCCGCGATCGCCGCGACCGCGATCAGGATCGAGGTGGCGAGCAGGCGTCCGAGCAGGCTGCGGTGCAGGGGCACGCGGCCTGGGGTCACGTCGGGCTCGCCAGCTTGTAGCCCACGCCGTACACGGTCTGGAGCAGGGCGGGGTCGATCTTGCGGCGCAGGTTCATCACGTGGACGTCGATGGTGCGGCCGGTCGAGTGCCGGTCGATGCCGCGGGTCCGGGCGAGGAGTTGCGTCCGGGTGAAGACCCGGTCGGGCTGCCCGGCCATCGCGGCCAGGATCGCGAACTCGCCCGGTGTGCACTCGACGGGTACGCCGCCGGCCTCGACCCGGCGCCGCCCCGGGTCGACCACGAGCGGGCCGACCGTCAGCACCTCGCCCCCGGCCGGCGCCGTGGTGCGCCGGCGACGCAGCAGCGTCCGCACCCGGGCGACCAGCTCGCGAGGACTGTACGGCTTGGTCAGGTAGTCGTCGGCGCCGACGTCGAGCCCGGCCAGCAGATCGTCCTCGGCCGTCCGGGCGGTCAGCATCAGCACCAGCAGCTCACTGTCCCGGCGCAGCTGCCGGCACACCTCCAGCCCGTTCAGCCCCGGCATCATCACGTCGAGGATCAGCAGGTCGGGCGCCTTCCGCCGGGCCCGGTCGAGCGCGGCGTGACCGTCGTGCACCACGGTCACCTCGTGCCCACCGGCCAGGAGGTACTGCCGCAGCACTTCGGCCTGCCGTACGTCGTCCTCGGCCACCAGCACGTGCGCACACACGACGGCGACTATAGGTCGGTTCTTCCAGCCGTCGGAGAATCTGACAGGTTCCTGATCAGAACGTGAACAGGACGCCCGTGGCGCGCTTCATGTCGCAGGTGTTGCTGAACTTCTTCGACCAGGTGACGGCCTGACCGCGCCAGGTGCCGGTGACCGCGGCGGTGATCGGCGCGTACTCGAGCGTGCACATGGTCTTCGCCGGCTTGATCGTGGCCGGGTTGCCGTTCACCTTGGCCAGGGTCCGGCACACCTTCTCGGCCTGCGGGTGCACGCCGCCGGCCGGGTCGCAGGTCACCACCACCGCGGCGGCGAACCCGGCGGCGGCCTGGTAGGACAGCGTGAGCTCGGTCCTCGGCGCGCGGGCGCTCTCCTCCGGCCCGCCGGCCGCCGCGTTCGCCGGGCTGCCGATGAGAACCCCGATCAACGCCGCCGCCAGAACAATCTTCCGCATGATGCTCTCCCCCCGCTGGGTGGTGCCTATACGCGCTCAGAGCAAGACCCCTTGCTCTGAGCGCGTATAGGCACCGCTGGTCCGCATCCGGTATAGGGCACCAAAGGTGCAAAGGTTGCGGAACGGAATAAAGTCTGGCCGTTCAGCGGAAGTCGCGGGAGGGACCCACGATCGGCGGCGTGACCCCTTCGAGCCGGTCGGCGACCAGGTTGAGCACGCCCTCGGCCTTCTCCAGCCGGCCCCGCACGATCAACGCCGTGCTCGTCCTCGCCACCTTCCGGTAGCGCTGCCACAGCCCCGGCGAGCAGGTCACGTTGAGCATGCCGGTCTCGTCCTCGAGGTTGACGAACGTGACGCCGCCCGCGGTGGCCGGGCGCTGCCGATGGGTGACGATGCCGCCGACCCGGATCCGGGTGCCCGCCTCCACCGCGCCCAGCCGGGAGATGGGCAGCGCGCCGGCGGCGTCGAACCGGTCCCGCACGAACTGGGCCGGGTGCGCGTCCGGGGACAGGCCGGTCGCCCAGACGTCGGACACCAGCTTGCCGACGTCGTCCATGCCGGGCAGGGCCGGGGCGTCGGTGCCGGTCACCGTACCCGGCAAGCGGTCGGGTTTGTCCTGCGAAGCCGCGCCCGCGGCCCAGAGCGCCTCCCGGCGGGAGAGCCCGAAACCCGCGAAGGCGTCGGCGGTGGCGAGGGCCTCCAGGTGGGCGGTGGAACATCCGGTACGCCGGGCCAGATCGGTCATGCTGCGGTACGGGCCGTGCGCTCGCCGTTCCTCCTCGATCCGCTTCGCGAGGTCGTCGCCGATCGTGCGTACCCGCTGAAGCCCCTGCCGCACCGCGGGCCCGTGCAACCCCCACGCGTGCGGCGCCTCCCCGGCCAGCGCGCCCCACCTGGTCCGCGCGTCCGACTCGAGGGTGGCCGCGGCGGCGCTGAGGTTGATGTCCGGGCGGCGCACCTCCACCCCGTGCCGGCGGGCGTCGTCGACCAGCGTCTGCGGCGAGTAGAAGCCCATCGGCTGCGCGTTCAGCAGCGCCGCGCAGAACGCCGCCGGGTGGTACCGCTTCAGCCACGCGGACGCGTACACCAGGTAGGCGAAGCTCATCGCGTGACTCTCCGGGAAGCCGTAGCTGGCGAACGCGGAGAGCTTGACGTAGAGGTCGTCGGCCAGTTCGCCGGTGATGCCCCGCTCGGCCATCCCGTCGTAGAGCCGCGTCTTGATGCGCTCCATCTTCTCCATCGAGCGCTTCGAGCCCATCGCGCGGCGCAGCTGGTCGGCCTCGGACGGGTCGAAGCCGGCCACGTCGATCGCGAGTTGCATCAGCTGCTCCTGGAAGAGCGGCACGCCCAGCGTCTTCTCGAGCGCGTTCCACATCAACGGGTGCGGGACGGTCGCCTTCTCCTTGCCGTTCTTGCGGCGGATGAACGGGTGCACCGAGCCGCCCTGGATCGGGCCGGGCCGGATCAGCGCCACCTCCACCACCAGGTCGTAGAACTCGGTCGGCTTGAGGCGGGGCAGGGTGGCCATCTGGGCGCGGGACTCCACCTGGAAGACGCCCACCGAGTCGGCCCGGCACAGCATCTCGTACACCTCGGGGTCGTCCAGGCGCATCGTGCTGATGTCCAGATCGGACTCCAGCATGTCGTACGCGTAGTGCAGCGCCGACAGCATGCCCAGCCCCAGCAGGTCGAACTTGACCAGGTCGATCGCCGCGCAGTCGTCCTTGTCCCACTGGAGCACGGTCCGCCCCGGCATCCGCCCCCACTCCACCGGGCACACCTCGATGATCGGCCGGTCGCAGATGACCATGCCGCCGGAGTGGATGCCCAGGTGCCGCGGGAAGCTCTGCACCTCGTTCGCGAACTCCACCACCTGCGCCGGGATGTCGTCCACGTCCAGCGTCGCGATGCTGCCCCAGCGGTCGATCTGCTTGCTCCAGGCGTCCTGCTGGCCGGGCGAAAATCCAAAGGCCTTGGCCATGTCGCGTACGGCGGAGCGCGGGCGGTACGAGATCACGTTCGCCACCTGGGCGGTGTGTTCCCGGCCGTACTTCTCGTAGACGTACTGGATGGCCTCCTCGCGGCGGTCCGACTCGATGTCCACGTCGATGTCCGGCGGCCCGTCCCGCTCCGGCGCCAGGAACCGCTCGAACAGCAGGTCGTACTCGACCGCGTCGACGTTCGTGATGCGCAGCGCGTAGCAGACCGCCGAGTTGGCCGCCGACCCCCGCCCCTGGCAGTAGATCTTCTGCTCCCGGCAGAACCGCACGATGTCGTAGACGACCAGGAAATACCCCGGGAAGTCCAGCTCCTCGATCATCCGCAGCTCGTGTTCGATCTGCGCGTACGCCTTGGGATGCGCCTCCGGCGGCCCATAACGTTCCCGGGCGCCCTCCATGGTCAGGTGCCGCAGCCAGCTCATCTCGGTGTGCCCGCCGGGCCTTCGGAAGTCGGGCAGCTTGGGGGCGACCAGCCGCAGGTCGAAGGCCAGGTCACCGCCGAAGATCGCGGCGTTCTCGACCGCCTTCGGCCAGGCCGCGAACCGCCGGCTCATCTCGGCGCCGGACCGCAGATGGGCGGTGCCCGCCGCCGGCAACCAGCCGTCCAGCTCGTCCAGGCTGCGCCGGGCCCGCACCGCCGCCAGCGCGGTCGCCAGCCGCCGCCGGCGCGGGGTGGCGTAGTGCACGTTGTTCGTGGCCACCGGGAGCAGACCGCGGCTGTGCGCGAGCTCGAAGAGGAAGTCGTTGCGCTCGTCGTCGTACGGGTCGCCGTGCGCCGTCAGCTCGACCGCGACGTTCCCCTGGCCGAACAACGCCACCAGCCGGTCCAGCTCCCGAGCAGCCGCCGCGGGCCCCTGCTCGCGCAACGCCTTCGGGACGCTCCCCTTACGGCAGCCGGTCAGCACCAGCACGTGATCCCGGAGCTCGCTCGCGACGTCCTCCAGGTCGCCGTAGTCGGGCTTGCCCTTCTCGGCCCCCCTGAGCTGGGCCCGCGAGATGGTGCGGGCCAGCCGCGCATAGCCTTCCGCGCCGTGCGCCAGGCACAGCAGGTGCCGGCCTTCCGGGTCGGCCTCGCCGTTCTGCGGTTTCGTCAGATCAAGCGAGAGCTCCGCACCCACAATGGTCGGCAGCCCCAGCTCACGGGCCGCCTCGGAGAACCGCACCACCCCGTAGAACCCGTCATGGTCGGTGACGGCCAGTCCCTTCAACCCGAGCCGCGACGCCTCCTCGGCCAGTTCCTCCGGATGACTGGCCCCGTCCAGAAAACTGAAGTTGCTGTGGCAGTGCAGCTCGGCGTAGTCCACCGTGGACTCGGTCCTGACCAGCGCCGGCGCCTCATACCGTTGCCGCTTCCGGCTCCAGGCCGGCGAGTCCCCGCCGTCACCATCCCCCGCCAGCGGATCAACAACCCGCGGCTCCCCCCGCGGCCACCCGCCACTCCCCGCCTTCCCCCCGCCCTCTTCCCCGTCGCTCTTTCCTCCTCCGCCCTTTCCCCTCTCGCCCTTTTCGCCCGGCTTCTTCTCCCCGGAGAGCAGCCCTTCGAGTTCCGACCAGGACATCTTCGGGTTGTGGAAGCCCATCAGCCCGCCGCCCTAGTCATAGATCGCCTCGACGGCCCAGTGCCCACCCGCGAGCGAGAGCAACATGGCCCGCCCATCGGCGAGCGCCACCTGGAACCGGGCCCGCCGCCGCATCTCCTCAGCCGCCCACCACCGCTCCTCAACCGGCCAGGGCCCGGCCCACCCCACGATCTCCACCGCCGCCGCCCGCCCCAGCAACAACCCGACCGGCACCCCCGTCAACTCCAGCCGGGCACTGACCCGGACCGGCTCCCCCACCGCGTCCACCACCACCGCCCCCGGCTGCTGCAGCAACACCACGGCCGGCGCCGGCTTGGGCAACCGCCCCGGCCAGGGCGGCAACGCCGGCGCAACCCGCGCCTTCCGCCCCCGTCTCGCCACCGCCCCATCCCTCGTGCTCGGCCCAGCCGCGCCGGCAACCTCAGCTTTCGCCGCCACCCCACCGATTTCGCCGGCCTTCCCCGCCGCGCCAGCCCTTCCCTCAACCGCCTCTTCCCCACCTTCGTCCTCGTCCTCATCCGCACCAGGCATCGGAAGAAGCGACAAGGCCGCCCGGCCCTCTGATGTGGACACCAGCCGCAGGTCACCATCACCGCGACTTCCTCGCCCCTCGATGACCCGAAGGGCGGGCCTCTCCGCGCCTCGTGTTCCCTCTCCCGAGCCGGCCGCGGGGTTCGACATCGCCGCCTTCCCTTCCCGCACCTCGGACAAGGAGATCAACCCCGCCCCACTCTCCTTCCGCGGCGCCCCTTCCGCGGAGGGCCGGTCACCCAGGCCGGAAACCAAAGGCCCGCCGTCCGGGTCGGGGACGGCGGACAGCGGGAGCGGGATCGGGTCTGGGGTCACGGCCGTGATGGGGATGGTGGTCAGGCCCGGGTAGGGGTCTTGGGGGGCGGCGTTCGCGCGGGGCGGGGTTCGTTCGTCGCCCCAGGGGATGAGGGTGGTCTGGTCGTCGGCGGAGCGGCCTCCGGTGCGGACGGCGGTCATCACCGCGTCGGGGCCGAGCAGGCCCTGGATGCGGCTGAGGGCACGGTGGGCGCGTTCCCGCTCGGCGCCGGCGTCGCCCCACAGGCCCGGTTGCAGGCCCAGGTGGACGAGCACCCCGTCGGGAATCAGGCGCAACCGGACCAGTCCGGCGGTCGGCCGGTTGACGGCGCCGCGCCGCGCGCCGGTGAGCCAGCCGTCGAGTTGCCAGCGGACCCGTTCGGCGATCGCGGCCGCGGTGAGGGTGCCGTCGTGCCGCCACACCCGGTGCAGCTCCTGGCCGTCCGCGGTGACCGCTTCGATGCCGAGCCGGGTGCAGGCCAGCCCGTGCCCGGCGAGGATCTCGTGCAGCCGTTCGGCCAGCACCCGTCCCGCGAACGCCGCCACGTCCACCCGTTCCAGCGGTTCGTCGTACGTCTCGGAGACGTCCAGGTCCGGCGGCGGCCGGCGCACCGCGAGCGGCCGATGGTCGAACCCGGCGGCGAGCCGGTGGGCCAGCGCCCCGTCGAACCCGAACCGTGTCAGCACATCCGACGGCGGCAGCGCGGCGAACTCCCCCAGCGTCGTCACCCCGAGCCGGCGCAGCAGATCGGTCAGCTCCGGCCGGTCAAGAGCTTCGACCCCCACCCCGGAAAGAAATTCCCGGGTACGCCCCGGCGGAACGATGCGCCCCGCCCGAGCCGCCAGCCCCGCGGCGAAGACTCCTTCGGCGACCCCGGCCTGGCTCTCCACCTCACAGACCTGAGCCACCTGCTCGACGACCCGCTCGGCGGCCGCCTCCTCGCCCCCGAAGTACCGGGCCGGCCCCCGGGCCGCCAGCGCACAGGCCCCCGGCCGGATCACCTCGACCCCGACCGCGACCTCCTCGATCGCCGCGACCACCGGTTCGAACGCCCGGGCGTCCCGCCCCGCATCATGATCGACGACGACCAGCCGGGAACACCGCCCTTGCGCCTCCCGCCGCCGGAGCCCTCGCCGCACCCCGTCCGCCCGGGCCGCCTCCGAGCAGGCCACCACCCGATTCGCATGCAGCACCGCCACGGCCCCGTCGGAGGGAATCCCGTCCACGATCTCCGCCGCGACAACCGGCCAGTCCGGACACCAGATCATCAGCGTCCGAACCCCGGCCCGCTCGCTCACTCCCGCCCCGGCCCGGCTCCCGCCAACCCGAAGCCCCTGCGAATCCTGGCCACCCGGGCCGCCGAGCCGGCCGACAACCCCGACGCCCGAGACCCGGCCGACAACCTCGCCACCCCAGACCCGGCAGATAACCCCGCCACCCCAGACCCGACAGGCAACCCCGCCACCCCAGACCCGACAGGCAACCTCAAAGCCCTGGCGCCCGCAGACCGAACGCCTGCCGACGACCTCGAACCCCCGACGCCCAAGGACGACCTCGAAGCCCGGGCAACGGAACGCGCGGTCGCCGATCGCTCCGGCGCGGAGGCCCGAGCCGGAGCCCGAGCCGGAGTCGGAGTCGGAGCCGGCACAAATTCCCACCACACGGGCACGGCCGGCCGCACCGGCACCACCCGAACCGAACGAAGCCGACCCGCGGGCCGCGAGTCGCGAGTGGATCCGCGAGAACGCGACGGACGAGCGCCAACCGGCCGGACGCCCCCAGTCGGCGAGACATGACTCGCCACACACGACTGCGCCCCCGCCGCCGAGCCCGGCATCACCGCCAAACCAGACACCCCAAGATCCGCGGCATCATCCACGGACAAATCCACCACATCATCCGACCGGCGAAGCCGATCCGGCTCGCTCAAGGCGGAGGAGGGAGCCGGGGAGGAGAGAGCCGGGGAGGAGGACACAGCGGAAGAGGACACCGCCGAAGAGGAAGCGGACACGGCGGGAAGGGAAGACAGCGAGGGAGAACCAAGCGGAAGGAAGCGCGGGGGCAGCGCCGAGGATGTGGGAGCAGGGAGGGCCGGGGACGGTGCGGGAGAGGCAACCGCCGGGGACGGCGCGGAGGCGGAGGCCGGGGACAGCGGCGGACCGGGCAGGGTGAGCGGACCGGCCGGGCCGAGGGGCGGGAAGGTCGGCGGGGCGGTGGAGCCCGGCATCCACATCGTCGCCTCGCGCGGGCGGTCGGCGGCGCCCCGGCCCCGGGCCAGGACCGTGACGCGGCGGCGGCGCAGGCGGCCGTGGCCGTGGCCCAGGCCCTCCCAGGCGCCGGCGGTCACGCGCAGGGTGACGTCGGCGCCGGGCCAGGCGCCGAACGGCATCAGGACGCTGCCCCGCTGACGCGCCCGCGCCACCAGGCGGGCCGCCACCGGCGCGGCCACCGGGCCGGGGATCGCCGCCACCACCACGTCGACGCCGTCGATCAGGGCGCCGGCCACCGTCGGCCAGTCGGGGCCGGGGTTGGGGATCAGGGCGAGGCGGTCGAGCGCTATGCCGCTCTCTTCGGCGGCCAGGGCGCCCAGGTCGGGCACGCCGACCACCGCGCACCAGGAACCGGCCCGGGACGCCGCGGACAGCAGCGCCAGCATCAGCGAGACGGTGCCGGACCGGCCGGCGGCCACCGCGATCGTGCTGCCGCGGCGCAGGCCCCGGCCGGGCAGCAGGGCGCTCAGCTCGGGCACCACCGGCAGCATCCGGTGGAGGCCGGGCGCGTCGGTCTCGCTCGCCGGGCGGACCAGCTCGGACAGCGCGGCCGCCCCCTTGATCAGGCGTCCCGCCATGAAGCTCGCCTCTTCTCGGAAGGAAGGAAAGGGTGGATGGATCAGGCGGCCAGGCGACCGGCGGCGGGCAGCGGCGGCTGGTAGGCGATGCCCAGGGCGGTCTCGACGACCACCACGAACTGCTCGGCGGCGCGCAGCAGGTCGTCGGCCTCGCGCGGGCTGACCACGCGCGGGATGCCGGCCTCGGCGGCGGCGCGCTTGCCGGCGCCGAGGGCGAAGTAGTCGGCCCACTCGCTGAACTCGGGCGCGACCAGCACCAGCAGCGACCAGACGCTGGTCACCCGGGTGCGGCGGCCGGGCGCGGCGGGCCGGGCGCGGGCGGCGAGCACCGCGGCGGCGGCGCGCAGGGCGGCCATGTGTGCGCCGGCGTATCGCAGGCCGTCGGGACCGGTCTGTGCCGCCTCGGCCAGCCCGCCGCGAGCGATGCTCAGCAGCTGGGCGGGCGTGCGGTGGGGCAGCATGTGGGCGGGCACGGTGGGCGCGTCCGCGGACCGGGCCGCGGCGGTCGGCGCGTGTGCCAGACCGGTCACCACACCGGGGGCCGAGTTGCTCGCCATGGTCTTCTCCTCAGTACGTCACACATCCGATGAAGATGTCCGCCACGGAGGAAGAAACGCAGCGGGGAGGCCGTCGGCCGGGTGCGGGAGCTTCCCCACAACCACACCCGGCCGGACAGCGCCGGCGGGTCCGTCGCCCACCCCCGGGGGTCGGAGGGGGCGGGCGACGGTCCTGCCTTGGTGCGGGCCCGGATCCGCGAAAATCCAGGCCGCCTGCGGCGCTTCGCGGGCGCCGCACCGGGGCGGGAGCCGCGAATCTCCATCCCCGATCGCTAGCACGGCCGTTCTAATGATTCGAACAGACGTTCTAACTAGGGAAGAGAGTAACACCCGGGTACGACAAAAACGCAAGGCCGGAAAGGGGCTGGGGAGAAGGTGGCAGAAGGGGAGGTGTGATCACTCCCCGCCACTAAGAACATATATCAGACAGGGGGTCTTGCCGCAAGACCCCCGTAACCCCGCAAAATGGTCGACCGTGGCCACGAACCAGCGGGAGAGCAGCGTGTTCGACGTACCCCAGACCAAGGCCGACCCCGACCTGATCGCCCGCGACGAGGCGCACTTCGCCGCCATGGCGGACAGCCTCACCCGGACGATCGCCGGCCTGGCCGACCGGCTCGAGGTCGAGCGCCGGCGGCCGGCCGGCAAGGGCCGGCAGGCGGTGGACCGGGACGAGGAGGTGCAGCGGCTCTCGGCCCGCCTGCGTACGCTGCGCCGCTTCAGCCTCGACCTCTGCCTGGGCCGCATGATCGACGCCGACCGCCCGGACGAACCGATCTACATCGGCCGCCTCGGCCTGACCGACGACGACGGCCGCCGCCTGCTGGTCGACTGGCGCTCCCCGGCCGCCGAACCGTTCTTCGCCGCCACCCACGCCAAGCCGCTGGGCCTGATCAGCCGCCGCCGTTACCGCTGGTCGACCGGCTCGCCGCAAACGAGAGGGCGGATCACCGACTACTGGGACGAGGTGTTCACCCCGGAGGGCCTGGAGGGCCACGCCGCCCTCGACGACCAGTCCGCCTTCGTCGCCAGCCTGGGCAGCATCCGCTCGGCGCGGATGCGGGACGTCCTCAGCACCATCCAGGCCGACCAGGACGCGATCATCCGGGCCTCGTCGCACGGCGCCCTGGTGGTCGACGGCGGGCCGGGCACCGGCAAGACGGTCGTCGCGCTGCACCGCACGGCGTACCTGCTCTACTCCGATCCGAGGCTCGGCCGGCGGCACGGTGGCGTGCTGTTCGTCGGCCCGCACCAGCCCTATCTGGCGTACGTCTCGGACGTGCTGCCCAGCCTCGGCGAGGAGGACGTGCAGACCTGCACGCTGCGGGACCTGCTCCCCGAGGGCGCCGCGGCGCGCCCGGAGACCGATCTGGAGGTGGCGCGCCTGAAGTCGTCCGCGGCGATGGTCCGGGCGGTCGACGCGGCGGTCCGGTTCTACGAGGAGCCGCCGGCGACCGGAATGACGGTTTCGACAGAAGACGCCGAGGTACGCCTGACCGCCCGCGATTGGGCCGAGGCGTTCGCGTCGGTGTCCCCCGGCACCCCGCACAACGAGGCCCGCGAGGAGATCTGGGCCGAACTGGTCGCGATGACCGGCGGCGGGAGCGCCGAGCTGCGTACCGCGCTCCACCGGGCCTGGCCGATGCTCGACCCGGCCGACGTCGTCGCGGACCTCTGGTCGGTGCCCACCTACCTGCGCCGGTGCGCGCCCTGGCTGAGCGCGGAGGACGTACAACGGCTGCAGCGCGCCGAGGCGAAGACCTGGACCACCGAAGACCTGCCGTTGCTGGACGCCGCGCGGCAGCGCCTCGGCGACGCGGAGGCGACGCGGCAGGAAGCCCTGCGTACGGCGACCAGGAAAGCCGAACGCAAGCGGATGGACCGGGTGGTCGACGAGCTGATCGCCTCGCACGAGATGGACGACGGCCAGGGCCTGATGCCGATGCTGGTGCAGCCGGACCTGCGGGAGGTGCTGGACGACGACGCCGTGCTGCCGGGGAAGGATCCGGATCGGCTGGCCGGTCCGTTCGCGCACATCGTGGTGGACGAGGCCCAGGAGCTGACCGACGCGGAGTGGCAGATGCTGCTGCTCCGGTGCCCGTCGAGAAGCTACACCATCGTCGGCGACCGGGCCCAGGCCCGGCGCGGCTTCCCCGAGTCGTGGCCGGAGCGGCTGGAGCGCATCGGCCTGAGCCGGGTCGAGATGACCCGGCTGACCATCAACTACCGCACGCCGGCCGAGATCATGGCCGAGGCCGAGCCGGTGATCCGGGCCGCGCTCCCGGACGCCAACGTGCCCACGTCGATCCGCACCGGCGGCATCCCGGTGCGGTACGGCGACCCGGCCGACCTGGACGCGATCGCCGGCGCGGACACCGAGGGCACGACCTGCGTGATCGGCGTCCCGGGCCGGGGCCTCACGCCGGAGCTGGCCAAGGGGCTGGAGTTCGACCGGGTCATCCTCGTCGACCCGCAACGATGGGGCGCGGTCGACCGCTACGTCGCGATGACCCGGGCGACCCGGGAGCTGGTCATCCTCCGACGTGGATACCGGGACGCCTCGCCGGGTCGGGCTCGGACGAGCGGATGATCTCGCGTACGACCGGAGCGGTGTCGCCCCGGCCGAGGAGCAGGTAGCGGAACAGGTGCTTGAGCGGACTGCCCTCGGCCCACTCGAAGTAGCACCGCGGGCGTACCCCGGTCGCGTCGCGCAGCGCCAGCAGCACCGCGGCGATCGCGTTCGGCGCGGCCGGGCTCTGCACCCGCAGGATCCGGAAGCCCTCGACCTCGACCCCGCACACGTGCAGGGTCTCGCTGAACTCCGACGGGTCGACCACGTCCACCTCGAGGAAGAGCAGGTCGGCGACGCCGGGCACCGGGTTCAGGCCGCGCTGCTCGCGCTCCTTGGCCGCGTATTCGGCCTGGTCACCGGCCTGCCGGCGGTTGGCCACGATGTTGAGCTGGCCGTCGTGGGCGATCGAGTCGGCGATGAACGTACGCGCCGGCTCGTCGAACTCGATCTTGTCGGCCCGGAGTTCGGTGGTTCGCGCGACCCGGGACACGAGGGACACCAGGATGATCCCGGCCACGAAGACGGCGGAGATCGCGATGCCGTCCGGCTTCTCGATGATGTTGTCGCCCAGGGCGTACACCAGAACCAGGGTGAGCACGGCGAAGCCGATGCTCGCGCCGTGCTGCCGGGACCGGATCGCCGAGATGGTCACCGCGACCGCCCCGGAGACCATCATCGCCAGGATGCCGGTGGCGTAGGCGCCGGCCTGCGCGTTCACGTCGGCCTGGAAGACCAGCGTGATGCCGATGCTGATGGCGGTGTAGACCAGCACGACCGGCCGCACCGCCCGCGCCCACTCCGGCGCCATGCCGTACCCGGGCAGATAGCGGGGCACGATGTTGATCAGCCCGGCCATCGCCGAGGCGCCGGCGAACCAGAGGATCAGCACGCTGCTGATGTCGTAGACGGTGCCGAAGCCCTCGCCCAGCATCTCGTGCGCGAGATAAGCAAGAGCACGCCCGTTGGCCGGGCCGCCGGGCTCGAAAGCGGAATGCGGGATCAGCACCGTGGTCACGAAGCTGGTCAGGATCAGGTAGACGCTCATGATCAGCGCGGCGGTGGTCAGCAGCTTGCGGGTGTTCCGGATCCGGGCCTGCTTGTCCTCGGCCTTGATCAGCGGCATCATGCTGACCCCGGTCTCGAACCCGGACAACCCCAGGACCAGCGCCGGGAACGCCAGCACGGCCGGGCCGAAGGCGCCGAAGAAGCCGCCGTGCCCCTGGCTCAGCGCGTCCGTCCAGCCGCTGTAGTGGTCGGGGACGTGGGTCAGGCCGACGATGGTGACCACCGTGTTGAGGCCGAGGAAGATCGCGACCAGCGGGATCGCCACCACCACGGCCTCGGTGAAGCCGAGCAGGAAGACGAAGCCGAGGATCAGCAGCAGCACGATCGTGATCAGCACGTTGTGCCCGTGCAGGAAGCCGGGAAGGTTCGGGTTCTCGGCCATGTGCACGGTGGCGTCGGCGCCCGACAGGGTGATCGTGATGATCCACGAGGTGGCCACGAACCCGAGCAGGACCAGCACGAACAGCTTGCCCCACCAGAACGGCAGCAGCTTCTCCAGCATCGCCACCGAGCCCTGGCCGTTCGGGCTCTCGTGCGCCACCCGCCGGTACATCGGCAGCATGCCGGCCAGGGTGAGCGCCACGATCAGCAGCGTCGCGAGCGGGGACAGCGCGCCGGCCGCGAGCGCCGCGATGGCCGGCAGGTAGGACAGTGTGGAGAAGTAGTCCACCCCGGTCAGGCACATCACCTTCCACCAGGACTGCTGGTGGGTGCCCTCCTCGGACTCGGGCCCGACCGGCTGGACCCGGTTGGCGAGCAGCCACCGGCTCACCGCACGGCGCGGGACGTGCGGCCGGACGGGGCTGTCCACAGACTCCGGGACATCAATGTCAGTACTCACTGTGCTCTTTCCGTCACGTTCCGGGCTGCGCGTTCGATCGTCCGGTGCCAGGATGCACCAAGGAGAGTGCCAGGATGCACCAGGGAGACCAGCGGGGGGTACGCATGGCACGCACGATCCTGATCACCGGCGCGAGTTCGGGAATCGGCCTGGCCGCGGCCGAGCAGCTCGCCGCGCGGGGCGACGACGTGGTGCTGGTCGGCCGCGACGAGAAGCGCCTGGCAGCGGCGGTCGAACGGGTCACGGCGGCCGGTCAGGGGCGTGAGCCGCGGTGGTTCCGGGCCGACTTCGAGCGGCTGACCGAGGTGCGGAAGCTGGCCGAGCAGGTGCTCTCCGCGTACCCGAAGATCGATGCTCTGGCCAACAACGCGGGCGCGCTGGTGCCGTCGAAGCGGATCACCGAGGACGGCTTCGAGGCGACCATGCAGGGCAACCACCTGGCGCCGTTCCTGCTCAGCGAGCTGCTGCGGGAGGCGTTGCGGGGCGGGCGGATCGTCACCACCGCGTCCGACGCCCATCGCGGCGCCCGGGTCGACCCCTCGTCGTTCACCGGGCCGCGCGGACGTTACATGGGCTTTCCGGTGTACGGCGTGAGCAAGGCCGCGAACGTCCTGTTCGCCGCCGAGGCGGCCCGGCGCTGGCCGGACATCACCAGCGTGAGCTTCCACCCGGGCGTGGTCCGGTCCAACTTCGGCGGCGGGCCGCTGCTGAAGCTCGCCTTCCGCTTCACGCCGTGGCTGCGGAGCGCGGCCAAGGCGGGCGCCGACCTGGTCCACCTGCTCACCGCGCCGTCCCTGGTCAGCGGCGCCTACTACGTACGCGGCAAGGCGGCCTCGCCCTCCGCGACGGTGACCGACCCCGCGCTGGCCGCCCTGCTCTGGGACGCCAGCGCGGAGGCGGTTCACTCGCGGTAGAGCGAGGTCACCTCGATGTGGGTGAGCGGGCCGGTCGGTGGCCGCGATTGAGGCGTCCTGACCAGGGCATGATGGCGGAGTGTGGAACCATCCCAACGTGATCGCCGTGCCGGACGCCCCGAACGCGGCCGCGTAGACGCGATGTCGGTCAGCCTGCACGTCTGGCGGGTGCCGCGACGCCGGCTCGGCGCGGCCTTCCTGCGGATGGCGCTCGATCCGCGGCGGGTGCGCGCGCTGCCCGGTGTCACGTTCGCCAAATTCCTGGGTACGGGAACGGGCGTGTCCTTCGGCCCCTTCGACGCCGATCTCACGCGGTTCGCCGCGCTGGTCGTGTCCCGGGAAGCGGTGCCGTTGCCCTCGTGGGACCGCATCTGCTCGTCGTCCGCCGTGGTCGATCTGGCGCCGCTCCACAGCGTCGGGACGTGGTCGGGGCGAAAGCCGTTCGCCGCCGCTCCCGACAAACCGGACGGCCTGGTGCTCGCGCTGACCCGGGCGCGGCTCCGGCCCTCGCGGGCGCTGACCTTCTGGCAGGCCGTGCCCCCGGTGGTCGCCGCGCTCGACCGGGCGCCCGGCCTGCTCGCCCGGTTCGGTGTCGGCGAAGCGCCGATCGGCTGGCAGGGCACGGTCAGCGTGTGGCGGGGCGCGGCGGAGCTGAGGGACTTCGCGTACCGTCAGCCCGAACACCGTGCGGTGATCGATCGAACACCCACGGACAACTGGTATGCGGAAGACCTGTTCGCACGGTTCGCGGTCCGGGGCATCACCGGCGACCGCGACCTGCTGGGCTGGATGAACGAGAACAAGAACGAGTACGAGAAAGGGCGGGCGCAGCGATGAGGCTCGTGCCGTGGCAACCGGACGATCTGCTCCGGCGGCTGGACGACGTGGTGACGGTGTACGGCGAGGCGATGGGCTACCGCACCGAACTGCTGCAGACCCGCCGCGGCTACATCGGGGCCCACGTCCGCCGGCCCGGGTTCCGGTCGGTCGCCACGCTGTCCACCGAGGGGGCCCTGGCCGGTTTCGGGTACGGCTACACCTCGGGCCCCGGCCAGTGGTGGCACGACCAGGTGCGCGCGGCGTTGCCCTCGGACTCGCGGGAGCAGTGGCTGTCCGACTGCTTCGAGGTCGTCGAACTGCACGTCAAGCCGGCCGCCCAGGGACACGGCGTGGGCGCCCGGCAGCTGCGGGCGCTGCTGGCCATGGCCGACGGGCGTACCGTCCTGCTCTCCACCCCCGAGGCCGACGAGCAGCGGTCCCGGGCCTGGCGCCTCTACCGCCGCTTCGGGTTCGTCGATGTCCTGCGCGACTTCATGTTCCCGGGCGACGAGCGGGCCTTCGCGATCCTCGGCCGGGAACTGCCGCTGGCCGAACGCCCGGTCGACGCGCCGGGCATCGTCGGCATCTGAGGCCTTGATGCGGCGACTCCCCTGGGTGCTGCTCGGCGCCCTGGTGCTGGTGCAGATCTGCTACCCGCTCGCTTCCGACCGCGCTCTTTTTTCGGTGGCGACGGTGGTGCTCGGCTACTTGTTCTCGATCGTCCACGCTTTTCTCAGTCGGGGCCTTCCTGCTTTGCTGGCCCTCCTCGGCGTGACCGTGGGCGGGTTCCTGATCGAGGCGCTCGGGGTGGCGACCGGGTTCCCGTTCGGGTCGTACTCGTACTCCGGCGCCCTCGGGCCGCAACTGCTCGGCGTACCGTTGATCATTCCCCTGGCCTGGACCTGGATGGCCTGGCCGGCGTGGCTGGCCGCGACCCGCCTCGGTTCCTCCCGGTGGGCGCGCATCGCGGTCGGGGCCTTCGGGCTGGCGGCGTGGGATCTCTTCCTCGACCCGCAGATGGTGGCCGAGGGGTATTGGCGATGGCTCGACCCCACGCCCGCGCTGCCCGGGCTGCCCGGTATCCCGGCGGCCAACTTCCTCGGGTGGCTGGGGTTCGCGGTGCTGGTGATGGCCCTGTTGTCCACCGTCGGCGGGTTGTCCACAGGGGACGATCGACCGGCTCTGGCCCTCTGGTTCTGGACGTACGCTTCCTCCGTGCTGGCCCACGCCGTGTTCCTCGACCTCCCCGCCTCCGCGGCCTGGGGCGGCGTCACCATGGGCCTGGTCGTGCTTCCGCTGGCGGTCCGTCTCGCCCGCCGGCGGCCGGCGTGAGCTGGCTCCTCCTGGTGCCGCTGGTGCTGCTCACCGGGCACACCGTGGTGAACGCGCTGCTGCTGCGACGGCCGCCGCGGGGCGCGGTGACCGACCGGCGGGTGGCGGTGCTCCTGCCGCTGCGCGACGAGGCCGACCGCGTGACCCCGTGCCTGTCGGCGTTGCTCGGGCAGCGTGGGGTGCCACAGCTCGAGATCGTGGTGCTGGACGACGGGTCGTCGGACGGGACGGCCGAGGTCGTGCGGTCGGTGGCGGGCGACATGGTGCGGCTGCTGACCGGGGCCACCCCGCCGGACGGGTGGCTGGGCAAGCCACACGCCTGCGCCCAGCTCGCGGCGGCGGCGCCCGACGCCGAGGTGCTGGTGTTCCTGGACGCCGACGTGGTGCTCGCCCCCGACGCGGTGGCCGGTGGCGTGGTCGCGGCCGAGGGATTCGAGCTGCTCAGCCCGTACCCCCGGATCGTCGGCGCCGGCCGCCTGGTCCAGCCGCTGCTCCAGTGGTCGTGGCTGACGTTCCTGCCGTTGCGCGCGATGGAGCGGTCCCCCCGGCCGTCGCTGGCCGCGGCCGGTGGGCAGTGGCTGGTGGTGACCCGCGACGGCTACGACCGGGCGGGCGGCCACGCGGCGGTGCGCGACGAGATCCTCGAAGACATCGCCCTGGCCCGGGCGGTCAAACGCGCCGGCGGTCGGATCGCCCTGGCCGACGGCTCGGCGCTGGCCACCTGCCCGATGTACGACTCGTGGCCGGCCCTGGTCGCGGGCTACACCAAGTCGCTGTGGGCGTCCTTCCCCACGCGGCCGGCCGCCGGCTTCGTCGTGGTCCTGCTCCTCCTCCTGTACGCGGTCCCGCCCGTCCTGCTGCTCACCCGGTGGTGGCCGGTCGCCGCCGCGGCCTACCTCCTGGGCGTGACCGGCCGCCTGGTCACCGCCCGCGCGACCGGCGGCCGCGCCGTCCCCGACGCCCTGGCCCACCCGGCGTCCATCGTCACGTTCGCCTATCTGATCGCCGCCTCCTACCGGCGCCGCCGCAACGGCACCCTGACCTGGCGGGGCCGCGCCGTATGAGCCACGTCGTCGTGATCGGCGCCGGGGTCGGCGGGCTCGCCACCGCGATCCGTCTCGCCGCGGCCGGGCACCGGGTCGTCGTCCACGAGCAGGCCGGCGTCGTCGGCGGCAAGCTCGGCGTGTACGAGCGAGCCGGCTACCGCTTCGACACCGGTCCCAGCCTGCTGACGCTGCCGCGGGTGTTCGACGACCTCGGCCTCGGCCTCACGCCGGAGCGGCTGGACCCGGTGGTACGACACGTCTTCCCCGACGGCAGCGTGCTCGACTCGTCCTCCGATCCCGACGTGTTCCGCGAGCGGATCGCCGACGCCTTCGGGCGAGCGGCCGCCGACGACTGGGCCGCGTTCTGGGCGCGGGCCGAGCAGATCTGGGCCGCGTCCTGGGGCCCGGTGCTGCAACGGCCGGTCACCGCGGCGACGCTGCTGCGACTCTCGTGGCGGGTCAAGGACCTGCGGGCGATCGCCCCCGGCGCCTCGCTGCGCGGGCTCGGCCGCCGCTACCTGCGCGATCCCCGGCTGCGGGTGCTGCTCGACCGCTACGCCACCTACACCGGGGCCGACCCGCGCCGGGCGCCCGCCGCGCTGGCCGCGATCCCCTACGCCGAGCTGGCGTTCGGCGGCTGGTACCTGCCCGGCGGCCTCGGCACCCTGGGCGCGGCGCTGGCCCGGCGCGCCCACTCGCTCGGCGTCGAGATCGTGCTCGACTCCCCCGTCGCCGCCATCGAACAGTCCGGCGGCCGGGTCAGCGGGGTCCGCCTCGACAACGGCCTCCACGCCGCGGCGGACGTCGTCGTGTCCAACGTGGACGCGCTGGTCACCTATCGCGACCTGGTGCCGTCGGCCGGGCGGGTCGCCGGGCTGGCCGACCGGAGCCTGGCCGGCTTCGTGCTGCTGCTCGGGGTGCGCGGTGCGACGCCGGAACTGGCGCACCACACGGTGTTCTTCCCCCGGAACTACGACGCCGAGTTCGACGCGATCTTCGGCGATCCCGGCCGGGGCCGGCGCGCCCGGCCGGCCGACAACCCGGCGATCTTCGTGACCCGGGCCGACGACCCGGCGGTCCGGCCGGACGGGCGCGAAGCGTGGTTCGTGCTGGTCAACGCGCCGCCGCACGGCAGTGGGTGGAATGCGGTCGACTGGCGGCGGCCCGGGCTCGCGCCGGCGTACCAGGATCGGATCCTCGCCCTGCTGGCCCGGCGCGGCCTCGACGTGCGCGACCGGCTGGAGTTCGCCGAGGTGCGCACGCCGGCCGATCTGGCCGCGGCGACCGGCGCGCCCGGCGGCTCGATCTACGGGACGGCGGGTGGGCTGATGCGGTCGCCCAACCGCGGGCCGGTCCCCGGTCTCTACCTGGTCGGCGGCTCCACCCATCCCGGCGGCGGCCTGCCGATGGTCACCCTGTCGGCCCGCATCGTCGCCACCCAGATCGAGGCCGACCTCCGTCAGAGGTCGTAGGGGTAGACACGCTCCGATCCTCTCCCGCCCCACCGGCACCATCCGGCCCACGTGGCGCATCTCTCGCCCAAGATCCACAATGCAGTGACCAGGGGCACACGGGTTGATCGGAACTCACCGTCGATGGCACGGTCACGCTACGGTGGCTTGGCAACCGGACGGCAACCGGGTTGCGACGGTGACGCGACCCCAGAAACGCGACGATGGGGCGTTGGCGGGCGGAGGCGGGGGTGAGATGACGGCCGAGGTGGCGGTTCGTGACCATGTCGCGCTTCTGGCCGCGCTCGAGTGCTCCAGCAGCATCGACGAGTTCGCCGCCGTCCGCGCTCAGGCCGCTGAGCTGCGTGTTCTCGCCTCGGCGGCGGGAGATGACGAGGCGGCACACCGGTGCGACATGCTGATCGCCGACGTGCTCCTCCGCGAGGGGCAGCTGGGCGCCGGCGGCCGCAGCGCGCGGCGTACGCAGACGTGGGCCGAGCAGCACGCGAAGCCGTACGTCCTGGCCCGCGCCCATCGGGTGCTCGCGAACTTCTACCGGCTGCTCGGCGACTTCCCCGAGGCGCTGGCCCACGCCGTGCAGGGGGTGGCGAACCTGCCGGCCGACGCGCCGCCCGCGGTCCGCGCCCGCCACCTGCTCATGCTGGGCTGCGCGCTCGACGACAACGGCTCGTTCGACGAGGGTGAGCTGCGCTATCGCGAGGTGCTGCGGATCGCCGGCGAGCTCGGTGACGACGGGCTCACCCTGCGGGCGTTGAACAACCTGGCCTACAACGCGTACGAGGCGGGTGACGAACCCACGGCGAGCGCGCTGACCGGCCGGATGCGGGAGGTGGCACGGCGCGGGCGCCCGCTCGCGGCGAAGGAGCTCGACACCATCGCGCGCGTGGCGTTGATGGCCGGCCGCCATGACGAGCTCGAGGCCACGCTGGCCGGGGCGGTCGACGGCACCATTCTGGACACCGACGGCGACGGCGCGGCGGAATGCCTGCTCACGCTGGCCGAGGCGCGTCGCGAGACGGGACGGCCGGCGGCGGCGCAGGCCGCGTTGGACCTCGCGGTGCGGTGGTGCGAGCGCAACGGCCTGACCCGGGTACGCGTTCAGGTGCGCCGGGAGCAGGCGGCGTTGTTCGCCGCCGCGGGGCGGTACCGGGACGCGTACGAGGAGTTGCTGCTCTTCAACGACGGGCTGGCCGCCCTGCAGAGCACCCAGCGTGAGGCCCGCGCCCGGGCGATGCAGGCGGTGTTCGAGGCCGACGAGTTCCGCGAGCTGGCCAACCACGACTCGCTGACCGGGCTCTACAACCGGCGGTACGTCGACGAGCAGCTGCCCGCCCTGCTGGCGCGCGGCGGGTCGCTGTCGGTGGCGATCCTCGACCTCGACCACTTCAAGCAGGTCAACGACACGTTGTCGCATGCGACCGGTGACGCCGTGCTGCGGCAGATCGGCCGGTTGCTGCCCGACGGCACGGACGGCCCGGCGCTGGCCGCGCGCCTGGGTGGCGAGGAGTTCCTGCTGATCCTGCCGGGCTTCGACGCGGTCGCGGCGGTGCGCTGGTGTGAGGGGCTGCGGCTGACCATCCGCGACTTCCCGTGGGCCACGATCACCGGCGGGCTGCCGGTGACCGCGAGCATCGGCGTCGCCACCGCGTCCGGCCAGGTGACGGTCTCGGCGCTGCTGGCGGTGGCCGACGACAACCTGTACGCCGCGAAGCGGGCGGGCCGCGACCGCGTCGCCGCCTGAAAAAGCTCGTCCCAGCGGCAGGCTCATGGGCGGGCCGGCCCTGCCGATGGGAAGCGGCGAGTCCGGTGACCCACGCCGACGCCATCGCGAGGGAGGCGGCCCCGTGCCCAGTTCCGGCCAGCTGGACGACGCCCACGCGGCGGCGATCGAGCGGGCCTACGATCTGATCGGGCTGGCGCAGGGGCAGAAGGTGGACGCCGAGATCGGCGCGGCCGAGGCCGAAGGGGCCGCGCGGGGCTGGACCGACGTACGGCTGCTCCTGAAGTGGGCCCGCACGATGGCCGCGCGCGAGTCCGGGAGCGACAACTCGGCCTATCTGCAAGCCATGCACGACCTGGCCGAGTCCACCGGCGAGACGTCGTTGCTCGCGCTCGCGCTGGCCACGGCGGCGGCCCGGCGCGGCAAACTCGAGCGGGCCCTGGACGTGACCGAGTCCACCGCCACCCCGCTGGTGCGCGCCGTGGCGCTGCTCGACGAGGAGAGCGGCCCGGTGATCCACCGCGCGGCCGCCCTGATCGAGGTCGGCGTGGCCGCGCAGGACCGGGGGTTCTGGGAGCTGGCCGTCGAGTACTACGACCGGGCCGAACGGTACCTGGACGGCGCCGACGATCCGCGCCTGGCCGCGACGGTCCGGCTGCAGCGCCGGGTGCTCAGCTACAACCGGGCCGAGGTGGTGCTCGACTGGGCGAGCGCACAGGCCATGATCGGCGGCTGGGACTCGGCCGCGCTGAACGCCGCGGGTGCGCTGCCGTGCGGTTACGACGCCATCGACGGGGACTGGCCGGCCAGCTGGGAGATGGAGCACCGGGCCCATCTGCACCTGCTCACGGCCCTCGCCGGGATGCGCCCGTCCGACTTCGCCCGCCGGCGGGAGGAGGCCAGCACGGGCGTCTCGCGGGCCGCGGTCGTCGCGCTGGGCGAGGCCATCGGCGCCGCCCGCACCGCCGATACCGCCGGCGCGGCCCGGCTCGCCATGGACCTGGCCGACCGTCTCGGCTGGGCCACCCCGCAGGGCACCCGGCTGCTGTGCATGAGCATCGCCGCCCGGCAGCCGGGAACGCCGGCCGCGGTGGCCGCGTACGCCGACGAGCTGGCGCTGCTGCGCTGGAACGCCCGGCTCGACCAGGCGACCGGCCTGCGGGACGCGATCGACGTCGAGCGTCAGCGGCGCGACCACGAGCAGCTCCGCCGGCAGGTGCTGGTCGACGAGCTGACCGGCCTGGCCAACCGGCGGGGCTACCGCGCCTATCTCAACGCGAGGCTGAACCCGGGGGCCGCCTCGGAGGAGCCGCGGGAGTACGCCGTCATGATGGTCGACGTCGATCACTTCAAGCGGGTCAACGACCGCTTCGGCCACGATGTCGGCGACCTCGTCCTGGCCCGGATCTCCCAGGTCCTGTCCGCGCAGGTGCGCCCGGTGGATCTGGCCGCGCGGCTCGGCGGCGACGAGTTCGTCGTGGTCCTCGCGGGGGTCGGGCCGGACCATCCGGAGAAGCGGGCGCAGGAGATCATCGACACGGTCCGAGAGCAGGCGTGGGACGAGGTGGCGCCCGGCCTCACGGTGTCGATCAGCATCGGTGTCCACCGCGGCGGCGTCCAGGAGCTGCCGACCCTGCTGACCGACGCCGACCGCAACCTCTACCACGCCAAGAACACCGGCCGCGGCCGGATCGCGGCGACCCGGCGGTAGGGCGTACGCCCTGATCGTTTTTCAAGCGAGAAGCGAAAGACCCAGATCGGTCGCCGCGTACGTGACCGAGCGCCCGGTTCGCGTCCGGCTGACCAGCCCGGCCGCGTGCAGCACGGCCAGGTGCCCGCCGACCGTGCCGAGACCCACCCCGAGCTGCGCGACGAGCTGACTGGTGGTGGCGGGCGCGGCCAGGGCCCGCAGCACGGCCGCCCGCCCGGCCCCGAGCAGCGGACCGAGCGCGTCGTCGTGTGGTGGAACCGGCGGCCCGAGCAGGTCGGCGATCCCCCGCGCGCGGTAGACGATGGTGAACGGCTGCGGCGGCTTGGACCGGACGATCAGGTCGCTGAAGATGCTCGGCGTGAACATCAGGCCCTGGCCCTTCACCTCGTACACCTCCGGATCGGACATCCGGATCGCGATGCCGCCGCCGGCCCACGTCACCCGCGGGTGCAGCTGGTCGAGGGCGGACGCCCAGCCGTAGGCGGCGAGGCGGCCGGCGCGCTGCACGATGTCGCGTTCGAGGACGGCGCGCAGCCGCGGCCATTCCGGCTCGATCAGGGTGTGCCAGGCCATCTCGAAGGCGTCGGCCAGCGCGTCGACCACCTCCGGGGCGTCGAGGATGCCCGGCTTCTGCCGCCCCGGGAAGGTGAGGTCGATCTCGGTGCGGGCCAGCGCGAGCGGCGTGGCCCGCAGCCCGGCCAGCTCGCCGGCGAACGAGCTGTGCGGTCCGATCGGCGGCGGCAGCAGGAAGTCGGCGTTGTAGCCGCCCTTCCGGAACATCGCGATCAGCGCGCCCACCTTGGGCTCGGCGCGGCGCAGCTCGGCCAGCCGCGCCCGGCGCCGCTCCACCCACGGCCGGATCGCGCCGGCCGGATCGACACCGCTCAGCAGGCGCAGCGCGGTATGCGTCTCGATCAGCGGCGAGATCGCGTAGCTGCACGAGGCGAGCCCCGACTCACCCAGTTTGATCAGCATGTTTCGCCCACCGACGAAACCTTAGACGCTGGGATACGCGGTGACGACAGTGTTCCCATGACGACCTACCGGCAGGTCTTCGCCGTGGGCGAGTTCCGGGCGCTGCTCGGCGGCTTCGCCCTGATGCTCACCGGCGAGACCGTGAAGATGCTGGCCCTGGCCGTGCTGGTCTACGCCGGCACCGGCTCGCCGCTGCTGGCCGCGCTGGCCTACGTGGCCGGCTTCCTGCCCCAGGCGTTCGGGGGCACCCTGCTGCTGTCCCTGGCCGACCGCTGGCGTCCCCGCACCGTCCTGGTCGCCTACGACCTGCTGCGCCTGGCCGCCGGCGTGGTGCTGGCCGCCGGTTGGCTGCCGCCGCTGGGCATGATGCTGCTGGTCTTCGTGACCGGCGCCGTGTCACCCATCGCGATGGCGGCCCGCACCGCGGTGCTGCCCGACCTGCTCACCGGCGACCGATACGTGCTCGGCCGGTCCCTGTTCACCCTGGTGTCGGCCGGGATGCAGGTGGTCGGCGCGGCGGTCGGCGGCGTGCTGCTCGCGGTGGTCGGCCCGGCCGGCGCCCTCTGGCTCGCGGCCGCCTCGTGTGCGGCATCGCTGCTGGTCAGCCGGTTCGGCGTTCGCGACTGGCCGGCCCGCGGCGTCTCCTCGGGCGGAGCGGTCCGGGAAACCTTGCGGGTCAACGGCCTGCTGCTGCGCGACCGGCCGCTGCGTGGCCTGCTGCTGGCGCACTGGGCGCCGGTCGTGCTGATGGTCGGGGCCGAGGGCGTGGTCGTCCCGTACGCCGCGGGCCTCGGCCGGGAGTCGGCCACCGGCGTCCTGCTGGCCGTGGCGGCCGGTGGGATGCTGGCCGGCGAGTTCCTGGTCGGCCGCTTCCTGCCGCCCCGGCGCCGCGAGCGCCTCACGCCCTGGCTGGCGCTGCTCCTCGGCGTACCCCTGTTGCTCTTCCTGTGGCAGCCCGGCGTGCTCGTGGCGGCGGTGGCCCTGGGCCTGGCCACGGCCGGGATGTCCTACCACCTCGGCCTGGCCCGGCGCTTCCTGGAGGCGGCGCCCGAGGCCCACCGGGGCCAGGCGTTCGGACTGCTCACCACCGGGATGATGACCCTGCAGGGCCTGACCATGGCCGGCGCCGGCGCGCTGGCCGAGTGGTGGTCCCCCGGCACAGTGATGGCCATGGCCGGCGTGGCGTCCCTGCTGGCGACGGCCACCCTGTGGCCCCGCCTCCGCCCGCCCACCGCGAACGCCCTGCTCGACGCCCCGGAGCGGTCCGAACCTCGACCGTGAACCGAAGGCGCCGGCCTCTCCGATCAGGACGGCCGGGCCACGTAGCCCGTCTTGACCGTGGACGAGAAGCCGCAGGACCGGTAGAACGCGTGCGTCGACTCCCGGCGCGAGCCGGTCATCAGCATGGCCTTGTAGCAGCCCGCCGCCCAGGCCGTCCGCAGCGTCTCGGCCATGATCCGCTTGCCGAATCCCTGGCCCCGCAACGACTCCTCGACCACGACATTCTCGATCACCGCGTACGGGGACGCCGACCGGCTGATGTTCGGGATGATGTTGAGATAGGTGGACGCGATCACGGCGCCCTCATGTTCGAGGACGAACAGGGTCAGCACCGGATTGCCGAGGATCCGGTGGAAAGCCGCCACATCGGATCCGTCGTCGAGAATCGGGTCGTCGGGGGCCAGCTGGCGGTAGAGGCGCATGACGTCGTCGAAATCGCCCGGCTGGGCCGCACGGAACATCGCCTGAGCGTAACAACCGGCCGGACCACCGATCTCCGCCCGGCGGTCGCGGCACGGGCCGGACCGGCCGCCTCCTCGCGGAGTGGGGACAGGGCCGTGGTGTGCGCGTACCCGTCAGAGGTTTTTGAGAACCGTCACGCCGGCGGGGAGGGCGTCGGGCAGAGAGATGTGGGTGAGGACGACGTTGCGGAGCGCGGCGGCCGCGTGGGGGAGGACGACGCGGCGGCGATGGGCCAGGGCGATCGTGCGGCGCAGGCCCGGCGCGGCCAGCGGGGTGGCGCGGAGCAGGGGGCGTTTGGCCAGCACCATGCTCGGGACCAGCGCCACGCCCAGGCCGGCCTCGACGAAGGCCAGGACCGCGTCCATCTCGCCGCCCTCGACCGCGAAGCGTGGTGTCACGCCGGCCTCGCGGCAGGCCGCCAGGGTCACCTCGCGCAGGTCGTAGCCGGGGCGGAACATCACCAGCGGCGTGTGGGCCAGCTCGGTCAGCTCGAGGTGCGGGGAGATCGTCGGCGGCGGGCCGGCCAGGCGGGAGGCCACGACCAGGCTCTCGGTCAGGATCGGCTCGGCCCGCAGCGCCGGGTCGGCGCCCGCGCCGGGCTCGACGATCAGGGCCAGGTCGAGGGTGTGTTCGAGCAGGCCGGCGCTGAGGTCGGGCGAGCTGCCCTCGGTGACGTGCAGGCGGATGTCGGGGTGCGCCTTCCGGTACGTACGCAGGACCGCCGGCACCAGCGACGAACAGAGGCTGGGCGTCGCGCCCAGCCGTACCTCGCCCCGGCGCAGCCCGACGACGTCGCGCACCGCGCCCACCGCCGCGTCGGCGTCGGCCACCATGCGCTGGGCCATCGGCAGCAACGTCTCGCCGGCCGCGGTCAGCGTCACCGCCCCGCGCACGCGGTCGAAGAGTGGCGCGCCGAGCGACGCCTCGAGCGTGTGAATCTGCTTACTCAAGGTTGGCTGCGCCACACCCAGCAAATCGGCTGCTTGCGTGAAATGCCGGGTTTCCACCACTGCGAGGAAGTAACGCAGCTGTTGCAACTGCATCTGAATAGCCTCCCTCTATCGAAACCTACCCCATCATGCATTGGACGAATCACGCCGCCACGACCTACCGTCCGGGACGTGGCGGTAATGACAAAAGCGCCGGTTCGCAGACCGGTCCCGGCGGCGCGCAGCACGGTCTCGCTGAAGCTCCTCATGGCGGTGACCGGTGTCCTGCTGGTCGCGTTCCTCTTCGCGCACATGGCCGGCAACCTCAAGCTCTTCGTGGGGGCCGAGAACTTCGACCACTACGCACACTGGCTGCGCACGCTGGGCACGCCGCTGCTGCCGGAGGCCTGGTATCTGTGGATCCAGCGGGCCGGCCTGACGGTGGCCCTGATCGGGCACGTCGCGGCCGCGGTGATTCTCGCGCGGCGCGCTCGCAAGGCCAGGCCCGTCCGGTACGCGCACCGCCCCAAGGTCCAGGGCTCGTACGCGGCCCGGACCATGCGCTGGGGCGGCGTCATCATCCTGCTCTTCGCGATCTTCCACATCCTCGACCTGACCACCGGCACGGTGAACCCGGCCGGCGGCGACAGCGAGCCCTCGGCCCGGGTGATCGCCGGCTTCGCGCCGGACCGCTGGTACGTGACGCTGTTCTACACCCTGGCCATCGTGGCGGTCGGATTCCATCTGCGGCACGGCATCTTCAGCGCCGTGCGTACCCTCGGCCAGCGCTCGGCGCGTGGTGAGCGACGTGCCCGTCAGGTCGCGCTGGTCCTGTCCCTGATCCTGGTGATCGGCTACCTCTCGGTGCCGTTTGCCGTCCTCACCGGATTGGTGAAATGACCATGGACCTCTGGCAGACCGGTGACCCCATCCGTGACCAGGCCGCGCCGGACGGGCCGGTCGAGACCCGCTGGGAGCGGCGGCGCTTCTCGGCCAAACTGGTCAACCCGGCCAACCGTCGCAAGCTTTCGGTGATCGTGGTCGGCACGGGACTGGCCGGCGGCTCGGCGGCGGCGACGCTGGCCGAGGCGGGCTACCGGGTGCGGTCGTACTGCTATCAGGACAGCCCGCGGCGCGCGCACTCGATCGCGGCGCAGGGCGGCATCAACGCGGCCAAGAACTATCGCAACGACGGCGACTCGGTCTACCGGCTGTTCTACGACACCGTGAAGGGCGGCGACTTCCGCGCCCGCGAGTCCAACGTGTACCGGCTGGCCGAGGTGTCGGTGAACATCATCGACCAGTGCGTGGCGCAGGGTGTGCCGTTCGCCCGGGAGTACGGCGGGCTGCTGGACAACCGGTCGTTCGGCGGCACGCAGGTGTCCCGCACGTTCTACGCCAGGGGCCAGACCGGTCAGCAGTTGCTGCTCGGGGCGTACCAGGCGATGGAGCGGCAGATCGCGGCCGGGAACATCGAGATGCACGCCCGGCACGAGATGCTCGAGCTCATCGTGGTCGACGGCCGCGCCCGCGGCATCGTGGTCCGCGACATGGTCACCGGCGAGATCACCACCGACCTGGCCGACGCGGTGGTGCTGGCCTCGGGCGGGTACGGCAACGTGTTCTTCCTGTCCACCAACGCCAAGGGCTGCAACGTGACGGCGACCTGGCGGGCGCACCGCAAGGGCGCGCTGTTCGCCAACCCGTGCTACACCCAGATCCACCCCACGTGCATCCCGGAATCGGGTACGCACCAGTCGAAGCTGACGCTGATGAGCGAGTCGCTGCGCAACGACGGCCGGGTGTGGGTTCCGCTCTCGGCCGCGGACTGCGGCAAGCCGGCGGCCGAGATCCCGGAAGAAGCTCGCGACTACTACCTCGAGCGGATCTATCCGTCGTTCGGCAACCTGGTCCCCCGCGACATCGCGTCGCGTGCGGCCAAGAACGTCTGTGATGAAGGTCGTGGGGTCGGGCCGGGTGGGCTCGGGGTCTATCTGGACTTCGCGGACGCGATTTCGCGGCTGGGCCGGGACGCGGTGGAGGCCAAGTACGGCAACCTGTTCGAGATGTACCAGCGGATCACCGGCGAGGATCCCTATGAGGTCCCGATGCGGATCTATCCGGCGGTGCACTACACGATGGGCGGGCTCTGGGTCGACTACGACCTGCAGTCCACGATCCCGGGCCTCTTCGTGATCGGTGAGGCCAACTTCTCGGATCACGGGGCGAACCGGCTGGGCGCGTCGGCGCTCATGCAGGGGCTCGCCGATGGCTACTTCGTGTTGCCCAACACGATCAACAACTATCTGGCCGCCGGGCCCTTTCCTGACATTTCTGACAGTGATCAGGTCTCGGAGGCGACCACGGCGGTCAAGGAGCGGATCGACAAGCTGCTGGCCGTGAACGGCGACCGGACCGTCGACTCCTTCCACCGCGAGCTCGGCCACATCATGTGGGAGTACTGCGGCATGGAGCGCACCGAGGAGGGCCTGACCAAGGCGATCGGCCTGATCCGCGGCCTGCGCGACGAGTTCTGGACCCGGGTCAAGGTGCCCGGCGCCGGCGAGCAGCTCAACCAGAACCTGGAGAAGGCCGGCCGGGTCGCCGACTTCTTCGAGCTGGCCGAGTTGATGTGCATCGACGCGCTGCACCGGCGGGAGTCGGCCGGCGGCCACTTCCGCGCCGAGTCGCACACCCCCGACGGCGAGGCGTTGCGCCACGATGACGAGTTCTCGTACGTCGCGGCCTGGGCTTTTTCGGCTGACGGAAAGCCGACGCTGCACAAGGAAAACCTCGACTTCGAGTACGTCCACCCGAGCACCCGGAGCTACAAGTAATGGACATCCAGGTTCGCGTCTGGCGCCAGTCCTCAGCCGAGGACCGCGGCCGGATGGTCAGCTACGACGTCAAGGACATCTCCCCCGACGCCAGCTTTCTGGAGATGCTCGACGTACTCAACGAGAAGTTGATCCTCGACGGCGACGACCCGGTCGCCTTCGACCACGACTGCCGCGAGGGCATCTGCGGCATGTGCGGCATGATGATCAACGGTGTGGCGCACGGCCCCGAGCGCGCCACCACCACCTGCCAGCTGCACATGCGCCACTTCAACGACGGCGACGTGATCGACGTCGAGCCGTGGCGCGCCGCCGCCTTCCCGGTGATCAAGGACCTGGTGGTCGACCGCGGCGCCTTCGACACGATCATCCAGGCCGGCGGCTACATCTCGGCGCCCACCGGCACCGCCCCCGACGCCCACGCGACGCCGGTGCCGAAGTCCGACGCCGACGCCGCCTTCGAGGCCGCCACCTGCATCGGCTGCGGCGCCTGCGTGGCCGCCTGCCCGAACGGCTCCAGCATGCTGTTCACCGCGGCCAAGGTCGCCCACCTGGGCCTGCTCCCCCAGGGCCAGCCCGAACGCGACACCCGCGTCATCGACATGATCACCGCCCAGGACGAGGCCGGTTTCGGCGGCTGCACCAACGCCGGCGAGTGCACCACGGTCTGCCCCAAGGGCATCCCGCTGACCCTGATCGGCCGCCTCAACGCCGACTACCGCAACGCCCTCCGCAAGCGTTAGTCAGTTCTTGCCGGCGATGGCGGCGTGGATGAAGTCGGTGAGGGTGTCGACGACCTCGTCGCCGCCCTCCCAGGTGGCGATGAAGCCGTGCAGCAGGGTGGTGATCATCCTGGCCACGGTGAGCGGGTCGGGCAGCGCCAGCTTGGCCAGGTGGTCGGCGATGTGCTGGACGTCGGGCTCGACCATCTCGCGCATCCGGCGGGCGAAGGACGCGTCCACCGTGGCCGCCTGCTCCAGGGCCACCATGACCGTGCGGTGCCGGCGGTAGAAGTCCCAGTAGACGGCCACGTGCCAGCGGACGGCGGACCGGTCGCGGAAGTCGTCGCTGTGGCCGGCCGCCGCCGCGCTCTCGTCGCCGATCTTCAGCAGGTCGGCCAGGAGCGCCTCGAGCAGCGCCTCCTTGTTGGCGTAGTGGGTGTAGAACGAGCCCGCGGCCCGGCCCGCCTCGGCCGTGATGTCGGTGATCTTGGTGTTCAGGTAGCCGAGCCGGCCGAACGCGCGGACCGCCGCCAGCTTCAACTCGGCCCCGGTCTGAGCCGCCTGCTCCTTGCGCATGGCGACGAGCCTACCGTACGGTGAATCCATGTTCAGTGAATCAGAATTCAATGAATCCGTAGCCATCGTCGGGGCGGGGCCGACCGGGCTGACCCTGGCCATCGAGCTCCAGCGCCGCGGCGTACCCCATCGCATCTTTGAAGCGTCGCCCGGGCCGTTCGAGGGATCGCGGGGCAAGGGCCTGCAGCCGCGGACCCTGGAGGTGCTCGACGACCTGGGCGTGCTCGACCGCTTCCTGGCCCACGGCTCGGAATATCCGGCGATGCTGGCGCACCTGCCCGACGGCGAGCGGCGCGTGTGGCGGATGGGCGATTTGCACCCGCCGACGCCGGAGGTGCCGCGCCCGAACTCACTGATGGTTCCCCAGTGGCGCACCGGCCAACTCCTGCTGGAACGGCTCGTCGAGCTGGGCGGCCGGGTCGAGTTCGGCGCCGCGGTGACCGGCCTTCAAGACACCACGATCACGCTGGGTACGGGTGAGCAGGTGCACGCCGGCTACGTGGTCGGCTGTGACGGCGGGCGCAGCACCATCCGCAAGCTGCTCGGCGCCACGTTCGAGGGCGAGACGTACGAGTCGGAGCGGATGCTGATCGCCGACGTGCGCCTGACCGGCCTGGACCGCGACTACTGGCACGTCTGGCCGGTCGGCCAGGGCTTCCGCCTCAGCCTGTGCCCGCTGCCCGGCACCGACGACTACCAGCTCACCGCCCCCGGCGCCACGGTCGGCGAGATCGAGTCGCTGCTGCCGCCCGGCGTCACGCTCACCCACGTCGGCTGGACGTCGGAGTACCGCGCCAACATGCGGATGGTGTCCCGGTTCCGCTTCGGCAACGTGTTCCTGGCCGGCGACGCCGCCCACGTGCACTCGCCGGCCGGCGGGCAGGGCCTCAACACCGGCATCCAGGACGCCTACAACCTGGGCTGGAAGCTGGCCACCGGCTCGTCCGAGCTGCTCGACACCTACCAGGCCGAGCGCCTGCCGGTGGCCGTCGGCGTCCTCGGCGTCAGCACCGCCCTGCACCGCTCCCCCTCGACCGACCGGAACGACCCGAGGCTGCGGCAGCTGTCACTGTCCTACCGGGACGGTCCGCTGGCCGGCCCGACGCTGCCCGGCCCGGTGCAGTCCGGCGACCGCGCTCCCGACGCGCCGTGCGGCACGCTCCGCATCTTCGACGCGCTCCGCGGCCCGCACGCCACGCTGCTGGCCTTCGACGTTCCCGACGCGGCACTTCCCGCGGACACACCCGATCTCCACGTCCGCCGCGTCGTCCAGCCCGACGCGCCGGCCGGTCCGCGCGCCCTGGTCGACCTCTCCGGTCACGCCCATCGCGCCTACGGCGTTCAAGATCCGACCCTGTTCCACGTACGCCCGGACGGCTACGTCCGCAGCGTCGCCAGGCCCTGACCGCCCAGGGCGCCGATCACGCTCCGCACCAGCAGGTCGACCCGCGCCCCCTGGTCGTCGTCCACGCCCGCCAGGTCGGGCGCGCCGGCCGGCAACTGGTCGACCTCGCTCAGCAGGGCCAGATAGACCCGGCAGCACCAGGCCGGCCCGGCCGCGGTGATCAGGCCGGCGTCGTGCATCCGGGTGAACAGCAGTTGCAGCCCGGCCACGACCTCCGGGCTCAGCGACGGGCAGAGGGTCACCGGGTCGGCGGTCGCGTTCATCGCGAACCGGTGGGTGACCTTGAGCTCGAAGACCGTCTCGGTCAGCCGGTGCAACGCGACGATCGGCGGCGCCGTGTCGACCCGGGCCTGCTTGAGACCCTGCAGGTAGCGCTCGTTCAACTGCACCGTCAGGGCCTCGACCAGCGCTTTGCGCGAGGCGAAACGCCGGTGGACGGTGGCCCGGGCCAGGCCGGCCACGTCGGCGACCCGCTCCAGCGAGGCGTTCGGATCGTCGGCCAGCACCGTGGCCGCCGCCTCCAGGATGCGCGCCGTGCTGCGTTCCGCGTCTGCCCTCATCACACCTCCCTGCGTCACCGCACACTCTACTAGACCATTAACTGAGTCTCGTACGTCTCACTTATTGACATTACGCGTACGTACGTGATGCAGTTTCTGGCATGGATCTCAAACTTTCCGGCAAGCGCGTCCTCGTCACCGGGGGCAGCAAAGGCATCGGCCTGGCCGTCGTGCGGGCCTTCCTCGACGAGGGCGCCGAGGTCGTCGCCGCATCACGGACCAAAACCCCCGAACTCGACGCCACCGGCGCCACCTTCGTGGCCGCCGACCTCGCCGAGCCCGACGGCCCGCGCCGAGCCGTCGAGGCCGTCCTCGCCGCCGACCCCCGGCTCGACGTGCTGGTCAACAACGCCGGCGGCGGCACGATGCCGGACGGCGCCTTCGACGACCTGCTCGACGGCAGCGACGACGCCTGGACCGACGCGTTCGCGCTCAACCTCAACGCGGCCGTACGCACCACCCGCGCCGCCCTGCCGGCCCTGCTCCAGACGCGGGGCGCCGTCGTCACCATCGGCTCCACCGCGGCCCGCGACCCCCGCGGCGGGCCACTGCCCTATGTGGCGGCGAAGGCGGCGGTGACCGCGTTCTCCCGGGGCCTGGCCGAGAAGTACGCCGGCGCCGGAGTCCGGTTCAACGTCGTCACACCGGGCACCACCCGCACCGACGTCTTCGAGAGCAAGGACGGCTACGCCGCCCAGCTCGCCACCCACCTGGGCCTCGAACACGCCGCCCTGGTGGCCGCGCTGCCCACGCAGAACGGCATGCTCACCGGCGCGATGATCGAGCCCGACGAGATCGCCCGCGCGGTGCTCCTGCTGTCGTCGCCGACCATGCCCAGCGCGGTCGGGTCGAACTGGCTGGTGGACGGCGGGGCTCTCAAGACCGCCGCCTGAGTGACCCCGACTGTCCGCCACTCCGGCTGTCCCGCCACTCCGGCTGTCCCGCCACTCCGGCCCACTTGTGGGGCGCCCGGTCTGTGGGCCGCTGTCGGCTCCGGTTGTGGCCGGGGTTGGGCGCGCTAGCGCCCTGCTCCCTATCGCCCGGAACGCGACCACCTGTGGATAACTCCACAGATCGTCACAATCGCGCGCTACATTTCCTGCCCACCCACAGGGGTGGGGGTGGCGGCGGTGGCCGCGACAATTTCAAGATCGGCTGTTCCGCCACTCCGGCTCATTGTGGGGCGCCCGGCCCGTCGGCCGCTTTCGGCTCCGGTTGTGGCCGGGGTTGGGCGCGCTAGCGCCCTGCTCCCTATCGCCCGGAACGCGACCACCTGTGGATAACTCCACAGATCGTCACAATCGCGCGCTACATTTCCTGCCCACCCACAGGGGTGGGGGTGGCGGCGGTGGCCGCGACAATTTCAAGATCGAGTATTTCGCCACTCCGCCCTTTTGTTCGGTGCCCGCTTGGCGGGCGACTCTCGGCTCCGGGCGGGCCCGGCGCGCGGACGCCTCGCTGCTTCTTGTGGGCGGGGCGCCCGCGCTCGGGTGGCAAGGGACGACGGTTGCGCTCAACCGGCAGGGCGATTGTGCCCAGGCGGCGGGGCGCGGCTAGACGCCTGCGCTCAGGCGGCGGGGCGAGGCTTGACGCCTGTGTTCAGGCCGTGGGGCGAGGCTTGACTCCTGCGCTCAGGCGGCGGGGCGAGGCTTGACGGCTGTGTTCAGGCAGTGGGGCGAGGCTTGACGGCTGTGTTCAGGCGGTGGAGTAGAGCTCGAGGGTGGAGAGTTGGCCGGCGGGCCAGCCTGTGTTGGCGGTGAAGGTCAGGCGCACATATCGGGCCGACGTTGGTGTCCACGTCGCCGTCACCGTGTTGGCGGCGGCCGGGTCGAAGGTGCGGGCCGTGGTGGCGGCGAGGGTTGTGAAGGACGAGCCGTTGGTGCTGCCCGCGATCGTGAGGGTCTGCGTTCGGGCGCCCCACGCCGGTGGGAGCTTGAGGACCGCGCGGCCGACTGTTGACGTTGCGCCCAGGTCGACCTGGATCCACTGGGGGAACGCGTTGTTGGCGCTCTCCCAATAGCTGCCGCTGTCACCGTCGACGGCGTTTGCGGGTACGTAGCCCTGGGTGTGATCGCCGGCCGAGGTCGCGCGCCCGCGGGCCAGGTCGGTGACCGGGGGCGGCGGGGTGCCGGTGGTCGGCGGGGTGGGGCGGACGGCGGTCAGGGGGATCTGGCCCTTGAGCATCCGGCCGCCGTCCGAGGTGATCCGCAGGTAGTAGTCGGCGGAGCAGAAGGTGCCGTCCTCGTCGAGGGCCCGGATGCCGCTGCCGGCCGGCACCGAGGCGGCCGTCTCGGCGGTCTTGGCGATCTGGTTGCCCTCGTTGTACTCGTCGAACATCGACACGTAGAGGCCCTGGGCGCCGAGCCGGATCATGTTGTAGAGGCTGCGCCAGTAGAAGTCGCCGTGCCGGCGGGCGCCGCTGGACAGGTCGCCGGGCAGCACACAGGGCTGGTAGTCGATGCCGTGCGCGTTGCAGTCGGCCTGGTCGGCGGTGTTGACGTTGGTGTAGAACCAGTCGAGGCCGTCGAGTGTGCCGGTGCGGCCGACCATCCACGGCGAGATCATGTGGAAGGCGTGGTAGACGTCGAGGAAGCCGGGCCGGCTGTCGTTCTTGCCCTCGCGCCAATAGGTCGGCACGCCGCCGATCACGTAGAGGCCCAGCGCCTTGAGCCGGTTGACCACGTCGAGGCAGGCGGCGGGTGCGAACGGGCGGCCGTCGTCGTCGAAGCCGAAACCCCAGACGCAGACGACCGGTTTGCCGTTCTGCCGGGCGTACGCCGGGGACGAGGCGTGCGCCGACATCTTGGTGACCCAGTCGTTGACCAGCTCGGACTGCATGTTGGTCCAGCCGGTGACGTCGTACATGACGTAGAACTTGCGGCCGGTCGCCTCGGCCGCCGAGCGCACCTTCTGGGTCATCGCGTCGCGGGTCGGGCCTTCGTCGCCGACCGGGTTGAACCGTTGCAGGGCGGCGGTGTCGATGCCGTACGTCTGCATCCAGCGGAAGTGGGTGTCGACGGTCTGCTGGTCGTACGAGGAGAACAGCGTGGCCGGGCGGCCGTCACCGAGATTGGGGTACGCGGTCGGGTAGACGCGTGTGTAGTCGCGGTTGTCCGGCCAGGACACGATCGTGGTGTTGCTGGGGGACGGCGGCTGGAAACGGTCGCGGCTCCAGTGCCACCAGCCGCCGATCGGCGCGCCGTCGCCGGGGCACGAGAACCAGCCCTGGTAGCCGACGCTGATCTTGCCGACGACGTCGCCGGGCGGCGACCCGAGAACGTCGCCGGGCGGGGACCCAAGGACGTCGCCGGGCGGGGACGCGGCGGAGGCTGGTGTGAAGCCGGCGAGCAGGGGCGCGGCCGAGCCCAGGGCCGCAGCGGAGAGAACGGTACGTCGGGTGACGGCCATGGGGAACTCCAGCGATCCGAGAACGGGGATGGGGACAGATTGACAGTCATCTTTACAGTCGTCGTCACGCGCTCGCAATAGTTGGACCGTTCATTGCAATAGTTCGTGTCTTGCGCTGGAAATCCGACGCAGGGCGATCAGGCCGGCCGCCGCGCTCACCACGATCGCCACGACCAGGGCGACCGGCGCCCCCAGATGCACCGCGGCTGCGAACTTGGGCTGACCAGGGTCAATGTAGTCAACGGAACGTTGACGACTCGACCCTCATCCGAGCCGGATGGCGAGGAACGGCCTGGCGTCGCAGCAAGGCCGCCGAGAGGGCGGGACCGTGTGCCCGTCGTACCCCCATCTGACGTTGACTTTGATCTTTATCTAGTTGTCCGGGATGGAGGGTCGCCATAGCGTTACTGGCAGCGACGTACGGCCGGCGGGTTGGCACGGGGGCAGACCCGCCGGCCGTACCTGTCACGGGATTATCCGGAAGCAGATGATCCCGCGATAGGATCAGTTCATGGCCACTCACTCCCCCGAGCGCACCGAGCGTGACATCACCGGCCTGCTCAACATGGCCGGTCACGCCCTGTCCAACCGGCTCGCCGCCGCCCTGGCCGACATCGACCTGACCCCACGCATGCAGTGCGTGCTCGTCCACGCCATGGAGGGTGAGCGCACGCAGATCCAGTTGGCCGCCCTGGCCGACCTCGACAAGACGACGATGGTCACCACAGTTGACGAGCTGGAACGCCGGGGTCTCGCTGAGCGACGACCGTCGAGCACGGACCGTCGCGCCCGCATCATCGCTGTCACCGAGGGTGGCCGGGCCGCGGCCGAGCACGGGCAACGGATCGTCGACGCCGTGCACGCCGACGTGCTGTCCGGCCTGCCGCCGGCCGAGCGGGAGGCGTTCCTCGAGACCCTCGGCCGGCTCGCCGACAACCGGGAGACCGGCCCCGTGCGCCGGGCCCGAGGTAGGTGACTTACAGATAGTCTACTAACAGATTATCTGTTACGGTCGGAGCCATGACTGCTTCGACCGATCGCCGCGGCGCCGCCCTCGCGGTGCTCTGCGCCATGGCCCTGATGATCGTCCTGGACAGCACGATCGTGGCCGTCGCGATCCCCGACATCCAGCGTGACCTGGGCTTCTCCGAGGCCGGCGTGGCCTGGGTGGTGAACGGCTACCTGATCTCCTTCGCCGGCCTGCTGCTGCTCTCGGGCCGGCTCGGCGACCTGATCGGCGCGTGGCGCGTCTTCCTGGCCGGCCTGGTCGTGTTCACGCTGGCCAGCACGCTGTGCGGGTTCGCCCCGACGGCCGGCCTGCTGGTCGCCGGGCGCTTCCTCCAGGGCGCGGGCGGCGCCCTGGCCGGCGCCGTCGTCATCGGCATGATCGTGCGGCTCTACCCCACGCCCGGCGCGCAGGCCCGAGCGATGGGCATCTACAGCTTCGTGCAGGCGGGCGGGGCCGCGGCCGGCTTCGTGCTCGGCGGCATCCTCACCGAGGCGGCCGGCTGGACCTGGATCTTCCTGATCAACGTGCCGGTCGGCGTGCTGGTGGCGATCTTCGCGCTGCGTACGCTCCCCCGCGAGCCCGCGCCCGGCCTCGGCCGCGGCCTCGACGTCGCCGGCGCGGCGCTGATCACCGCGGGCCTCTCCGCCGGCGTGTACGCGATCGTGCAGACCACCTGGCCGCTCGGCCTGGTCGCGGTGCTGCTGATCGCCGCCTTCGTCCTCCGGCAGAGCCGCGCCACCGAGCCGCTGATCCCGCTGCGCCTGCTCGCCCGCCCCTGGTTGCTCCTGGTCAACGCCACCGTGGTCCTGGTCTTCGCGACCGGCATGGGCTTCCAGTTCCTCAACGCCCTGTACGTACAACGCGTGATGGGCTTCGACGCCCTCGGCACCGGGCTGGCCTTCCTGCCCACACCGATCGTGATCGGCCTGGTGTCACTGTTCGTCGCGCCGCGCGTCACGGCCCGCTTCGGCCCACGCCCGGTGCTCGCGGCCGGCCTGACCCTCCTGCTGGGCGGCCTGTTGCTTTTGGGTCAGACCCCGTCCGCGTACGCCACCGGCATGCTGCCCGCCCTCATCGTCATGGGCCTGGGCGTCGGAATCACCGTCCCGCCGATCATCATGCTCGCCATGGCCTTCACCGCCTCGTCGGACACCGGCCTGGTCTCCGGCCTGACCAACACCGCCCAGCAGGCCGGCGGCGCCCTGGGCCTGGCCGTCCTGGCGGCAACGGCGGCCGCGGTGTCCGGCCCGAACCCCACAGTGGACGCCCTGCGAACCGGCTACGGGGTGGCCTTCCACGTCGACGCGGCCTTCGTCCTGGGCGCGCTCCTCCTGACCCTGCTGGCCCTCCCGTCAGCGCACCCTGACGAAGTCTCGAATTATTTGCTGAACGCGTGAACCGGGGCGGTTTGGTGCCCGTGGTGGCGGTGAACCCGGGCCGCTCCGGACCGGGTGATCACCCTGTGGAGGGCATCATGCGGAAAGCGTCTTTCGTGACCGGTCTGGCGTCGGCGGCCCTGGTGACCGGTGTGGCGTTGGTGCCGGCGTCGGCGGCCAGCGCTGCGACCTACGGGCCGGTCGCCACCGCTGACATCAATCGCGCAGTGAGGAGAACTTCCCGTCTCCTCGCGGACTCTCACGCAGGTGGCGGATCCGGTGGCAGCGCGGCCATTTCGAAGCGCTTCCGCAGCCAGGGCAGAAGTTGCCGGTACGCGACCAGGGTCTGCGGCTTGTCCAAGTCGTGGCTGAGGATGACCGCGCCGGCCTTTGTCTCTCGCCGCACCCGTGCGGTCATGTGCCGGACCATCGCTCTGCCGGTGCCGTAGCGGTCACTGAGGTAGCACTGGTCGTCGACGCTCCAGCCCAGTGGAATCATGTTCAGACGGCTCGCAACGTGGATCAGCCCCGGGGTGAAGTTTCCGTACGGTGCCCGGAAATATCGGATCGGCACACCCGGCACGGCCCGGTGGATCTCGGCGCTCGTCCGTTCGAGATCCCGCGCCATCTGCGCGTCGCCGCGTTTGTACAGGTACTCCGCGTGGTCCCAGCTGTGGTTGCATAACGTGTGCCCCTCGGCGGCGATGCGAGCCGTCAGTCTCGGATAAAGCTTGACCCGCTCGCCGACCAGGCAGAACGTCGCGGACACGTGATGGGTCCTGAGCAGGTCCAGCAGTTGCGGTGTGACCCTCGGATCAGGGCCGTCGTCGAAGGTCAGCGCAACCATCGCCGAGCCCGTGGTGAGCCGGCTGCCGGCGAGACCCGCCGTGACAGGCTCGGGCCGCGGCTTCGGCGAGGTCACCGGCGGCGACGGGGGCGCTGACGACGCCGCGGACGGCGCCACCACTGTCGGCGACGGCACCGCCGAGGCCGGCGGGATTCCCCGAGCTGCGGGAGGAGTGCCAGCACCGCCGCACGAGGCCAGCGCCAGCAGTGTGGCAGCCCACGCGACCATGTGGACGTACGAGCGCAAGGCGCCTGTCGATATCTGCTCAGCCATCCGGCGCGTCACACTACCCGCTCCGCGCCGAGTTCGGGTCGCCGGACCGCCCGGCCGTGCCGTCGACGACGTCGAGGCGCCCCGAAAGCGGGGAACTCATTCCGTGATGGTCTCGGGGCGAGCGGCCCATGCAGTGCGATCCCGCGGCGTGCACATGGTGGAGACACCGCTGGACACCTGGGCGCGGTCCGGCCGGATGCCTCGTCGCAGTCCTTACCAGCGCACACACGTCCACGGACTGGTCTGCCCTCGGCGGTCCGTACTGGGTTCCGGTCCAGCGGGTGATGCGCAGCCTCGACCAGGCCGGAGGTTGCCGGGCGGCCGTCGCCGAGGCAGGGTCGAGGCATGGGGCTTGATCAGATGTCGGCGGTCGCGTTGCTGCGGCGGGTCGAGGCGGATCCGGGGTGGGATCGGCGGTTCGTGCGGGCGGCGCTGGCCCGGGTCCGGCAAGCGCTGCGGGCGGCCGCCCCGATGGCCGGTGCCCGGTGATCCGTGGAGTCCTGTTCGACGCCGGTGGTGTGCTGACCCGGCCGGTCGGTGGGCGCTGGAACCCGCGCCACGACTTCGAATCCGTCGTCATGAGGCATCGTCCCGATGTGGACGCGGGGCGCTTCCCCGAGGCGATCGCCGCGGGTCAGCGCTTCCTTGACGCCGGGGACCGGACGGCCGACCGCGCTGACTACCATCGCGTGCTCCTCGGCGTACTCGGCGTCTCGGCTTCGAAAGATCTGCTCACCGAACTCGAAGCACCGGCGAGCGGGCCGGTTCTCGAGCTCTACCCGGACGCCCGGCCCGCGTTGGAGCGACTGCACGCCGCCGGCATCCGCATGTCGGTGGTCTCGGACAACTGGGCGGCCGGGTTCGACGAGACGTTCCGCGAGCTGGGGATCGCGCGGTTCTTCGCCGGCTACGTCATCTCGGAGCTGATGGGGTGCACCAAACCCGACCCCCGGATGTACGCCGCCGGCCGCGACCTGATCGGCCTCGAAGCGCACGAGTGCCTGTTCATCGACGACGACCCGGCGCTGGTGGCGGCCGCGGTCGACCTCGGCCACGACGGCGTGGCCCTGATCCGCGCGGGTGAGCGGCCCACCGCGGTCGAGAGCATCACGACGTTGGACGCTCTTCCGGCTCGGTGCACCCGGTGACGTCGAACGACCTTTCCTTCGCCGTGATCCCGGTGCACGTCTCGACGGTGACCCGCCGGGGGCCGAATTTGTCCTGGCGCGTGTCGGTGACCACTTCGACGCGGCCGTCCGGACCGCTGCTGTAGGTGGTGATGATCGGGTCGCCCTCGTCGGTGTTCGAGGAGATCTGGAGCCGGGCCGGCCGCCCCTCCGCCACGGATTCGGTCAGGCACCGGGCCGCCGTGGCCGGAAGCGGATCGGTCAGCTTCAGGTCGAAGGTGCCGCAGCTGACGACGAGCGAGGTCACCGGAACGGGTTGCTCGGTGCGGGGCATGTCATCGGGCGCGCAGGCGGCGAGCGCCAGCGGTACGGCCAGGATCAGGACTCGTCGCATGGGAGGTGGGACGCCGCCGCGCGGTTCACCGTTCCCGGCCGGATCCGGCACCATGTGACCATGGTCGACGCCGCTGCCCTGCTGGCCGCCTACGACGCGCAGATGCGCATGCCGGCCGGCGCCGTCCCGGCCGGCCTGACCTACGAGCACGACGGCCCGGTGCTCCGGATCGTCGGCGGGCACATGGGCCGGATCCGGGCGCCCCGCGACGTCGGCGTCACCGGCGCCGCGCTCGACCGTCTGATCGTCCGCCAACGTGACTTCTTCCAGGTCCGTGGCCAGGCCGTCGGGTGGAAGCTCCGGACCCACGACCGGCCCACGGATCTGGCTGAGCGCCTGGTCGCGGCCGGTTTCGTCCCGGAGCAGCCGTGGACCGTGCTGGTCGGCCTCGCCGCCGAGGTGGCCGCCGAACCGGTCCTGCCCGGCGGCGTCGTGCTGCGACAGGTCAGCGAGGCCGAGGACCTACGCCGCATCGCCCTTCACCAGACCGAGGTGTGGGGGTTCGACTGCTCCTGGGTGGCGTCCGACCTGGTGGGCCGGGTGTCGGCCGATCCCGGCCAGATCTCCATCCTGATCGCCGAGGCGGCGGCCGGATCGTCAGTTCCGCCTGGTCGGTCTACTGGCCGGGCACCGAATTCGTCGCGCTGCTCGGCGGCACGACGCTGCCGGAATGGCGGGGACGCGGTCTCTATCGCGCCCTGCTCGCGGCCCGGGCCCGGGAGGCCGTCGCCCGCGGCTTCCGGCTGCTGCACGTCGACGCGTCGCCGGACAGCGCGCCCATCCTGCGCCGGTGCGGTTTCCACGAGATCGCCACCTCGAGGCACTACCGGTGGACGCCACAGGATCTGCACAACTGAGGCACACCGGCTCCATGAGCCGGGCCTACCTTCGGGGCGTGCGTGTGACGATGATTCTGCCCGCCCTGACCGAGGCGACCAGCCCGCTGTTCCGGCCGATCAAGTACTCGCTCTTCCCGCCGCTCGGCCTGGCCACCCTGGCTGCCTATCTGGACGATGCCGACGAGGTGACGATCCTCGACGAGCACGTCGAGCGGATCGACCAGGTCATCGCCGACGACCGGCCCGACCTGGTGGTGATCCAGGCGTACATCACGTCGGCCCGGCGGTCGTACGAGATCGCCGACCGCTACCGCGCCCATGGCGTGTTCGTCGCCATGGGCGGCCTGCACGTGACCTCGCTGCCGGACGAGGCGGCCGAGCACGCCGACGCGATCTTCCTGGGTCCCGGCGAGGACACCTGGCCACGTTTCCTGCGCGAGTTCCGGCGCGGGCAAAGCGATTCACGGTACGCGTCGTCCGAGCGTACCCTCGCGAATCTCCCACCTATCCGGCGCGATCTCATCAAGCGCAACCGCTATCTGGTGCCGAACTCGATCGTCGTCTCGCGTGGCTGCCCGCACCATTGCGACTTCTGCTACAAGGACGCGTTCTTCGAAGGCGGGAAGTCGTTCTACACCCAGCAGGTCGACGACGCGCTGGCCGAGATCGAGCGGCTGCCGGGAAAGCATCTCTACTTTCTCGACGACCATCTGCTCGGCAACCGGAAGTTCGCCGAGGCGCTGTTCGACGGGATGAAGGGCATGGGCCGGGTGTGGCAGGCGGCCGGCACGGTCGACTCGATCCTGCGCCCGGGGCTGCTGGAGAAAGCGGTGGAAGCGGGGCTGCGCAGCATGTTCGTCGGATTCGAGACGATCAATGCGGCCAATCTGGCGGAACAGCGCAAGCGGCAGAACGTGGGGCACAGTTACGAAGCGGTCGCGCGGCGGCTGCACGACGCGGGCGTGATGGTCAACGCCAGCTTCGTGTTCGGGATGGACGGTGACGGGCCGGACGTCTTCGACCGCACGGTCGAATGGGCGGTCGGGGCCGGGCTGGAGACGGCGACGTTCCACATCATGACGCCGTATCCGGGGACGGCGTTGTTCCGGCGGATGGAGGCGGCCGGGCGGATCGTGCACCGCGACTGGCACCGCTACGACACGCGGCATGTCGTCTACCGGCCGCAGGGGATGACGCCGGACCAGCTCGAGGCCGGCTACTGGCGGGCGTACCGCGACTTCTACCGGTGGAAGAACATCTGGCGTGGCGCCGCCCAGAAGGACGCCTTCGGTGACCGGGCAAGGCACCTTTCGTACGCGGGAGCCTGGAAGAAGTTCGAACCGGTGTGGGACTTCCTGATTCGTACGCGAAATGTCCTGCACGCCCTGCCCTTGCTCGAGAGATCGCTGAGCAGTTTCGGCAAGCGTCCACTTTGACAAGTGCCTACATATCGAGACTTGTCGACGTATCGTACGGTCGTCGGGGTCGCCGGTGCCCGCCGGCGACTCACCGTTCGGAAGGGCATCTGAATGAGAGCCACACACCGATTCCTCGCCGGAGGAATCGCCGGCCTGCTCATCACCGGGCTGGCCGCCGTACCGGCATCCGCGGCGGCCGCACCAGCCGCCGACCGCACCAGCGCCGCCGAGGCCCGCCGCGTCGACCGGGTGCCGACGCCGCAGCTCGACTGGTACTCGTGCTACGAATGGGCCGAGTGCGAGACGGTCGACCTGCCGCTCGACTACGACCGGCCGAACGGCCCGACCACCGAGGTCGCCGTGCTGCGGGTGAAGGCCCGCGACCAGGAGCACAAGATCGGCAGCCTGTTCCTGAACCCGGGCGGCCCCGGCGGCTCCGGCACCTCGATCGCGCTGTCGTCGCCGTTCTTCCTCGGCTCGGAGCTGCTCGACAAGTTCGACATCGTCGGCTTCGACCCGCGCGGCATCGCCAGCAGCGACAACGTGAAGTGCTTCAAGAACACCCAGGAGCAGACCGAGAAGCTGCGCGGGATGAACGTGCTCTTCCCGTACACGCCCGAGGAGGAGGCCGCGTACATCGCCTCCGCCAAGGAGCTCGGCAAGGCCTGCTCGACCACGGGCAAGAAGCTGGCCGGGGCGACGTCCACGGCCGAGGTGGCCCGCGACATGGACGTGCTGCGCCGCGCCGTCGGTGACGAGAAGCTCAGCTACCTGGGCTTCAGCTACGGCACCGCGCTGGGCCAGTACTACGCGAACATGTTCCCGGACCGGTTCCGGGCAATCACCGTCGACGGCGTCATCGACCCGACGAAGTGGACCGGCGACCAGCAGACCAAGGACCAGACCCTGGACGACCGGCTGCGCAGCGCGGACGGCGCGTACAAGGCGCTGACCGAGATCTTCCAGCGCTGCGACGCCGGGGGCGAGGAGCAGTGCGCCGAGGCCGGCCGGTTCGCCGCCGACTTCGAGCTGGTCGCCGACCGGCTGCGCGCCGAGCCGCTGGAGCTCGAGGACGCGGCCGGCAAGTACTATTTCCGCTACTCCGACCTGGTCAACACCGCGCTGAGCATGCTGTACGGCCCGTACGGCTACGAGGATCTGGTCTTCATGACCCAGGACCTGCTGGGGCTGACCGACCCCGACGCCTCCGACCAGACCGCGGCCGCCGCCCGCAAGCGGCTCACCTCGCGTCTCGACGGCCGGGGACGCGACTTCCCCTACTACAACGGCGCCGAGGCCAGCTCGGCCGTCATCTGCACCGACGGCGTGCACCCGCAGGACGCCGCGCTGTGGCCGGCGCTGACCGCCGCGGCCGACGAGCGGGCGCCGTACTTCGGCCGCGCCTGGGGCTGGGGCGACGCGACCTGCGCGGGCAACACCTGGACCGTCCAGGACGAGGACGCCTACCGGGGCCCGTTCACCAAGCGGACCGCGGCGCCGGTGCTGGTGGTCGGCAACTACTGGGACCCGGCGACCAACTACAACGACGCGGTCGCCTCGGCCGCCCTGCTGCCCAACAGCCGGCTGCTGTCCAGCGACAGCTGGGGCCACACCGCGTACGGCACCTCGGCCTGCGCCACCGGCGCCGTCGACCAGTACCTGCTGACCGGCGCCCTGCCGGCCGAGGGAACCCTCTGCGTCGGCGACGTCCAGCCGTTCCAGGCCGCCACCGCGAAGGCCCGCGGCACGGCACGGACCGAGCGTGTTCCGGCCGACCTCGCGTCGGTGGCCAAGCTGACCCCGCCGGCCGCCGGTGAGGCCAAGCTCCTGCCGCCGGTCGTCCGCCTGCGATAACCGTTCGCTCGCAGGGGTGGGTGACCGAATCTGGCGCTTACCCCTGCGAGCCTCGGGCCGGACGGCATCCAGGTCCCACCACGTCGACCATCGCACCTCGCCGCGGGCCTGCTCACCGGCCGCTTCCGCCTCGGCGGCGAACCGATCCCGGCCACCACGCTGCGCTGGCTGCCCCGCCACATGACCGACGAGGCCGAACACGCCGCGATGGAACAACTCGTCCCGACCGCCCTTGACCGGCTCTCACTCAGCCCCAGCCTGCGCCGCCGTTAGTCCTTGCAGTACTTGCCGTTGTTCGTCGACCAGTAGGTGACCTGCGGCGGCACCTTACCGACCGGCTTGGTATAGGTGACCTTCAGACAGGCGCCCCGCGCTCCGTGCCGCTCGGCCGCGTCCTCGACCTCCTGCGCGATCCACGCACCCTGCACCGTCGCCGCCACCCCGCACGCCACCCCGATCGGCGTCAACGGCGGCGGCGCCAACGGCGCACACACGATGAGCCCGACCCCGGCATACCCACCCCCAGCCAGCGTCAGCTTCTCGTTCACCGCCTTGGTCGCCGACCGCGACAGATACGCGCTACACGTGACGACCCCACAGTTCGTCGTGACCGGCCCGTACGTCGCCGCGCTGGCCGCCGACGCCGGCACCAACGCCACACCGGTCACCAGAGCCGCCGACGCCAGACCGGTCACGAAAGACGCTTTCCGCATGATGCCCTCCACAGGGTGATCACCCGGTCCGGAGCGGCCCGGGTTCACCGCCACCACGGGCCCCGCACGACCCTGGTTCACGCGTCGCGCCGAAATTCCCGGCCGAGGCCAACAGGGTGTCGAGCAATGCGCCGAGGAAGGGGATACGGGACTGCCCCGTCGTCACCGGGCTCCCCGCAGCGCGCCAGAACCGGAGCAGGTTGTGGTCAAGAGCCGATCGACTCGGGACCCTTGGGGCTGCCAGTCACGCGACCGCTGAGTGCGCAGGCTTGGAGAGCGTGTTTGGTTACACCCTCACGACTTCGAATCGCGTAACGCCCGCAAGCTTGAGTAGAGCAGAGGCGAGCGTCAGGTGAGGGCGCGGCGGACGGCCACGGCGAGCTGGGCCAGGCCGATGAGCTGAAGAGCCAGCCAGACGGCGACCGCGACCGTCGCGACCGGCAACGGGAGGATCAGCGCCGACAAGCCGGCGAAGAGCAGGCCCGGGATCGAGACCGCGATGCGGGTAGGCCGCTCCCCCACGGTCACCGCGCCGATGTCCGACATGCCGGCGGCGGCGCCTCTGGCCCGTACGTATTCGTGGAGCCAGCTCAGACCGCCCGCCGTGACCACCAGCCAGGCCGGCGCACCGGTCAGCCAGAAGGCGACCAGCCAGGCGGCCTCGCCGACGCGATCGGAGGCCGAGTCGACGACGTAGCCCAAGCGGGACGCCCGGCCGGTGACCACCGCGACCGCGCCGTCGAAGGAGTCGGCAAAGGCGGCCGCGGCGACCAGGACACCGGCGAGAACGAACCCGAGCGGGCCGAGCAACGTTGCCAACGGCACCAGCAGGCACAAGACCAGCCCGGCCAGGGTGACCGCCATGGGCCCCAGGCCAAGGCGGGCCAGCAAGACCCCGGCCCGCCAGGCGATGCGAACCCAGCCCCGGACCAGCGGCGACGCTTGCCGCGGGTCGAACCCGCCATGCAGGTCAGCCCACGCCGAAGCGTATGAATCCCAGGTCACGAAGACAGAGCGGGCGTCGGGGCCAGCTGCTGCCAGACCTCGCGCGTCGCGGTGGAGCGGTTGAGCGTGATGAAGTGGATGCCGGGGACGCCCTCGTCGAGGAGCCGCTGGCACATTTCGCTGCACAGGTCGACGCCGAGCGCGCGGACCGCGGCCTCGTCGCCGGCGACCTGCTCGAAGCGGGCGAGGAGGTGGGGCGGGAAGGGGGCGCCGGAGAGCTGGGTCGACCGCTCGATCGTGGCCATTCTGGTCACCGGCATCACGCCGGGGACGATGGGGGTGTCGCAGCCGGCCGCCGCCACGCGGTCGCGGAGGCGCAGGTATTCGTCGGCGTCGAAGAACATCTGGGTGATGGCGAAGTCGGCGCCGGCCCGGCACTTCTCGATGAAGTGGCGGGTGTCCGACTCGACATCCGACGACCTGGGGTGTTTGTACGGGAAGGCCGCCACGCCGACGCTGAAGTCGCCGACCTCGCGGAGCAGGCGGACCAGTTCCGACGCGTACGAGATGCCGTGGGGATGTTTGACCCAGGAGGCCTGCGGGTCGCCGGGCGGGTCGCCTCGGACCGCGAGGACGTTGCGGATGCCCGCGCCGGCCAGGCGGCCGATCACGTTGCGCAGTTCGGCGACCGAGTGGTTGACCGCGGTCAGGTGGGCCATCGGCAGCAGCGTGGTCTCGGTGGCGACCCGCTCGGTGACCGCGACCGTGGTGTCGCGGGTGGTGCCGCCGGCGCCGTAGGTGATCGACACGAACGAGGGACGCAGCGACTCGAGCTCGCGGATCGCCTGCCACAGCAGCTGTTCGCCGGCCGGGGTCTTGGGCGGGAAGAACTCGAACGAGAAGGTCGGCGTGGCGCCCTTGATCAACTCACCGATGCTGGGCGAGGCGGGGAGCTTGGACGGCAGACCGAGGGACACGGTAGGACTCTACCGGGTGCAGCGGCTAGGTTGACGCGGTGACCATCTCGCCCCTGGAGTATGCGGGCCTGCGCGATCGGGTCGACAAGGCGCTCACCGTGTTCCTCGCCGACCAGCGCGCCCGGATGACCGAGATCGACCCGGCGCTGGCCGACGTGGCCGACGCGCTGGAGGCGTTCGTGCTGGGCGGGGGCAAGCGGCTGCGGCCGGCGTTCGCCTACTGGGGTTTCCGCGGGGCCGGCGGGCTGGACAGCGACCCGCTGGTGGCCGCCGTGGCCTCGCTGGAGCTGGTGCAGGCCAGCGCGCTGATCCACGACGACCTGATGGACCGGTCGGACACCCGGCGTGGTGAGCCGGCCGTGCACCGGCGGTTCGCCGTCCGGCACGAGGCGGCGGGCTGGCGGGGCGGCGCGGAGCAGTTCGGCGACGCGGCCGCGGTGGTGCTCGGCGACCTGGCGCTGGTGTGGTCGGACGAGATGCTGCACGGCTCGGGCGTCGACCTCGCCGACCTGGCCCGGGCCCGGCCGACCTTCGACGCGATGCGCAGCGAGGTCAGCATCGGGCAGTACCTGGACGTGCACACGCAGGCCACCGGCGACACCTCGCTGGAGCGGGCGGGGCTGGTGGCCCGGTTCAAGGCCGCGAAGTACACGGTCGAACGGCCGCTTCTGCTGGGCGCCGCGCTGGCCGGTGCGCCGGCCGCGCTGAGTGCCGGCTATTCGGCGTACGGCATGCCGTTGGGTGAGGCCTTTCAGATGCGCGACGACGTGCTCGGGGTGTACGGCGACCCGGCCGTGACCGGCAAGCCGGCCGGCGACGACCTGCGCGAGGGCAAGCGGACGTACCTGGTGGCGGCGGCGTTCCAGACGGCGCCGGCGGCGGACCGGGCGGTGCTGGACGCGGCCCTCGGCGACCCCGAGCTGGACGACGCGGGGGTGGAGCGGCTGCGGGCGATCATCCGTGACTCCGGGGCGCTGGCCCGCACCGAGGAGCGCATCGTCACGCTGACCACCGAGAGCCTGGCCGCGCTGGCCGCCGCCGACGTCGAGGACGAGGCGCGGGGTGTGCTGCTGGAGCTGGCCGAGGCGGCTACCCGCCGGAAGGTCTGAGCCGCACCCAGATCGACAGCGAGAAGAGCACCAGGGCGAAACCGAAGAAAAGATCTTCAACCGGTGCGTACGCCACCCGCACGCCGATGATCGCCTGCGGGTCGTAGACGACGATGTGGCGGCCGGTCAGGATGCCGTTCGACAGCAGCTGGAAGACGATGACGATCGGGTACGTCGCCCAGAACACGAGCCGGGTCACCAGGCGGGTACGCAGCACGAACAGGTCGACGAGCACCGCCACCAGGACGCCCAGGAGCGCCGCGGCCGTGTAGGTCACTTCTTCAGGACCTTCCGGACCGCCTCGAAGCCGAGGATCGCGCAGATCGGCACGACGACGAAGAACAGCACCTCGTCGAGCGGCAGCCCGCCCGGGAAGACCACGCCGGTGGTCTGCCCGGGGTCGAAGGTCCAGTGCCCGGCCGCGATCGCCGCCAGGTCCCACAGCACGAAGACGAGCAGCACCGGCAGCACGGTCAGCAGCAGCCGCCGCCCCTGCCGGAGCACGCCGACCTTGAGCACCGGTTCGAGCCACAGCGCCGCGACGAGGCACCCCGCGAGCACGAACAGGTAGGAGAAGTGCCGCACGAGGCTCTCAGAACCCGAGCGCCTGCGCGCGCCGCTTGACCTCGCGCGCCCGGTCGCCGCCGAGACCGAGGGCGGCGTTGCCGTCGAGACTGTCGTCGGGCTCGTAGAGCCACCGGACCGCCTCTTCGTCGTTGTACCCAGCGTCGCGGAGCAAGGTCAGCACGCCCGGGAGGTGCTTGAGCACGGTGCTGTTGGCCAGCAGTTCCGCGGGAACGACCCGGATGCCGTCGCGTTTGACGGCCAGCAGGTGGCCGTCGCGCACCATCTGGTTCACCTTGCTGATGGACAGGTCCAATTTGTCGGCAACGTCCGGCAATGGGACCCAACCGGCCGGACCTGCCGTGGGCGTGGACGACGACGTAGATGACTCACTCACGGCATTCAGCCTGCCACAACCCGCCGAGCAGATTGCGAGCACGGATCCCATGACCATGTGGCGGAAGACCCGCACCGAGATGGCCGGCGCCATGCGGTCGCTGCAGTACGACCTCGGCCGGCGCGAGCCGTCGCCCGAGAACCCAGTGGTAGGCCAGGACGGCATCGGGGTGCCGGATGCCGCTCCGGGCTACCACCGGGCCCCGGACGGCCCCGAGGTGACGTCCACCGGGATGAGCACGTTCGGTGGCGCCGCCGAGGCGGCCCGACCCGGCGACGACCAGGGCCCGCGCCGGCGACCGCCCCGCCGGATCGCCGCCGTCACCGCGTTCGCGGCGCTGACCGTGGCGGGCGCCGCGGGCAGCTACTTCGCGGTGGTCAACGGGCTCGGCGGGCTGCTCGGCGAGAAGCCGGCGACGGCCGAGCCGTACCCGCTGGCGATCGGCGAGCAGGCCCAGGACCCGATGGCGGCCAACGCCGGGATGGGGCGGGGCAGCGCGGCGGAACCGGTCGCGGCCACGCCGGCCATCACCGTCGTGCCCGCGGCGACGCCGGCTCCGGGCGTACCCCTGGCGCCTCTCGCCCAGCCCGCGCCGCGGACGGTGACCGTGACCAAGGTGGTGACCGCGCCGCACGCGCCCGGACCGACCAGCGAGGGCTGCGGGGACTGCAACACGCCGCCGGTGCCGACGCCGACGTCGGTGCCTAGCACCACGCCGGCGCCGACCGAAAGCAGCTCGCCGTCGCCGTCGCCGACCGAAACGTCCGCTTCGCCGGAGCCGACCGAGAGCAGCAGCTCGGCGCCGGCGAGCGCGGACGGCCGGCGGGCGCACCGCCGGCACTGAGTTCCACGGCGGTCCGGCACAGCTCACACTGTGCCGGATCCGCTGGTCAGGAGCAGTGTGGCCTACCCGTTAGGTCTCAGCTGTGGCATCCTGAACCGTCGCCAACAGAAAGACACATACACTTCACGCCGATGGACACGACTGTCGCCGACTCGTTGATCGGCACGACGATTGACGGCCGCTACCGGATCACCGGTCGCGTCGCTCGTGGTGGCATGGCCACGGTCTACGGCGCCGTCGACGAGCGCCTCGAGCGCACGGTCGCTCTGAAGATCATTCACCCGTCACAGGCGACCAACGTCCACTTCGTGGACCGGTTCACCGACGAGGCCAAGACGATCGCGCGGCTGACCCACCCCAATGTGGTCGCCGTCTACGACCAGGGCCGCCACCAGGGCCTGCCCTACCTGGTCATGGAGTACGTGCAGGGCCGCACCCTGCGTGACCTGCTCACCCAGCGCCGCCGGCTCAACCCGGTGGAGGCGCTGGCCATCCTCGAGCAGATGCTCGCCGCGATCGCCGCCGCCCACCGGGCCGGCCTGGTCCACCGCGACGTCAAGCCCGAGAACGTGCTGGTCGCCGAGGCGCCCAGCGGCGGCATCGCCAACCTGGTCGACAGCGTGGTCAAGGTGGCCGACTTCGGCCTGGCCCGCGCGGTCGAGGCGAGCAGCAACGACGACTCCGGCCAGCTGATGGCCACGGTGGCGTACGTGGCGCCGGAACTGGTCGCCAACGGCCACGCCGACGCCCGCACCGACGTCTACGCGGCCGGCATCGTGCTCTACGAGATGGTCACCGGCCGGGTCCCGTTCGACGGCGACGACCCGGTCCAGGTGGCCTGGCAACACGTCGACAACGACGTGCCGAAGCCGTCCGCCCTGGTCCGCGGGCTGCCCACGGCGATCGACGACCTGGTCGCCCGGGCCACCCGCCGCGATCCGGGCGCCCGGCCCACCGACGCCGGCGCGCTGCTGGCCGAGGTGCAGGTGGTCCGCGACGACCTGGGCGCGGCGAACGTCGAGACGGCTCTGCTGCGCCAGGTCCCGTCGCGGCACACGGCCGACCGCACGGCGATGATTCCGGCCGTCACCACGACGTTCCCGCAGACCGACCGGCCGACCTGGTCGCGGCTCCCCCAGCAGAGCGGCAGCGTCCACCGGACGACGCCGGCCCGGCGCGGCTTCTTCGCCGAGGGCGGCAAGCGCCGCATCCTGATCCCGGCCGCGATCCTGGTGATGGTCCTGGTCGTGGTCGGCAGCACCTGGTGGGTCACCCTGGGGCGGTACACCGAGGCGCCGACCTTCGTGAACATGACCAAGGCGCAGGCCGAACAGCGGGCCGATCAGGCCGGCTTCGAGCTGATCTACGGCGACGGGCGCTACGACGAGACGGTCGCCAAGGACGTCGTGCTGAGCCAGAACCCGCCGGCCGACGAGAAGATCGTCAAGGGCGGCATCATCACGCTCACGGTGTCGCTGGGCCCGGAACGCTACCCGGTGCCCGACCTGGCCGGCATGGAACTGGCCGCCGCCAAGGGCGAGCTCGACAACGTCAAGCTCAAGCTCAAGGAGGGCAAAGCTCAGTACAGCGATCAGGTCGGCGAGGGCTTCGTGATCTCCAGCGACCCCAAGGCGGGCACCCAGCTGCGCCCCGGTGACACGGTCACGCTGGTGGTCAGCAAGGGCAAGGCGCCGATCACCGTGCCCGACCTGAACGGCAAGAACATCAACGAGGCCCGCCAGATCCTGCAGCAGCTCGGGCTGTCCGCGGTCGAGGCGCGCAAGCAGAACGACGCGCCGCGCGACTCGGTCATCGGCCAGAGCCCGAAGGCGGGCGCCGGGGTCGAGAAGGACACCGAGGTACGCCTCGACGTCAGCGAGGGCCCGCCGTTCGTGACCGTCCCGCGGGTGGTCGACCAGCCGTGCCCGCAGGGCCAGCAGGCGCTCCAGGCGCTCGGGCTCCGGGTCCGCGTCGACTTCAACCCGAACGGCACGGTCCGCGCCCAGCAGCCGGCCGAGAACACCCAGGTCGAACCGAACTCCGAGGTCGCGATCCAGTGCTTCTGACGTCGCCGATCGGCTCGCACACGTCGACCTCGGGCGGGCTGGCCAAGACCGGTCTTCGGTACGCCGACGCGGCCGGCTCCGAGGCCGTCCAGGTGTACGTGTCCAACTCGCGCGGCTGGGCCCTGCCGCCCGGCGACCCGAAACAGGACGTGCTGTTCCGCGACGGCATCGGCGAGCGCGGCGTCCCGGCCTACATCCACGCGTCGTTGCTGGTCAACCTCGGTTCGCCGACCACACTGACGCTGGAGCGCTCGGTCGACGTGCTGGAGCACGCGCTGCGCCGCGGCGCCGCGATCGGGGCGACCGGTGTGGTGTTCCACGCCGGCTCCTCGGTCGACCCGGCCCACGACGCGAAGGCCATGCACCAGCTGCACGAGGCGTTGCTGCCGCTGCTCGACCGGGCCGCCGCGGCCGGGCTGCCCCGGCTGCTGGTCGAGCCGAGCGCGGGTGGCGGCCGGAGCCTGGCCTCCAAGGTGGAAGACCTGGCGCCCTACCTGGACGCGGTGGAGGGTCACCCGTGGCTGGGTGTCTGCTTCGACACCTGCCACGCCTGGGCCGCCGGGCACGACCTGGCCACGCCGGGCGGGATGACCGCGACGCTGGACGCGCTGATCGCGGCGGCCGGACCGGGGCGGCTCCAGCTCATCCACGCGAACGACTCGAAGGACGAGTGCGGCTCGACGCGCGACCGGCACGAGACCATCGGTCAGGGCCGGATCGGCTCGGCCGCGTTCGCCGAGCTGCTGGCCCACTCGGCGGTGGCCGGCCTGCCGGTGATCGTGGAGACGCCGACCGAGAAGCACGAGGGCCACGCGGCCGACATCGCCCTGCTCAAGTCGTTAAGAGCTGTTTGAGTACGTCGATCGCCTGATCCACGTCATCGTCGGTGACGTCGAGATGGGTGATGATCCGGGCCACCCGCGGGAGCATGGCGACGATGTGCACGTCCTGTTCGGCGGCCGCCGCGACCAGGCCGGGCGCATCCCAGCGCGTTCCCGACAGGTCGAGCAGGACGATGTTCGTCTGAGCGGTCGTGTCCAGGGCCTCGGCCAGCCGCTTCGCGCGGGCGTGGTCGTCGGCCAGCCGCGTGATGTGATGTTCCAGGGCGTACCGGCCGGCGGCGGCCAGGATGCCGACCTGGCGCATGCCGCCGCCCATCCGCTTGCGCAGCACCCGGGCCTGGGCGATCCGCTCGGCCGAGCCGATGACCAGCGAGCCGACCGGGGCGCCGAGGCCCTTGGACAGGCAGACCGACATGGTGTCGAAGAGCGGGCCGTAGGCGTCGAGCGGGGTGCCGGTGGCGACGTGGGCGTGCCAGACGCGGGCGCCGTCGCAGTGCATCGGGAGGCCCGTCTCCCTCAGGGCGGCCAGCGTGGCGAGCGGGACGACCGTACCCCCGGCCAGGTTGTGGGTCTGTTCCACCGCGATCGCCCGCGTGGGGTTCGACGGGTAGCCGGCCGGGCGGATCATCGCCGCGATCGCGGCCGGGTCGAGGTCGGCGCCGACCGGGCCCCAGGTCCGGGTGGAGACGCCACCGAGCGCGGCGGCCGCGCCCAGCTCGTACGACAGGACGTGCGCGTCGGCCCCGGCCAGCAGCTCACCGCCGGGCGGCACCAGCAGTTGCAGGGCGATCTGGTTGGCCATCGTCCCGGACGGGCAGAACAGCGCCGCCTCGTGCCCGAACATCGCGGCGACCGACGCTTCCAGCGCGTTGACCGTCGGGTCGTCGCCGAACACGTCGTCCCCGACCGGCGCGGCCGCCATGGCCGCACGCATCTCGGTCGTGGGCTTCGTGACGGTGTCCGACCGGAGATCAGCCACGCAACATCTCCGCGACCAGGAACGCCAGTTCCAGGCTCTGCTGGGTGTTCAGCCTCGGGTCACAGGCCGTCTCGTACCGGTCCGGCAGGTCGAGGTCTTCGATGCCCTGCGCGCCGCCCAGGCACTCGGTGACGTCCTCGCCGGTCAGCTCGACGTGGATGCCGCCCGGGTGGGTGCCCAGCCCGCGGTGCACCTCGAAGTAGCCGAGCACCTCGTCGACGATCCGGTCGAAGTGCCGGGTCTTGTAGCCGTTGGACGACTCGTGCGTGTTGCCGTGCATCGGGTCGCACTGCCAGACCACCTTGGCGCCGGCCGCCGTCACCTTCTCGACGATCGGCGGCAGCGCGTCGCGGACCCGGCCGTTGCCCATCCGGCTGATCAGCGTGAGCTTGCCCGGCACGTTGTCCGGGTTGAGCTTCTCGCACAGCTCGATGGCCTGCTCGGGGGCGGTGCCGGGGCCGAGCTTGACGCCGATCGGGTTGGCGATCCGGCTGATGAAGTCGATGTGCGCGCCGTCGATCTGCCGGGTGCGTTCGCCGATCCACAGGAAGTGGCCGGACAGCCCGTAGGCGCGGCTGTCCGAGACGCGGGTCAGCGCCCGGTCGTACTCCAGCGCGAGCGCCTCGTGCGAGCAGTAGAGGCTGACCGTACGCAGGGCCTCGTCGTCGGTCATCCCGCAGGCCCGGATGAAGTCGAGCGTGCGGTCGATCTCGCGGGCGATCGCCTCGTAGCGCTCCCCGGCCGGCGACGCGCGGACGAAGTCCTTGTTCCAGTCGTGCAGGCCGGCCAGGTCGGCCAGACCACCCGCGAGGTACGCCCGGAGCATGTTCATCGCGGCCGCCGAGTTCGCGTACGCCCGGATCATCCGCTGCGGGTCGGCCACCCGCGCCTTCTCGTTCGCGTCCAGCGAGTTGATCATGTCGCCGCGGTAGGCCGGCAGCCCCAGCGCGTCCGTGGCGGCCGACCTCGGCTTGGTGTACTGCCCCGCGACCCGGGCCACCTTGACCACCGGCATCGACGCGCCGTAGGTCAGCACGACCGCCATCTGCAGCAGCGTGCGGGCGTTGGCCAGCAGGTGGCTCTCGGTGTTGTCGGCGAAGGTCTCGGCGCAGTCGCCACCCTGGAGCAGGAACGCCCGGCCCTCGCACACGTCGGCGAGCTTGACCCGGAGCTGGTCGACCTCGTAGGGCGCGACGATCGACGGCACATTCTCGAGGACCTGGCAGACCTCGGCCACCTCGGCCATGTCCGGCCATGGCGGCATCTGCACCCGCGGCTGGTCACGCCACCGGTCGAGGCCGAGAGCCGAGTCCTCGGCGGAGTCGGTGGACGGACGGGAGGTCTGCAGGGCCTGGTTGCCGAACCCCGGATAGCTGAGCTGATGCCACTCTCGGCGCATGCCGCCAGCCTAATGACGCCCGCACCACGCGAAGGAGCGGGGCACCGAACCGGTGCCCCGCTCCTTCTGGTGAGGAAGGGAGGATCAGAGGTTGTTCTTGATGGCCGAGATCAGTTCGCCGTTGCTGGTGTCACCGGAGAACTCCCAGAAGAACGCGCCACCGAGGCCCTGGTTCTTCACGTAGGTCATCTTGGTCCCGACGGTCGACGGGGTGTCGTAGCCCCACCAGTTGCTGCCGCACTTGGCGTAGGCGGTGCCACCGGCGGTGCCGGTCGCCGGGCAGCTGTTCTTGAGGACCTTGTAGTCCTCGATGCCCGCCTCGTAGGTGCCCGGTGCCGCCCCGCTGGCGGAGCCACCCGGTGCGGCCTGCGAGACACCGGTCCAGCCGCGTCCGTAGAACCCGATGCCGAGCAGCATCTTGTTCGCCGGCACGCCCTTGGCCTTGAGCTTCTGGATCGCGGCGTCCGACCAGAAGCCGTTGGTCGGGATGCCCGAGTAGGAGGTCAGCGGCGAGTGCGGCGCCGTCGGACCCTGAGCGCTGAACGCGCCGTAGTAGTCGTAGGTCATCGGCATCACGAAGTCGAGCTTGCTGATGCCCGAGGCGTAGTCGGCCGCGTCCAGTTTGCCGCCGTTCGACCCGTCGGCCGAGATCGCCGAGGTGACCAGGAAGCTCGAGCCGAACTTGTTGCGCAGCGCGGAGACCACGTTGTTGTACGAGGCCGAGCCGCTGGAGTCACAGCTCAGGCCACAGGCGTTCGGGTACTCCCAGTCGACGTCGATGCCGTCGAAGACGTCGGCCCAGCGGGAGTCCTTGACCAGGTTGTAGCAGGAGTTGGCGAAAGCCGTCGGGTTGGCCGCGGCCTGGGTGAAGCCGCCGGACCAGGTCCAGCCGCCGAACGACCAGATCACCTTGATGTTCGGGTATGCCCGCTTGAGCTTGCGGAGCTGGTTGAAGTTGCCGCGCAGGGCGCCGGCGTCCCAGGTGTCGGCCACGCCGTCGACGCTGTTGGCCGAGGTGTAGGCCATGTCGTAGTCGGCGTACGAGTCACCGATCGAGCACTGGCCGCCGGTGGTGTTGCCGAACGCGTACAGGATGTGGGTCAGCTTGCTGGCCGAGCCCGACGTGACGATGTTCTTCACGAAGTACTGGCGGCCGTAGACGCCCCACTCGGCGAAGTAGCCGACGACCTTCTTGCCGCCGTTGCCCGGCGGGTCGGTGGGGGGATCGGTGGGCGGGGTGGTCGGCGGGTCGGAGGGCGGGGTGGTCCCACCGCAGGCCCCGAGGTTCTTCCAGACATCCCACTCGCCGCTCTTCTGCGCCGGGTTCTCGTTCTGGGTCCACCACTTGGCCTGGTAGTTCTTGCCCTGATAGGAAGCGGTGTTGCCACCGTTGTAGACCTGCGTGGCGCTCCATGCGGGCGCACAAGCTTCCGCTGCAGACGCCTGGACCATGGGCATCGCGGCGGCCGTGACCGCAACGATCGCCCCGGCCCATAGAGCGCGGCGTAGGGATTTCTGCACGGCGTCTCCTCATGACCTGAACATTTAGGAAACTTTCCAAAACGAAAGTTGAGGAGACGGTAGTCACATTCATCGACGTCAGTCAAGATGGTCCACACGGATTGAGCACAGGCTTAAGTTTTCGACAGTCAGCAGTACGGCGTGCACTCAAACCACCACGGCGCGTAGTCTGCGGTCATGACCAACAACGCCGAGGGCATCGACCACCGTCGGTCCCCAGAGGGCGTGCGATGACCGTGAACGTCATCGGCGTCGACGCATATGCCCTGGGCTGGGTGGGTGTGGAGCTGCGCGAGGGCCAGTTCGGCCGGGCGCTGCTGGCGTCCACCCTGTACGAGATCGTGGCCGGGAGCTCGGGCGCCGCGGTGATCGGGGTGGACATTCCATTAGGCATGCTGCCCGACCGGTGGCGCGCCGCTGACACCCTCGCCGCCGACCAGCTCGGACCGCGCCGCGGCAGCGTCTTCCGGGTGCCGCCGCGGGCGGTCTGGCAGGAATCGGATTTCGCCACCGCGAACCGGCGCTGCCGCGAGCTGACCGGGTCGGGGCTGAGCCGGCAGTCCTGGGCGCTGCGGCCCAAGCTGCTGGAGGCGAACGCGATCTGGGAACGCCACCCGGGACTCCTCTTCGAGGCGCACCCCGAGGTGTCGTTCCGGCAGATGGCCGGCGAGCCCCTGGCGTACGCCAAGAAGACCTGGACCGGTCAGGCCCGCCGCCGGGAACTGCTCGCGCGGCACGGGATCGTGCTCCCGGACAATCTCGGACCGGCCGGGCAGGCGCCGCCGGACGACATCCTGGACGCGGCCGCCGTGGCGTGGAGCGCTCATCGGATGGCCACCGGCTCAGCCATGTCGCACCCCTCGCCGCCCGAGGAGGCCAACGGTGCCCGGATCGCGATCTGGTACTGACGCGCCGCCCGGCTTCGACAACAACGCCACCGACAGCCAGAGCACGCCGGCCGAGCCGGCCACCAGGCCACCCAGGTAGACGGCCTCGGGCACGGTGGCGCGTAACGCGGCCGCGCTCAGACCGGCAACGTAGAGCGCGACCGCGCCGCGCGGCAGCACCCCGGCCCGCCACGACGCCACGCCGAAGAGGACCACCCCGGTCAGGAACGTGAAGGCCACCACCACGAAGTACGGCCGGCCGGGGCCGGTCAGCACCTGCTCGCGGGTCGCCGCGTCCTGGAACTGGAGCACGGCGTGGGTCAGGAACTCGACCGCGAACAGGCCGCTGAGCCCGAGGTGGTTGAGCACGAAGCCGGTCAGCCCGAGCCGCCCGGCCCGCTCGCGCTGGACCAGGTAGAACGCGGTCAGGGTGAGCAGCAGCAGCGCGGTCGCGGGCGGGGCCAGGGCGTGGGTGAACGAGTTCTCAGGGATCAGGCCGGCGCGGCGGGCGGCGGCGATCAGCGTGAGCGCCCCGCCGAGCAGACCGGCGTAACCGGCCAGGCGATAGTGGTTCATGCCGGCCACGGTGCCGAAGCCACCCGGTCCGCCGACAGTGCCGATCGGCACCGGCGCGGCACATGACTATCGGCACTGTCCGAGAGCCACCGAACCTCCCTACCGTGGTGCGCATGGCTCCCCCGTTGCGCTGGATGGCTTCGGTGCTCTACCTCGCGGTGTTGAGCACCGGGCTCTACTACGCCGCCGCGGGCCTCTCCCCCGGCTGGTCGCCGGTGTGGTTCGCGGCCGCGCTGGTCGCGCTGCTCGGGGTCGAGCAGATCAAGCCGACCGGACGAGGCATCGGGCTGCTGCTGACCCGCATGGCGCTGATCGAAGTGGTGGTCGCGTTCGACGACGCGGGCTTCGCCCGGCCGCTCTACGTCCTGGTGCCGTTCTTCGCCTACTTCTCCCTCGGCCGCCGGTGGAGCATCGGCCTGGCGGCGGGCTACCTGGCCGCCGGGACGATCCGGGCGTCGTTCACGCCGGGCTGGGCCACCGACCCCGAGATCGTCTCCGACCTGCTGATGCTCTTCGTCGGCATGGTGCTGACCATCGCCACCGCCGCGGTCGCCGACCGCCAGCGCCGCAGCCGGGTGCGCGCCGAGCGGCTGTTCGCCGAGCTGCACGAGGCACAACAACAGGTGGCCGAGCTGAGCGCCACGGCCGAGCGCAACCGCCTGGCCCGCGACATCCACGACAGCCTGGGCCACCACCTGACCGCGATCAGCGTCCAACTCGAGAAGGCCGAGGCGTTCCGGGAACGCGACCCGACGGTCGCCGACCGGGCCGTCGGCGACGCTCGCTCGGCGACCGGCCGGGCCCTGTCCGAGGTACGCGAGTCGGTGAGCACGCTGCGCGCCGATCACTTCTCGCTGACCCGCGCGGTGGCGGTGCTCGCCGACGGGCTCGACGACCCGGGCTTCTCGGTCTCCGTCGAGCTGACCGGCACCGAGGGCGGGCAACGCCGCGACGAGCTCGAGACGCTCTACCGGGTGGCACAGGAGGCGCTGACCAACGCCCGGCGACACGCGCGGGCCGACGTGGTCTACGTGTCGGTGCGGTTCGGCGAGGTGAGGGTCGAGCTCGAGGTCGAGGACAACGGGCGCGGCTTCGTGCCGGAGCTGGCGACCGGCAACGGGCTGGCCGGGATGCGTGAGCGGGTGGCCTCGGTCGGCGGGGCGCTCCACATCGAATCCGAGCCCGGCCGCGGCACCCGGGTCACAGCCCGGGTGGGGGCCTGATGACCGACGTCCGCGTCATGGTCGTCGACGATCAGGTGCTCGTCTGCGAGGGCATCGCTTCCCTGCTCGGCCTCCAGGAGGGCATCACGGTGGTCGGCACCGCCGGGGACGGGCGCGAGGCGGTCGAGCGCGCCCTCGAGGTCAAGCCCGACGTGGTGCTGATGGACATCAAGATGCCGGTGCTCGGCGGGATCCGCGCGGCCGAGATGATCCGCGACGAACTGCCCTCCTGCCGGGTGCTGATGCTGACCACGTTCAACGACGAGGAATACGTGCTCGACTCCATGCGCGCCGGGGCCAGCGGCTACCTCTTCAAGGACCTGCCGGTGCGCGAGCTGGCCCAGGCCGTGCGGCTGGCCCACGCGGGCGTCGACCAACACGACGCCGCGGCGGTCCGGCGGCTGATGTCCGCGCTCGACCTGGCGAGGCCGGCCGCCCGGCGGCGACCCGACCTGACCGAGCGCGAGTTTGATGTGCTCAAGCTGGTCGCGCGGGGCGAGACCAACCGCCAGATCGCCAAGGAGCTCTTCCTCAGCGAGGGAACGGTGAAGAACCACGTGTCGCGGATCCTGAACCGGCTCGGCCTCCGCGACCGGGTACAGGCCGCGCTGCACGCAAAGGACAACGGTTGGCTCTAGCCGCGGGCGCGGCAGGAAAGGACGCGCGGTTAGCCCGGCCGAGCGGAAGGGACGCGGTCCCGCCAAGCTGGAGGAAAGCCGGACAACGCATCCAAAGGCGACGAAGCGGGGACCAACCAGGGGTGAGAATTACGCCGGACGTCGGGTAGCGCAAATAGGGCCGGAGTGGCGGTCAGCCGGAGTGGCGGTCAGCCGGAGTGGCGGTCAGCCGGAGTGGCGGTCAGTCAGCCGGCGCTCTGCTCGGCGATCTCGCGGGCGCGGTCACGGGCCGCTTCGAGGGCGGCGAGCATGGCCGCGCGTACCCCGTGATTCTCCAGCTCGCGGATGGCCGAGATGGTCGTGCCCGCGGGTGAGGTGACCGCCTCGCGCAGCTTCACCGGGTGTTCGCCGGAGTCGCGCAGCATGATCGCCGACCCGATGGCGGTCTGCACGATCAGCTCGTGGGCCACCTGCCGGGGCAGCCCGAGCAGGATGCCCGCGTCCACCATGGCCTCGACCAGCAGGTAGAAGTAGGCCGGGCCCGAGCCGGAGAGCGCGGTGACCGCGTCCTGCTGGGACTCGGGCACCCGGATGACCGAGCCGAGCGGCCGGAACATGTCCTCGGCGATCTCCAGGTGTGACGCGGTCGCGTGCGGACCGGCCGAGATCGCGGTCATGGCCTGGTCGACCACCGCCGGGGTGTTGGTCATGACCCGTACCACCGGGGTGCCCTCGGGCAGCCGATCGGCGAAGAACTTGGTGGGCAGGCCGGCGCAGAGCGAGACGACCAGCTTGCCCGGCGGGATCGCGGCCCGGATCTCGTCGAGCAGCGTCCCGGCGTCCTGCGGCTTCACCGCGATGGCCAGGATGTCCGCTTCCTGCACGGCAGTCACGTTGTCGACCACCCGGACGCCGTAGCGTTCGTGCAGCTCCTTGCCCCGCTCGGCCCGACGGGCGGTGATCAGCAACTCGGACGCCGGCCGCCCGGCCCTGAGCAGTCCGCTCACAACCAGCTCGCCGATCTTCCCAGTGCCAATCACCGCAACCGTCATGAAACCCCTCCGAAGAGATCACCCGCCGACGAAGCCCAGCCCCTGCAGTAGAGACCAGCCCAACCTGCCGCCCGGCACCCGAATGCCCAAGTTCTCCCTGCGCAAATAGGGCCGGAGTGGCGGACAGCTCAGCTGCCGAAGAAGACTTCGGCCTCGTCGTACCGCTCGATCGGGACGGTCTTCAGCTCGCCGGTGCCGTCGGCCAGCGGAACCCGCGCGATGTCGGTGCCGCGCAGGGCCATCATCTTGCCGAAGTCGCCCTCGTTGACGGCGTCGATCGCCTGCAGGCCGAAGCGGGTGGCGAGTACCCGGTCGAACGCGGTCGGCGTGCCGCCGCGCTGGATGTGACCGAGGACGACCGTGCGGGCCTCCTTGCCGGTCTTCTCCTCGAGCTGCTCGGCCAGCCACTGGCCGATGCCGCCCAGGCGCACGTGACCGAACGAGTCCTTCTCCTGGCTGACCAGCTGCATCTGGCCCTCGAGCGGCTGCGCGCCCTCGGCGACCACGACGATCGGCGCGTACTCGACCTGGAAGCGCTTGGTCACGTAGGTCGCGACCTGCTCCACGTCGAAGTTGCGCTCGGGCAGCAGGATCACGTTCGCGCCACCGGCCAGGCCGGCGTGCAGCGCGATCCAGCCGGCGTGCCGGCCCATGACCTCGACGACCAGCGTGCGGTGGTGCGACTCGGCGGTGGTGTGCAGCCGGTCGATCGCCTCCATCGCGATGTTCACCGCGGTGTCGAAGCCGAACGTGTAGTCGGTCGCGTTCAGGTCGTTGTCGATCGTCTTCGGCACGCCGACAACATTCACGCCCAGGTCGAACAGCTTGGTGGCGACGCCGAGGGTGTCCTCGCCGCCGATCGCGACCAGCGCGTCGACGCCCTGGTCGGCCAGGTTCTGCTTGATCCGCTCGACGCCACCCTCGATCTTGAACGGGTTGGTGCGCGAGGAGCCGAGGATGGTGCCGCCGCGCGGCAGGATGCCACGCACCTCGGCGATGCCGAGCGGCTTCGTCAGACCCTCGAGCGGGCCCTTCCAGCCGTCCCGGAACCCGACGAACTCGTGTCCGTACGTGGCGACGCCCTTGCGCACCACCGCCCGGATCACCGCGTTCAGACCGGGGCAGTCGCCGCCGCCGGTGAGCACGCCGATACGCATGATGACTCGTCCTTCCAAAGATGGAACGCGAGACGCCCGGCACGCCTCCTCGACATTTCGGCAACGTTGCCGTTCCGGGGGCCCGGGGCCGCATGCGCACTGTAGTGGGCGTCACGACCCCGGATCAAAACGGCCCGTCGTTCATCTTCTGCCAGCGGGCAAGATTATGTTTCGCGTCCACCAAAGCGTCATGTCGGCCGGTCGCGGTGGGTAACGGCGGCCGCCCCCGATCGTCCCAGAGCTGGCGGAGATCCTTGGTGAAACGCGGGATCTCCCGGGGCAGGGCCGGCATCGCGCCCCAGAGCTGGGCCAGCGCCACGTGGTCGTACGCCGCGTACCAGGCCCAGAGCTCGATCTGCTCGTCGCGGCCCTTCACCGGTTCCATCAGGAAGGCGTGCAGGTCGTCGCGGATCCGCTCGCGGGAGCGCCAGGCCGGGTCGGCCGGGCTGGGCAGCTTGTCCAGCACGTTGCGGCGCACCCAGGGCACGGCCCGGGTGTCGTCGAACTGGGTGGAGACCGCGTAGAACTCGCGGCCGAACTCGTCGACCACGCCGATCGAGACGAGGTCGACCAGGCGGCCGTCCTCGATGAACTCGCAGTCGTAGAAATAGCGGTAGACCATCGGGTCCATCCTCGCCCATGGCTAAAGGCCGGGTGACTCCAGGGCCTCCCGTGCGGTCGCGAGCGCCTGGCGCGCCTCCGCCGGGCACGCCCCGCCACCGGCGAGCTGCCGCGCCGACCAGTCCGCCTGCACCGCCCAGCGGAACCGGATCAGCACCGGCAGCGCGGCCTCCACCTCGTCGCGGTGCACCGGCCCGGCGGCCAGGTAGCCGTCCAGGAACTCGGCGGCGGCGGGCGGGCCGCCGGCGTACACCACGGCCGCGGCGACGTCGTAGGCCAGTGGTCCGGTGCCGCTCGCGCCGCAGGTGAACAGGCCGGCCCGCCCGGTGTCCGGGTCGACCACGAAGCCGGCCGGGGCCGGGTCGCCGTGCAGCACGCCGTAGGTGAGGCGGTCGGTGACGGTGAGCCGGACGGCGGCGTTGACCGCGTCGGTGACCGCGGGGCGCAGCCACGGCTCGACGCCCAGGTGCGGCGCGTCCAGGTCGATCAGCTGCCAGGCGCGCAGGCCCGGGTGGTGGAACCGCTGGAGCACCCGGTGCATGGCGCCGAGCCGGTCGCCCCACCACTGCTGGTCGACCGGGTCGCAGCCGGCCAGGGACCGGCCCGGCACGCGGTGCGAGACGGAGAGGACGCCGGTCGAGGTGGTCGCGGTCAAGGCCCCGGCGAGGGTACGGACGGGAGCGCCGACCGCGATCCCCCAGTCGCGCAGGTGTTCCGCCGCGGCCAGGCCGGCCTCCACCGGGCGGGCGGCATAATCGTCGACCAGCCGGCACACGTACCGCTCGTCGCCGGCGAGCACCTCCCAGGCGCAGGACATCTGACCCCACTCGAGGGCGGTGATCCGGCTCGGCGCGAGATGCCAGTGATCACGCAGAAGGGATCGAAGGAGGTCGTCGTCCGGCACGGCGGAGGATTATTCCGGCACGCCGCGTACATCCGACGGACACCGTGGGCGACAATCACGCTTCGCGATTGTCGTCTATACAGAAAGCGATTGCTGGAGCATGATCGGAGGGGGACAGCGCCTCGCGACGCGAATTTTGCAACTGACGTATCACGTGGCACCCCGGGCGCTCTTCATGCTATGAGTGATCGTCGCTCATCGGGATGGCGTCCCCCGAGCAGCGCGATCAAGGCCCTGACCGGGGAGGATGGAGTCGTGGACCATCGCCTGCCGGATCCCGGTGATCCGCTGGCCAGCGTGGATATGTTCGCCGGCCTCGAACCAGAGGTACGCGCCCGTGTACTGGGTGCGGCGGTTCCGCGCACCTATCGCAAGGGCCAGATTCTTTTTGTGGAGCATGACCCTGGCGAATCATTGATCATCCTCAAGCGTGGGGCGGTCGCCGTCTTCCGCACCGCACCCTCAGGCGAACGCGCGGTGCTCACCGTGGCGCGCCCACCCGATGTCCTGGGCGAAGTCTCGCTGCTCGACGCGTCGACCCGGTCCGCCTCGGCCGAGGCGATCGAGGACACCCAGGCCCTGGCCCTGTCCCGGGCCGCGTTCATGGAACTGGTCCATTCCAACCCCCGCATCCTCGACGCGGTGATGCGCTCGGTCGGCGCGCTGATCCGGCGGCTCACCGAGCAGAACACCGACCACGTCTTCCTCGACCTGCCCGGCCGGGTGGCCAAGACCCTGGTCCGGCTGGCCGGCGAGAGTCAGGCGCCGATGATCACCATCGAGCTCAACCAGAGTCAGCTGGCCGAGATGGCCGGCGGCTCGAGGCAGAGCGTCAACCAGGCGATCGGTTCCTTCGCCAACCGGGGGTGGCTGCGCACCGAGGGCCGGCGGATCGTGGTCACGGACGTTTCGGCGCTGCGGCGTCGCGCGGGGATGGAGGCGCCTCGCTAGCGGCGGGCTCGGCGGGGCCCCCGGCCTTCGGCGCGGGGCTCCCGGCCGGCGCCTTCGGCGCGGGGCTCTCGACCGTCGTCTTCAGCGTGGAGGCGTAGACATCGACGTAGGGGCGGCCGGTCAGCGTCATGATCTCGTACATGATCTCGTCGGTGACCGCCCGCTCGACGAACCGGTCGCCGCGGCGGTCCGCGTACCGGGAGAAGTCGAGCGGGGCGCCGAACCTCATCCGTACCCGCTTGACCTTGGGAATCATCTTTCCGGTGGGCTGGATCTCGTCGGAGTTCAGATGGGCCACCGGCACCACCACCGCCCCGCTCTCCAGGGCGAGGCGGGCGACGCCGGTCTTGCCGCGGTAGAGCCGGCCGTCCGGCGAGCGGGTGCCCTCGGGATAGATGCCCGCGACGTCACCCTCGCGCAGGACCCGCAGCAGCGTGTCCAGGGCCGCCTGGGCCGCCTTGCCGCCCGAGCGGTCCACCGGGATGGTCCCGGTGCCGGAGAAGAACTGGCGCATCAGCCAGCCTTTGACCCCCTTACCGGTGAAGTACTCCGCTTTCGCGACGAACGTCACCCTCCGCCGGACGATCAGCGGTGTGAAGATCGAGTCGGAGAAGGAAAGGTGGTTGCAGGCCAGGATCACCGGCCCCGACCCGGGCACGTTGGCCAGACCGTCGACCCGCGGGCGGAAGAGCAGCAGCAGAACCGGCCCGAGCAGGACGTACTTGAGCAACCAGTAGAACACCGATGACCTCTCCGAGTGCGTCAGGTCACACGAGAGTACCGGGAGCGCGCCGCGACGACGCACTCCCGTAAAGGGGCCCTGTCGTGTCACCATTGCCGACAGGACGGGCGAGGGAGAGTGCCAGGGTGTCTACGGGTGGCGCCCGTCGCGGGCGGCGGGACAACGGGCTCGACGCTGCCGATTACGCGGTGGCCGGTGATGTGGATCCGCGCGTGGGCGAACACCTGCTCGACGTGCTGGCCGCGGCGGGCATCGCGGCGTATCTCCAGCCGTCGGCCGATCTCAACCCGGTGCTGCGCACCACCACCCTCCCGGGCCGGCCGACCGACCGGCTCTTCGTCGACCGCACCCAGCTCGAGGCCGCTCGCGAGCAGCTGCACAAGCTGACCGGCGGGGTGAGCCCGACGCCGCCGCCGCGGCCCGAGGTCAGCCAGACCGAGGTCGACGCCGAGTGGGCGAAGATCATCGCCGGCTTCCACACCCTGCCCGAGGAGAAGGCGGCCGAGAGCGCCGACCAGCCCCGCCCGTCTCCCCCGATGCCGTCCGCCACGGACATCTCAGGGATCACCCTGAACCGCCGGCGCACCGATCCGCAGCCCGCGCCGGAACCGTCGTTGCTGGACGGTCTGGACACCTTCGGCGCCGACGTCCCGGACGACGACGAGGACCGCTACATCCCGCCGCCCCCGCCGCCGCTCCCCCGGTTCAGCAAGTACGCGGTCGCCGGCGTGCTGGCCATCGTGGTCGGGTTCGTGCTGTTCCTGCGCCCGACCCTGATCCCGGTGGACGGCGATCTGGTCACGCTGTTCGGCTTCAGCGCGATCGTGGCCGGCGCGGTCACGCTGGTCTGGCGCCTGCGGTCCGGCGATGACGACGACGAGGATTACGACGACGGCGCCGTTGTGTGATTTATCCCCGCCGATACTTCGGTGCGTAGTTGTGGCGTAACCTGTCGTGGTGCGTCAGAGCTCACTGGTGGTAGTTGCCAACCGTTTGCCCCTGGACGACAACGCGGCCCCCGACGGTGCCTGTGAATGGAGACGCAGCCCCGGCGGTCTGGCCAGCGCCCTGCACGCGATCCTGCAGAACACGCCGGCCACCTGGGTGGGCTGGGGCGGCGGCATCGGCGACGCGCCCGCCCTCCCCGACATCGGCAGCCTGCGCATCCGCCCGGTCGGGCTGAGCGAGGACGAGCTGCGCGGCTACTACGAGGGCTTCGCCAACTCCACCCTCTGGCCGCTCTACCACGACGCCGTCGAGCCGCCGGTCTTCGACCGCGGCTGGTGGGAGACCTACCGCGCGGTCAACCGGCGGTTCGCCGAGGCCGCGGCCGAGGTGGCCGAGCCCAAGGCCGCGGTCTGGGTGCAGGACTACCACCTCCAGCTCGTCCCGGCGATGCTCCGGCAACTGCGGCCCGACCTGCTGATCGGCTTCTTCCTGCACGTGCCGTTCCCGCCGCCGGAGCTCTACATGCAGCTCCCCCGCCGGGTCGAGCTGCTGCGCGGGATGCTCGGGGCCGACCTGGTCGGCTTCCAGCGGCCGCAGGCGGCCCACAACGTCGCCCAGCTCGCCACCAAGCTGCTGGGGGCGGCGGCCACCGACGACGAGATCGTGCTGAGCTCGCCCGAGGGCGACCGGGTCGTGCGTACCCGAGCCTTCCCGGTCTCGATCGACGTCGCCGAGATGAGCGCCCTGGCCGCCCGGCCGGACGTGATGAACCGCGCGCGGCAGCTGCGGTCCGACCTGGGCCAGCCGAAGCGGGTGCTGCTCAGCGTCGACCGGCTCGACTACACCAAGGGCATCGAGCACCGGCTGACCGCGTACAGCGAACTGCTGCGGGACCGGCGGGTCAAGGTCCGCGACACGGTGATGGTGCAGGTGGCGGTGCCCAGCCGCGAGCGGGTGGAGAGCTATCAGACGCTGCGCGACCGGATCGAGGGCGAGGTCGGGCGGATCAACGGCGAGTACGGCCGGGTCGGCGAGCCCGCCATCCACTACCTGAACCAGCCGTTCGACCGGGCCGAGCTGGCCGCGCTCTACCGCACCGCCGACCTGATGGTCGTGACGCCACTGCGCGACGGGATGAACCTGGTGGCCAAGGAGTTCGTGGCCGCCCGCACCGACGGGACCGGCGCGCTGGTGCTCAGCGAGTTCGCCGGCGCCGCGGCCGAGCTGGAAGAGGCGTTCCTGGTCAACCCGCACGACGTGGACGGGCTGAAGGCGACCCTGCTGGAGGCCATGGACACCCGGCCGGACGACCTGTCGAAGCGGATGGTGGCGATGCGCGACCACCTGAGCCGGCACGACATCGTCCGCTGGGCGCGCGACTATCTCACCACATTGGACCGGACCGGCCGGATCGCCGAGCTGATCCCGCCGCCGGCTCAGACCGTCAGTTCCTTGCCCAGCCAGTCGAGGATCGCGTCGATCGGCTCGGCCCAGCCGTCGCCCACCATCAGGTCGTGACCCATCCCGGGGAAGAGCAGGGGCGCGCCGCCGTACCGCGCGGCCGTGCGGTCGAGGGAGGCGCGCGGCACCACCTTGTCGTCGGGGCTGCCCACCACGAGCACGGGCGGGTCGCCGACCGGCTTCTCCATCTGGAACGCCGGCAACCGCGCCGGGATGGAGCCATGACCGGCCTGCCGCCGGTTGAGCCGCATCCGGCCGCCGAAGATCGCCGGGATCGCGCCGGCCGGGTTGACCGTGAGGGCCTGCCGGATCGTCGCCCACCGGTCGAGCACCGGGCCGGCGAGCACGATCGCCCGCGCCGGGTAGCGGGTGGCGGCCCGGGCCACGATCATCGCGCCGACGCCGTGCCCGACCAGCACGGCCTGCCGGGGCAGGGCCGCGGCGGTCTGGACGACGTCGTGCGCGTACTCGCGGAGGGAACCGTTCTCACGGGCGGTCAGCGCGTGGGCCGGGAAGCCGCGACCGGCCGTGTGGGCCAGCCAGTGCTCGGCGAACACCCCGGCGCCGAACGCCGGGCCGGGCACGAACAGCACCGGCGGCTCGGACGCGTCGGCCGGCACCTCGCTCAGCACCCGGCGGCGTACCGGCCGCACCGGCGATGTCCAGTCCTCGAAGCGCAGTAGGTTCATGGCGCCGGCTCCAACCGCTTCAACAGCTCCGCGAGCACCTTCAGATAGTCGACGCCGCTCACCTCGAACCAGTGACGCGCCGTCGGCACGGTCTTGCTCCGCGACCACTGCTCCAGGGGGCGCTTCGACTCGGCCTGCTGCACGGCCGCCGCGCGCACCGGGTCGGCCGTACGCAGCCGGAGCCAGCGCGCCACGGCGACGTTCTGCCAGTGGGCCAGCGGGAGCAGCCCCGGCGAGTCGGACTGGAGCAGGCCGACCACGGCGAGCGTCGGGTGCCGCCGGGCGAACGCGTGCAGATGAAGATCGGGCCGGCCATCGTCGTCGAGGTCGAGCAGCTCCGGCGCCAGGAACTCGAACTGCGGCCGGTAACCGGTCGCCGCGATCACCAGGTCGGGCTCGACCCGGGTGCCGTCGGTCAGCTCGACCGCGGCGTCGTCGAACCGGGCGACGTCGGGCACCGGGGTGATCCGGCCGTGGCCCAGGTAGTGGATGAGCTGGCTGTTGACGACCGGATGGGACTCGTACGGGCCGTGGTCGGGCGTCGGCAGCCCGAACCGCGCCGGGTCGCCGGAGGTGGCGAGCACCGTCCGGCGGTAGAGCCAGTCGCGCAGCCACATCGGCAGGCGCAGGCGCCGCATCAGGGCGGCGGACTGGTCGGCGGGGCGGCCGAACACGTACTTCTGGGCGTACCAGTAACCGCGCCGGGTCGAATGCCACACCTCGGCGGCCTGCTGGGCCGCCTCGACCGCGATGTCGCAGCCCGAGTTGCCGCCGCCGATCACCAGCACGCGGCGGCCACGCAGAACCGCCGGGTTCTTGTACGCGCTCGCGTGCAGGAAGCGCCCTCGGAACTCGCCCTCGATCTCGGGCATCCGCGGCGCCCAGTTGTGCCCGTTCGCCACCACGACGGCCGCGTACCGCTGGGTGCGCTCGGCCCCGCCACCGGTGCTGTGGGTGGTCACGTCCCACCGGCCGTCCCCCACCGGCACGACCGACGCCACCTCGGTGCCGAACCAGACATGCTCGCCCAGCCCGAAGTGTTCGGCGTACCGCTCCAGATAGGACAGGACCTGGGCGTGGTGTGGATAGTCGGGCCAGTCGTCGGGCATCGGGAAGTCGGGGAACTCGGAGAGCGGGCGGGACGAGATCAGGTGGGTGGCGGACGAGATCGGGCTGCGGTCATGCCGCCAGTTCCACCCGCCGCCCACGGACGTCTCGCGCTCGTAGCAGTCGACCGCGAACCCGTGCTCGCGCAGGTTCTTGATCGCGGTGAGGCCGCTCGCGCCCGCGCCGATGACGCACACGGCATCTCGGCGGTCGGCGACTCCGGGTGTCTCTGGCACCCGCGAATCCTCGCAGAGACTCCCGCTTATGCGGAAGGGAGTCTCAGGTCCGCGATGACCGGAAGATGGTCGGACGCCAGACGTGCCTGGTCCGTGTCGATCACAGCGTATTTGTCGATGGTCACGCCCGGGTGGGCGAACACCGCGTCGAGCTGGTGCTGGGGCAGCCGCGCCGGGAAGGTGAGGATGCCGGCGTCGTCGGTGCCGAGACCATCGGCGACCGTACGCCAGGCGCCCCCGCCCGGCCCCTCGTTCATGTCACCACCGGCGATCACGATGCCGTCGATCGCCGACAGCTCCTGCTTCCAGCGGGCCGCCTGCTCCGGGCGCTCGACCGGATCGGTCGACAGGTGCGAACCGGAGACCGTGAACTCGGCCCCCCGCACCGCGCACGTCGCGAAGGCGGCGCCGCGCATGTGCCGTCCCGGCGTCAGCGGATAGCGGACGCACCACGATCGCAGCACCCTGAGCCGCAGGCTGACCAGGATCAGGTTGCCCAGCGACGGCAGGCCGCCGGCGCCGACCACCATGCCGGCGTCGTCGGCCAGCGCCGCGCACTTGTGCCGCCACCGGAACCGGCGCGGCGCCTCCTGCACCAGCACGACATCGGGCTCGGCGTCGCGGATCAGGCCGGTCAGGGCCGCCCGGTCGTCCTTGAGACCGTGCACGTTGTAGGTCATCACCCGCAGCGGGATCCCGGTCATGATCAGATCCGCCGGGCCAGGTCGGCCGCGCCGAGGACACCCGCGGTGTTGCCGGTCTCGGCCGCCTTGACCTCGGCCACCGGGAAGCGGCCCCGGGCGGCCAGCTGATCGCGGTAGGTGCTCTCGGTCGGGCCCATCAGCAGGTCACCCGCGTCGATCACGCCGCCGCCGATCACCAGGATCTGCGGGTCGAAGGACTGCGCCAGGTCGGCCATGGCCACGCCCAGCCAGTAGCCGATCTGGGCGAACGCGTCCCGGGCCACGCCGTCGCCGTGGTGGGCCGCCTCGGTGATCTGCCGGCCGGTGATCGCCAGGGGGTCGCCGCCGGCCAGGTCGAGCAGCAGCCGGGCGCGGTCCGGTTCCTGCCGCGCCCCGGCCCGGGCGAAGCGCACCAGGGCGTTGCCGCTGGCGTACTGCTCCAGGCAGCCGAGCCGGCCGCAGCCGCACGGGTGGCCGTCGTTCACCGACTGGATGTGGCCCAGCTCGCCGGCCATCCCGTTGGCGCCGCGCCACAGGCCGCCGTTGATCACGATCCCGCCGCCGATGCCGGTGCCCACGGTGATCATCACCATCGAGTCGTCGGCGTTGCGGGCCGCCCCGAACCGGAACTCGGCCCAGGCCGCCACGTTGGCGTCGTTCTCCAGGACGGTGGGCAGACCGACCGCCTTGGACACGTAGTCGCGCAGCGGCTCGTCCCGCCAGGCCAGGTTGGGGGCGAACAGGACGGTCGAGCCCGCGGCGTCGATCCAGGCGGCCGCGCCGATGCCGATGGCCGTCGCCTCCGGATGTTCCCGGGCCAGCTCGGCGGCCACCTCGACGATCGTGTCCCGGGTCCCGGCCTGGTCCTCCGCGGGCGTGGGCTTGCGGTTGGACGCCAGCACGGTGCCGTGCTCGTCAACCACCCCGCCGGCGACCTTGGTCCCACCGACATCGATTCCGATGGTCAGCGTCACGCTGCCCGTCCCCTCTGGCCCTGTCCCGCATGCCTTTTGACCGGCTTGCCCCGTCGATCAGTCGCGGGCCGCGTCGCCCGTCTCATCATGATCCACGGTGGGCCCGCCGGTCGCGCCGCCAACCCCGGGATCTGCGGTGGCCCGGGCCCAGACATCACCCGCCCGGTCGCCGCCGCCCCAGCCCCACGGCCGCGCCTCGCCGCCCGCCGGGGTCGGGCCCGGGCCACCGGTCGCGCCCTCGACATCGGCCTTCGCGGCCTCTGCCTTTGCCTGGGCGGCGGCCTCGGCGCGGGCCAGCCTCGCCCGCGCGGCCGACTCCGCCTTCGCCTTGGCGACCCGCTCACGCTCGGCCCTGGCCAGCGCCGCCCGCTCGGCCGCCTCCTTGTTGGCCTCGCTGTTGGCGGCCCGGGTCGCGGCCGTCCACGGTGACTGGTCGTCGGGCGCGTCCGCGACATCGACCGGCGCCGAGCCGCGCCGGGTGGCCGCCGACCAGGCGAGATCGGGGTCGGGCGGAGGCGGCGGCGCCGTTCTGCGCCGGGGCGGCTTGGGCCTGGTGCCGGACATCGCCGAGAACGCCCGCATCAGCGTGGCCACGCCGGTCGCGATGTCCCCCGCGCCGGTCGCGAGCCGTTCCGCCGTGTGGGGGGTCGGGTTCCGCATCGAGGCGATCGTCCGGCAGACCGGGCAGACACAGCACTCGACGCTGCCGGTCGACCAGCCGTAGCTCACGTGCGTACCCGGCCGATCGTCACCGCCCTGACCCATCACCCGCCGCACCGCACCGGTGGCCCAGGCCCACGGATCACCCTCGTCGGCCGGCGACGGCGGCGCCGTCGCACGGGCCCAGGGGTCGCCCTCGGCCGTGGTCTCTGTCTCGGCCGCGCTCTCGTGCTCGGCCGCGCTCTCGTGCTCGGCCGCGCTCTCGTGCTCGGCCGCGCTCTCGTGCTCGGCCGCGCTCTCGTGCTCGGCCGCGCTGTCTCTTTCGGCCGCGCTGTCGGTCGCCGATGATGGGGACGCCGTAGCCCGCGCCCACGGATCACCCTCAGCCGCGGGCTTCGGCCCGGTCCTCGGCTCGTCGGGCTCGCCTTCCGGCGCCGCCGACGTCTTCGAGGCCTCCGCCGTCTTCGAGGCCTCCGACCCGCCTGAAGCGGCCGCCGATCCCCCCGACGCGGCCTCGGTCGCGCGGGTCACGAAACCCGCCACCGTCGAGCCCATCTGGCCCAGGCCGGACACGATCCGGTCGGCCGTCGCCGCGACCGTGTCGTCGGACGCCTGGCTCGTCATCGCGAGCACGGTGGCGACCAGTCGCTCGGCCTCCTGCCGCGCCGAACCCGTCTCTCCCGCCATACCGCGCTCCTCGCCGGTCACGCCTCCGCAGAGGCCTCCACACGACGCTTGAGCTGCTTCAGCGCCGTATCCATGATCATCTTTTCGGCCTTGCGCCGGAACATGCCGAGCATTCCCACCGACAACTCCACCGCGAGCGTGTACGTCACCGTAGTCGCCCCGTCACCGTCCGCCTCCAGATCGTAGGAGCCGTCCTGCGACTTCTGCGTCTTGGACGGCTTCACCAGGCTCCACTCGATGTGGGAGAGATCCTCGGCGTACGAGTATTCGAGCGTGTAGTCGTCGGCCAGCACACCGGCGTCGATGACGAACCGGACCTCGGCCGCGTACCCATCCTCGTACTCACTCAGCACCTCGACCTGTTTCATCGCGTCGGCCCACTCGGGGTATCGCGCGAAATCGCAGATCACCGCCGCGACCCGATCGAGGGGCGCGGCGATCCGGATCGACTGTGTCGAGGTGTCCGCCATGCCCCGGAGGTTACCGCGCACCCACGACAAACTGACCGTGCAGGGTTGCCCAAACCCGGGTCCCCGAATTCTGGTCCGGGGCGTCAGCACCGGCGGCGAATGGGGGACCCGGGTTCAGCGCCGGTCCGCCGATGGGCCGTTCACCGACCATGCCGCTACCATCCGTGACGTGCCCGGATCCCCCACCGCCCCCACCCGCGTCCAGCCCCTGGCAGTGGCCGCGCGCATCGTCATGCTCGCCCTCGTGGCGGCGCTGACCCTGATCGCGACGGAAGACATCGGCCAGCTCCGCTGGATCGCGCTGCTGCTGGTCGCCGCGCTGCCCGCGTTCCTCGCGCCGGACCACCGGTGGCTGGCGCCGCTCGGGCGGGTGGCCGAGGTCGCGATCACCGGCCTCGCCGCCGGCTCCGTCGCGGCCGCGGCCGACCGGATCGGCGAGTACGCCGGGTTCGGCGCCGAGGTGATCCTCCCCTACCTGGCCGTCCCGCTGCTGACCGCGAGCCTGCGCCGCCGGCCGACCGAAGGCGCCGCCCTGCTCGGCGTGGCCGCGGTCTCGATGGTCGCGGGCGGCACCCTGATGGGCGACCCGCTGCCGATCACCCAGCCCGGCTTCCTCGCGGCCGGCGGCCAGTGGCTGGTCCTCGGGGCGATCGTCACCTTCGCCGCCGACACGATGCGCCAGTTCATGGCGCCACCCCCACCCACGCCCCAGCCGTACGCCGAGGCCACCCGGCTGCTGACCCAGCTGCGCAGCGTCGCCCGTTCGCTGCCCGGCGCCACGCTCGACCCGGGCGGCATCTCCGAGCACCTGCTCGACGAACTGCGCCAGGTCGCGCCGGGCGAGCGGGCCGCCGTGCTCTCGACCAGCGGCGGCGGGCGGCTCGTGGTGCTCGCCCAGAGCGGCGCCGAGCGGGTCGACTGGGAGACCACGCTGGACGCCGACTCGGCCATCGCCGACGCCTGGGCCACCCAGCAGCCACAGACCGCCAACCGTTCCCAGGCCCGCTCCCACCGCGGCGGCGACGCGTCATCGTCGCTGGTGGTGCCCCTGGTCGCCGGTGTCCGTACGATCGGCTTGGTGATCCTCGAGGCGGACATCGCGCAGGCGTACCCCTCACCGGTCGTGGCCCAGGTGACCGACGTGACCGGCCCGGCCGCGCTGCGCCTCGAGGCCGCCCTGCTCTTCGACGACGTGCGATCGCTGGCCACCAACGAGGAACGTCAGCGGCTGGCCCGTGAGATCCACGACGGGGTCGCGCAGGAACTGGTGATGGTCGGGTACGGCATCGACAACGCCCAGGCCACCCTGCCCGAGGGCGCCGAGGAGACGGCCGAGGAACTGCGGTCGCTGCGGGCCGAGGTCACCCGGGTGATCACCGAGCTGCGGCTGAGCCTGTTCGAGCTGCGCTCGGAGGTCGATCGCAACGGCGGCCTGGCGGCGGCCATCGCCGAGTACGCCCGGACCATCGGCACGCCGGCCGGCCTGCGCGTGCACTTCACCTTCGACGAGTCCACGGCCCGGCTGCCCGCCGCGACCGAGGCGGAATTGCTGCGCATCGCCCAAGAAGCAATCACCAATGCGCGGAAGCACGCAGGGGCGTCCAATCTATGGGTCACCTGCACCATCGATCCGCCGTACGCCGAGATCACCGTCTCGGACGACGGCAAAGGTTTCGCGGACGACCGCCCCGACGGTCGTTACGGGCTCACCATCATGGCCGAACGTGCCGAACGAATTCGCGGGAAGCTCAAGATCACGCCACGACACCCCAGCGGGACAACCGTAGCCGTGGTGCTTGGCACAGCCGCTAGGCGCGATAGCGTGCGGGATAGCGTTCCCGCTCCAGAAGGGGAGTAACCCGAGCATGTCGACCAGTCCTGCGCCGACGACGCGCACCAAGGTCCTCCTTGTCGACGATCATGACTTGATTCGTAAGGGGCTGCGACACGCATTCGAGCGCGACCGGCAGTTCGAGGTTGTCGGTGAGGCCGCCACGGCGGCCGAGGCCGTACGCCAGGCCGGCGCCCTGCAGCCCGACGTCGTGATCATGGATCTCCGGCTGCCCGACGGCAGTGGCCTCGAAGCCACCCGTGCCCTCCGCAAGAACAACGCCAACATGGGCATCGTGGTCCTCACCATGTACGCGGGCGACGACCAGCTCTTCGGCGCTCTCGAGGCCGGGGCCAGCGCGTTCGTCCCCAAAACGGCGCCCGCCGACGAGGTGGTGGCGGCCGCCCGGCACGCCGCCAGCGCACCCAGCGCGTTCACCGCCGCCGACCTGGCCGAGGCCATGAAGCGCCGCCTGGCGCCGAGCGGCCCGCAACTGTCGCCACGCGAGGGCCAGGTTCTCCGCCTGCTCGCCGACGGCATGAGCGTGGCCGGCATCGCCAAGCAGCTCTTCGTCTCCGAGTCCACGGCCAAGACCCACATCTCCAAGCTGTACGAGAAACTGGGCGCCGCCAACCGCGCCCAGGCCCTGATGACCGCCCTCCGCCTCGGCCTCCTGGAAGCCCCGGACGCCCCCAAGTTCTGACCCGCACCACCCCGTTGACCCGCCCGGCCGCTTCACCGCGCCCGGGCGGTCGGCGTTCCGGGCTGATTTTCGGGCGTTCCGGGGCTGAGTGATCGGCGTTCCAGGGCTGGGTTGTCGGTCTTCCGGGGCTGGATTGTCGGTCTCCCGGGGCTGGATTGTCGGCCTTCTCGGGCTGGATTGTTGGGGTTTCACGGGCTGAGTGATTGGCGTTCCGGGGCCGAGGCGAACGGCTCTTCCGGGGCCCTGGCGGCCGGCGCTTCGGCAGCGGCGTGAGGCTTGCCGCTCCGGCGGTTCCCGGCATTCCCGGCTTCTACGGCGATTCCTGACGGCCGGATCTTCGGCCCTTTCTCGTCACCGATCCGGCACCCGGCCATTCACCCGATCGGGGGATTCTTCGCCCGAGCACCCCATGACGGACGGCTTCACGCGGGTTCGAGCGCGGTCGGCACAACCATCAACATCGCCGGGCTCTGCGCCGCGCGGCGCAGAATCTCGCTTTGGCGATTTCAATTGATCTTGCTTCGCAGCTCGCGCGCCACCGCCTCCCCCGCCCTTGTGGGTGGGCAGGAATGTAGCCGCCGGGTACGACAGAACGACGAGTTGTCCACAGCGGCAGCGGAATGTGGATTTAGGCGACGAGGTTGCGGGCGGTCGACGGCCAGCGACAAACGACGCGGTTGCGGGCGGCCGTCAGGCGGCCGAGTTGCGGGCGGCCGAGTTGCGGGCGGCCGAGTTGCGGGCGGCCGAGTTGCGGGCGGCCGAGTTGCGCGGCCGTCAGGCGGCCGAGTTGCGGGCGGCGGTCAGGCGGCGCAGGGCCAGGTAGGCCTCGCAGCCCAGGCAGAGGCCGAAAGCTGCGTTCAGGAAGGCGGCGACCAGCCCGAGGCCCGCGAAGATCAGACCGACGACCGGCGCGCCGGCGAAGAAGGCGATGGTGGCTGCGCCCAGGAAGGCCAGGCCTACGGTTTGGGCGAAGCGGACGGGGGCGGCGGGCTCGCGTTCGGCGGGTGGGCCGACGTGGGGCAGGACGAACTGGCGGAAGAGCAAGGCGTAAGGACCGCGGCGGGGGTTGGTGGCGGTCAGCGCGAAGACCGCGGTCTGGGCGAGGGCCAGCCAGGGGGATCTGGTCACCAACACCAGGATTATCACGACGCTGGTGATGGACGCCGCGAAGCGCTGGCCTCGGGGGTCTAGCTCCATGTCATGACTGTCGCACCTTGCGGGCGGGACGCGGCCGTGAGTGACATCACCATTGTTGAAGTGCAGTTCAGCGGTCGAGCACGTCGCCCAGGGCGGCGATCAGGTGGGGCTTGCCGGGCACCCCGGTGGCACGCCTTACCTCGCGGCCGTTGCGGTCAAGGACCAGGAGCGTGGGGGTACGCCAGATGTTCAGCGCCCGCACGGCCTCCAGGTGGCTCTCGGCGTCGACCTCGACGTGTCGCACCCCGGGCACCATCGCCGCGACCTCGCCGCTGATCCGACGGACTGCGCGGCAGGGCTGACAGAACGCCGACGAGAACTGCAGCAACGTCGCCTCGGCGTTGCGGTCGACGCCAAGCGCCTCGAGCAACGCCGGCGAAATCCCGGCCGCGGAAGCGTCGTCATCGACAGCGCCGGAAGAGGCGCCGCCGGAATCAGAAGCGCCGGACTCGGCCGCACCGGAAGGGGAGAGGGCGGGCGAAGAGACGCCGGAAGGGGACAATCCGGGCGAGGAGGCGCCGGAAGAGGAGACGCCGGGCGAGAAGGCGCCGGAGTGGGAGGCACCGGGCGAGGGCCCAGCGAGGGAAGAAGAGCCAGAAGAAGGCGCGATCGAAGAATCAGCGCTGAGCGAAGGCGCGGCGAAAGATGCGGCGCGGCCAGAAGGGGCCGCCCGGAGGCGCCCATCCGACGCGCGCCGCCACAGACCGATCACCGTCGCACCCACCAGCGCGACGGCAACCACGACCAGCCCGACCGTCATGTCCCGACTGTGGCACGCCGCAAGCCGAACCGACCAGGTGATCCCACCCACCAATCCCACCGGCAAGGGGGATCAGGCGAAGGAGACCTGGCAAGCGTGCGTCCGGCGAAGGAGACCCGGCAAGACAGCGTCCAGCGAAGGAGACCCAGGGCAAGGGAGCAAACCCGGCGGAGGGGAATCAGGCGTTCTGGTAGGCGCTCGCCTGGAGGGTGAACATCTGGGCGTAGATGCCGCCACGGGACATCAGCGACGAGTGATCACCTTCTTCGACCACCGCGCCGTGGTCGAGGACGAAGATGCGGTCGGCCTCGCGGACGCTGGCCATGCGGTGGGTGATCAGGATGACCGTGCGGCCGGCGGCCAGTTCGCGGAGGCGCAGGTACACCGCGTGTTCGGCCCGGGCGTCCAGGTTGGCGGTCGGCTCGTCGCAGATCAGCAGCGGCGCGTCGCGGTAGAAGGCGCGGCTCACGGCCAGGCGTTGCCACTGGCCGCCGGACAGGTCCGCTCCCCCGGTGAAGTGCCGCGACAGCAGCGTGTCGTACTGCCGGGCCAGCTCCATCACGAAGTCGTGGGCGTCGCCGGCCTGGGCCGCGACCTGCACCAGGTCGTGGTCGGTGGCGCGGTCGTGGCGGCCGATGGTGATGTTCTGGCGTGCGGAGAAGGGCCACCGGGTCGGCTCCTGCATCACCACGGCCACCCGGTCGCGGATGGTTTCGGGCGAGAAGGCCCGGAGGTCGGCGCCGTCCCATCGGACGATGCCGGATTCCGGCCGGTACAGTCCGGCCATCACGGCCGCGAGGGTGCTCTTGCCGGACCCGTTCTCGCCGACGAGGGCGATGATCTCTCCCCTCCGTACCGTGAGGGAGATGTCTTGGATCGCCGGCCGCTCCGCGTCGGGGTAGGTGAAGGTCACGTTGGCGAGGCTGATCTCGTCGAGGCCGGGCGAGGGGGAACCGGGGACGGGCGGCTGCTCGGCGCGGGCCCGCGACATCTCGCAGAAGCCCTCGAAGTCGGCGAAGTACAACCCCTGCTCGAACACCCGGTTGGCCGAGTACGCCAGCTCGGAGAGCTTGCCGATGCCCACATTGATCGCGTACGCGGCCGCGCCGCCCGCCGCCAGCGCCATCTCGCCGGTCCACAGCAGCCACAGCAGCACGCCGTAGGTGAGGCCGGTGATCAAGCCGCTCAGCACGCTCCCGACCAGCGTGGTGCGCACGACCGTGTCGGACAGGGCGATCTCCCGCTTCGTGGCCATCGCGAGCAGCCGCCGCACCTCGTCCAGCAGGAAGCCGCGCAGGGTGAACGCGCGCAGTTCGGGCGCCGGTTCGCGGGCGGCGAGCAGGTGCGCCAGCATGTGCTGGCGGCGCCACATGGCGATCATCTTGAGCAGGCTCTGGTGCCGCAGCCGGGCGCCGCGGGCCGACGCCCAGGCCACCGGCAGCACGGCGAGGATCAGCAACGGCAGCAGGGCCGGGTGCAGGGCGGCGAGGACACCACCGGCGGCGATCAGCCCGATCACGTTGTTGAGCACCTCGATCGCCTGGTTGACGACCTGTTCGGCGGCGCTGATCCCCCGGTCGCGGGCGCGCTGCATGGCGTCCCGCCACTCCGGGTCGTCGAACGTGGTCAGCTCCACCTGCGTCGTCACGGTGAGCAGGCGCATCTCGGCCGCCTGGAAGACCTTGGGGGCGAGCCGGCCGTTGGCGCTCGCGGCCGCGGAGGTGAGGATTCCGCGTACGGCCACCGCCGCGACCAGCAGCACGAGGGAGGGAGCGGCCGCGCGTACCCGCTCGGGGGTCGCGCCGTCCCGGAGGAGGCCGTCGAAGACGCCGACGACGCTGATCAGCCCGATCGCGCTGACCACACCGGACAGCGCCTGGAGCACGACCACGGCCGTCGTGGTGCGCGGGCTGGCCTCCCAGGCGATGCGCCCGGCCGCGAGCAGCAGCTTGGGCAGCCGCCGCAGCATGGCCCGGAAGCCGGTGGTGGCCGCCTCGGAGGTGCTGGTCAGCCAGTAGGGCAGGGCGAGTTCCGATTCGTCGTCCTCGTCGGGCTGCATGACGCCTTGATACGCCTCGACGACGCTCCGTGTCTATTCACGTGCGAAGAGTGAACGATTCACGTGAGGAGGTGACGGAGCCGGTCGGCCTGCCGTTCCCACCGCCACTCCCGCTCCACCCAGGAGCGTCCGGCCGTACCCATCGCCTTGGCCTTGATCGGGTCGGCCAGCAGCTCGGCGACCCGGCCGGCGATGGCCGGCACGTCTCGGCCACCCACCACGTGCCCGGTCTCGCCCTCGATCACCGCGTCGGGCGCGCCGCCCGAGTCGCCGGCCACCACCGGCAGCCCGGTGGCCGACGCCTCCAGATAGACGATGCCGAGGCCCTCGACGTCGAACCCGCCGGCCCGGGTGCGGCACGGCATCGCGTAGACGTCGCCGGCCGCGTACAGCTCGGGCAGCGCCGGCCACGGCACCGAGCCGGTGAACACCACGTGCTTGGCCATCGCGGTGTCGCGGGCCAGGCGTTCCAGCTTGGCGCGGTACGGCCCGCCGCCGCCCAGCAGCAGCGCCGCGCCCGGCGCCCGGCGACGGATCTCGGGCAGCGCGCGGATCAGCATGTCTTGACCCTTGCGCGGGACCAGCCGGGAGACGCAGACCACGACCGGCCGGTCGGACAGGCCGTACTTGGCTCGCATGGCCGACCCGTCGACGCCGGGATGGAAGGTGTCGGCGTCGACGCCGGGGGCCAGACGCTGGAGGTCGGTCAGGCCGTGGAGCGCCCGGCCGAGGCGGACCCGCTGATAGTCGGTGAGGTAGGTGACCACGTCGTTGCCGCGGGCGATGCGCCGCAGCAGGTGGCGGGCGCCGGGCAGCGCGGCCCAGCCGATCTCGTGCCCGTGGGTGATCGCCACCGCCCGCTCGATCCCGGCGTCGCGGCGCAGACCGGCGGCGAGCAGGCCGAGCGGGGCGGCCGCGCCGAACCAGACCCGGTCGCAGTCGCGGGTGCGGGCGATCTCGGCGGCCCGGCGGGCGACCGCGGGCGTCGGCAGCAGCATGCCGGTGTCCTCACGGATCACCTCGAACGGCTGCTCGGCGTCGAACTCGGCCGCCCCCTTCCAGGTCGAGGCGTAGACCACCACCGAGCCGGCCGGCTGCCGCACGGCCAGGTTGTGGATGAACTGCTGGATGCCGCCGGGCCGGGGCGGGAAGTCGTTGGTGATCAGCAGCGTGCGGGCCATCAGCGCTCCCCGCGGGCCCAGGCGCGGGCGGCGGCCATCCGCTCCACGGTGGACGGGTGGGACGCGAACAGGACCTGTTCCCACGCCGGCGGGTCGGGTTCGGCGAGGTTGACCGAGCCGAGCTTGCGCTGCATCGACTCGAAGGTGGCCGGATCTTGGGTCAGCTCGAGCGCGTGGTCGTCGGCCCGCGCCTCGATCTGGCGGGTGACGAAGGACTGTGCCGGCGTGGCCACCAGGCCGGCCACGGCGGCGATCGCGACCAGCAGGCCGAGGGCGCGGGGTTCGGCGATCGAGTCGACCCCGGCCGTACGCAACAGAGCGCTCCAGAAGCCCAGCAGGTAGAGGCCGATGACCGCGGCGGCCGTGCCGAGCGCCCCGAGCAGCGTGCCGATCAGCACGTCCTGCGCCTTGGCGTGGCCCAGCTCGTGGGCGGTCACCGAGACCACCTCGGCCGGCGTCGCCTCGGTCAGCATGGTGTCGTAGACGACGATCCGCCGGGTCGGCCCGAACCCCGAGACGTAGGCGTTCACCGCCCGCGTGCGGCGGGAGGCGTCGGCGACCAGAACATCCTTGACGGGTACGCCGTCCCGGTCGGCCAGCCGCATCAGGTCGGTGCGTAACGGCCCGGCGGCCATCGGCGTGAACTTGTTGAACACCGGCTCGACCAGCACCGGCAGCACGAACGACAGCAGGATCACCAGGATCGCCGCGCCCGCCGCGCCCCACGCCCACCACCAGCGCGGCGCGAGCCGGACCACGGCGAAGAAGCCGAGCAACGCCACCCCGCCGATCACCGCGCCGACCGCCCAGCCCTTGACCAGGTCGACGGCCCAGGGGCCCCAGCTCTGGGTGGAGATGCCGTAACGCACCACGATGGTGTGCCGCCAGGCCGCGAACGGCAGCGTGACCACCTCGGAGACCAGCACGATGAGCAGGCCGCCGAGCAGCGCCCGGGCGACCCAGTGGCCACCGAACGGGCGCCCGGCCAGGGTGACCAGGCCCGCGCCGAGCGGGGTCAGGCCGAGCACCAGCGCGACGACCAGACCGATCAGCATCGACCCGTACGACCCCGGCCGCAGCGCCCGGTGGAACGCCTCGGCCTTGTCGACCTGGCTCTGGTCGAACTCGCCGAGCGCGCTGAGCTGGTCGGCCCGCGGCGCCGGCGGCCGGTGCCACGGGATCAGCACCGCGGCGAGCACCACACCGGCCACGACCAGCACGCCGAACGCCATAAGAGCCCAGCCCCGCACTGTCACGCGGCGACCCTACCCGTCAGGCCACGTCGCGCCGGAAGGGCACCACGACGGGAGGTTCCGGCGTCGACAGTAACTCCACGTCGAAGCCGGCCAGCTCGAAGACCTCGATGGCCCGCATCTCGCTGGGCGTCAGGTCGGTGATCTCCTCGGGGGTTTCGGCGAGCACCCGGACCAGGCAACCGCTGCACTCATCGGCCCGCTCGGCGCAACGCCCGCAGTCGATGATCATGGCTCCTCCTCCATGCGAAGTCGTGACGGGTGACCGCCACACCCATCACGCTACGGAGGGGGTACGACAAAAACGTCAGCTGCGCGAGAGCCGGCGGATGAGGCTGTCGGCGCCCATCGGATACGCACCGTGGCGACGGACCCCGTCGGCCACCTCGCGGTCGGACGAGACCACCACCACCGGCCGGCCGTCGGGCTCGGCGCGGGCCAGCCGCCGGATCAGCTCGTCGGCGGTCTCGCCCTTCTTCGAGAAGAGCACCCGGACGTTGCGCGGCGCCGGCGGCAGCCCGTGGACCCGCTCGGCGCCGTCGAAGACCACGGTCACCTCGTCGCCGGTCTGCGCGGCGATGCCGCCGAGCCCGGTGATCAGGCGTTTGCGCTGCTGTTCCAGGGACATCTCGGCGAAGCCGCGCTTGGTGACGTTGTACCCGTCGACGATCAGGTGGGCCCGGGGCAGGGCGAGCAGCTGATCGAGGCGGGCCGGGTCGTCGGTGTCCTGGGCGCGGGCCCGGGAGCGCTCGGGCTGACCGGGACGCTCGGCCGCGGTGTCGGCGACGTAGTCGGCCGGGAGCCGGTCGGACGGGCCGAGGGCAAGCTCGCGGCGCAGCCCGGAGGCGGCCTGGCCGATCGTCTCGAGCAGCAGCCAGAGCCGGGTGTCGTCGGCCGACCGCGCCTCCTTGGCCGCCGCCTTGCCGGTGGCGGCGATGGCCTCGGCGTCGGCCAGTTTGGCGCGCAGCCGGCGTACCTCGGTCTCGTGTTCGGCCTTGGCCTGCGTCGCGCGACCCTTCTCGGTGGCCAGCAGGTCACTCGCCCGTTTCTGGGCCACCAGGGCCTCACGCAGCGATTTCGCCGTGGCCCGGTGTTCCTCGCGCAGCTGGCCGAGCTCTTCGCGGACCCGGGCCAGCTCGTCGCGCAGCTTGTCGGCCTCGACCTTGGCGACCGCCCGGTCGTGGTCGGCGCGGGCGGCCCGCTGCTCGGCGTCGCGGATCTGGCTGATCACCGCGGCGCTGTCGACATCGGCGCGGACCGCCTCGCCGGCCTCGGCGACCAGCTCACGCCAGCCGTCGGGCCGGCAGAGATAGGCGATCGCGGCGACCTCGACCGGGTCGGCGGCGGCCGGGGACAGGCCGGCGGCGACGGCCGCGCCCAGATCGCCGGAATCGTCGGCGACCCGGCGGCCGATCCGCTGGCGGAAGAGCGGGTCGGCGGTGAGCTGGGCGGCGATCGCCTGACCGCCGAGACGAGCGCGACGATTCGGGGCGAACCGGGCGACCTTCCGTAGCACGACCGGAACCTCGTCGGCCGAGAGGGCGGGGATCGCGGCGGCCGCGAGGGCGGTCACCCGCTGGCGGACGGGCTCGGGCAGGGTCGGCTCGGCCGCGTCCGCGGACCCCTCGGCGGGGGTGTCGGAGAACGGCTCGAGCGCGGACATGAATTCATTCTCCCACCCTGTGGAAGGCAACCGCCCAATCCGTGAAGTGATCTTTTCGGGCGCGCGGCCGGGAATTGTCGTACCCATGTCCTAATCTCCCCGCCGTGGCACAACCGGCATACGTCCAGGGCACTCTGGACACGCTCCTGTCCGCCGACGGCTCGGTCGATCCGGCCGCGCTGTCCCTGGCCGACACCACCTTCACCGTGCTCGATCTGGAGACCACGGGCGGCGCTCCGGACGGCGGCGGCATCACCGAGATCGGGGCGGTCAAGGTGCGCGGCGGCGAAGAGCTGGGGGTCTTCGGCACCCTGGTCAACCCGGGTGAGCGGCTGCCACCGTTCATCACCGTGCTGACCGGCATCACCGAGGCGATGCTGGCCCCGGCCCCGTCGATCGAGACCGTGCTGCCCAGCCTGCTCGAGTTCCTCCGCGGCACGGTGCTGGTGGCCCACAACGCGCCCTATGACGTGGGCTTCCTGAAGGCCGCCTGCGCCCGCCACGGTTACCAGTGGCCCCAGGTCAGGGTGCTCGACACGGCCGCGGTGGCCCGCCGGGCGCTGACCCGTGACGAGGTGCCCAACCGCAAGCTGGCCACGCTGGCCCGGTTCTTCCGGGCCCGGGTCGAGCCGACCCACCGCGCGCTCGACGACGCCAAGGCCACGGTCGACGTGCTCCACGGGCTGATCGAGCGCCTGGGCAGCTACCGGGTCTACACGTTGGGCGACGCGGTCGAGTTCGCCAAGGCGGTCAGCCCCGAGCAGCGCCGGCAACGGCACCTGGCCGACGGTCTGCCGCATGTCCCCGGCGTCTACATCTTCCGAGCTCAAGATGGTCGCCCCCTCTACGTCGGCACGTCCAACGACATCGGCAAGCGGGTCCGGTCCTATTTCACGGCGAGTGAGAAGCGGGCGCGCATCTCCGAGATGCTGGCCGCGGCGGTGCGGGTCGAGGCGGTCGAGTGCGCCCACCCGCTGGAGGCTGAGGTACGCGAGTTACGCCTGATCGCGGCCCACTCCCCGCCGTACAACCGCCGGTCCAAGCATCCCGATCGGGTGGTCTGGCTCAAGCTCACCCAGGAGGCGTACCCGAGACTCTCGGTGGTCCGGGCGCTGGCCGACGACGGCGCGTCCTACCTCGGCCCGTTCTCGTCGCGCCGCACGGCCGAGCTGGCCGCGGCCGGCTTCCACGACGCGGTCCCGCTCCGGCAGTGCACCCACAAACTCTCGACCAAGACCAAGACGCCGGCCTGCGCGCTGGCCGAGCTGGGGAGATGCCCGGCGCCCTGCGAGCACGAGATCTCCACCGAGGAGTACGCCCAACGCGCCGCGGTTCCGTTCCGGACGGCCACCGTGGGCGACCCGCGGCCGATCGTCGACGCCCTGATGGCCCGCATCGACCAGTTCTCCGACCGGGAGCGTTATGAGGAGGCGGCGGTCGTCCGGTCCCGGCTGATCGCGGTGCTCCGGGCCACCGTGCGGATGCAGCGGCTGGGCGCCCTGACCAGGCTCTCCGAGCTGGTGGCGGCCCGCCGCGACGCGGTCGGCGGCTGGGAGATCGTGGTGGTCCGCCATGGCCGGCTGGCCGCGGCGGCCTCCTCGCCGCCCCGGCAACACCCGCGCCCCACGCTCGATGTCGCCCTGCAGACGGCCGAGACGGTCCTACCCGGACCGGGACCGGTTCCGGCGGCCACGGCGGAGGAGACCGAGCGGATTCTCACGTGGCTCGAGAAACCCGACACCCGATTGGTGGAGACTTCCGGCGACTGGGTGTCACCGGCTCGTGGCGCCGCGCGTTTCACTAGCCTTCTCACCAGGGCCGAGGCCGCGGTTGGGTCACGAGACTCATCCGTTCGCTCATCGGTAACTGACCGTTCGGACGACGCTCGCTCGCTTAGGCTGTAGGACAACACGGGGTTACCGACCGGTTTGGTCGGTCCGTGGTGGTCTCGGCGCGCGCGCAGGCTCGCCGGGGTGGCCGCGAGGGGTGAGGAGGTGTCCGGGTGGACGTCGACGCCGGCCACGGCGCCGCGCTCAGCCGCGGGCACAGTTCCGCGCCCCGAGAGACAACGCTCTCACAGCGGCTCCGCTCCTTTCTGAGTTTTCAGGGAGGCAGCGATGACGACCCGGTCACCAAGCTGACCCGAACCCACCGCACCATCCATCCGTCGGCCGACGCCGGCGTGTTGCGACGCGGCTTCAACATCGCCGAGAACATGCACCGCGGTCAGATGCGCAAGAGCGGCGAGCCGTACATCACCCATCCGCTCGCCGTCGCGCAGATCTGCGCCGAGCTCGGCATGGACACCACCACGCTGGTCGCGGCGCTGCTGCACGACACCGTGGAAGACACCAGCTACACGCTCGAGGCGCTGACCGGCGACTTCGGCCCCGAGGTGGCCCACCTGGTCGACGGCGTGACCAAGTTCGACAAGGCGTTCTACGGCAAGGCGGCCGAGGCCGAGACGATCCGCAAGATGATCGTCGCGGCCGGCAAGGACGTCCGGGTGCTGGTGATCAAGCTGGCCGACCGGCTGCACAACATGCGCACGCTGGGTGTCCGCTCCCCCGCCTCGCGCGCCCGCATCGCCACCGCCACGCTCGACGTGCTCGTGCCGCTCTGCGACCGGCTCGGCATCCAGGCCCTCAAGCGCGACCTCGACGACGTGGTGCTGTTCCACCTCGAGCCCGATGCGTACGCGCGCATCGAGGAACACGTGAACAACCGCCCCGGCTGGTCCGAATACCTGCACAACGTGATCGGCAAGGCGCGCACCTCGTTGCGCCGCCAGCGGGTCACCGCCGACGTGCACTGGCGGCCCCGGCACTACTACTCGATCTGGAAGGACACCGTCGCCGGCGGTCACGCGGTTCCCCTCGACCTGCCGCGCATCGCGGTCGTGGTCGACGGCCCCGACACCGACTGCTACGCCGCGCTCGGCGCGATCCACGGCCAGTGGCGCCCGGTCGCCGGCCGGTTCAAGGACTTCATCGCCTCACCCAAGAACAACCTCTACCGGTCGCTGCACACCACGGTCACCGGGCCCGACGGCAAGCTGGTCGAGGTGCTGATCCGCACCCAGTCGATGCACCGCTGCGCGGAATACGGGGTGGCCGCCGGCTACCGCTACCCCAAGTCGTCCTTCGGCACCGACGCGATCCCCGGCACCGACCAGCTCACCTGGCTCAAGCGGGTGCTCGACTGGGAACAGGACACCACCGACCCGCTGCAGTTCCTGGCGTCGCTGCGGTGCGACCTGTCCGAGGGGCAGATCCAGATCTTCGCGCACGGCAACACGGTCGAGCTGCCGGCCGCCTCCACGCCGGTCGATCTGGCCTATGAACTGAGCCCCGAGAAGGGTGAGCAGTGTCTGGCCGCGACCATCAACGGTCGTCTCGCCCCGCTCAGCTCGCAGTTGCACGACGGCGACGTCGTCGAGATCTTCACCGAGACCGACGGTCACGTGGACGCCGAGCCCAACGCGCCGCGCGGCCCCCGCAAGGAATGGCTCGGGTTCGTCAAGTCGAGCCAGGCCCAGATGCAGATCAACAAGTACTTCGCCGAGGACAACGAGCCCGGCATCAGCATCGCCGACAAGATGCGCCTCGGCCGCGCCACCATCGGGCTCACGCTGCGCAAGCACGACCGCGGCCTGGCCAGCGAGGTGCCGCTGCGCCGGCTGGCCGACGACCTCGGCTACCCCGACCTCGAGACCATGCTGGTGGCGGTCTTCGAGCGCACCCTCGACCCCGACATGGTGGTCGAGCAGCTCATCACGCTCGTCGACCACCCGGACTGATTCGTCCGGCCGCCCGATAGCCTGGCCAACGTGAAGATCCCCCGGCGGCTGCGTGGCTACGGCTACCGCGCCTTCTACCAGCTGCCCGGTCGCGCCCGCCGCTTCCTGGTCCGCCTGGCCGGCCCGAAATACCTGGTCGGGGCGGTGAACGTGATCCGGTCCCCGGGGCAAGACCGCATTCTGCTGCTCCTCCAGCCACCGGGCCGGGGCTGGGGCCTGCCCGCCGGCCTGCTCAAGAAGCATGAGCAACCGGCCGTCGGCGCCGCGCGTGAGCTGTTCGAGGAGTCCGGGCTGCGGCTCGACCCGTCCGCGCTGACGCCGGGCCAACCGAACGCGATCGTGCACGCGCTGGGCTGGATCGACCTGGTCTTCTTCGGCACGGCGCCGGACGACGCCGTGTTCAAGGTGGACGGTGGCGAGGTGTTCGAGGCCCGCTGGTGGCCGGTCGGCGAACTGCCCCGGCTCACGCCGAACACCGAACTGCTGCTGGGCGTGTACGGCATCGGCCCGTCGGCCGGCCGCGATCCGGCCGACAGCGCCGGGGTGGACTGGTGACCGCCGCCGTCTGCGCGGTGATCCTGGCCGCCGGCGAGGGGCAACGACTCCGCCCGCTCACCACCCACCTGCCGAAGGCGCTGTGTCCGGTCGGCAACGTGCCCCTGCTCGACCGGGCGCTGGCCCGGGTCTCCGCCTCCGGTGTCGCCGCGGTCGCGGTGAACGCCTCCTATCTGGCCGGTCAGGTCGTCGCCCACGTCGGCGCCCGAGCTCATCTGTCGGTCGAGCCGGACGGCCCGCTGGGCACCTCGGGCGGCGTGGCCGAGCTGCGCGACTGGATCGACGGCCGCGGCGTGCTGGTCGGCAACGCGGACGCCTACCTGTCCGACCCGTCCCGTCCCCCCGGCAAGGACATCGCGGCGCTGCTCGACGGCTGGTCCGGCTCGTCGGTCCGGATGCTGGTCCGGCCGCTCCCCGACGGCGAATCGGGCGGCTTCAGCAACCACCGCTTCGCCGGCTTCTCGCTGCTGCCCTGGTCCCGGGTCCGCGACCTGGTTCCGTCGCCGGCCGGCCTGGTCCGCGACGTCTGGCGCCCGGCCGAGGCCGCCGGTGAGCTCGAGCTGATCCCGTTCGAGGGCACCTACCTGGACACCGGCACGCCCCCGCTCTACCTGGCGGCCAACCTGCACGCCGCCGGCCACCGCAACCTGATCGCCCCCAGCGCCTCGGTGTCCGGAACCTGCACGTCCGCGGTGATCGGCGCCGACGCCACGGTGCACGGCACGGTGACCCGCTCGGTGGTCCTGCCCGGCGCCACGGTCGGCGCGGCCGAGGTGCTCACCGATGCGATCCGGGTCGGCACCCTCACCATCCCGGCCGCTCTTCTTTCTTGAAGGGTGACCACTCACCCAGAATGAAGGGTGCGCGGCTCTGTTCTGGCCGCCCCGCGGCCTTGGAGCCGCGCGCCCGGCCTCGGCGGGAGCTGCGGTCTGAGCCACCCACCCAGGCACGACATCAATTTTTTGATCTTGCTCTGGGGCGGTTGACACCGCTGGCTAATGGCATTAGCTTTAGGCTATGAACAGTAGCCAGTTCCTCCCGATCAACGGCGGCACCATCGCGTACGAGGTCAGCGGCGAAGGCCCGCTCGTCGTGCTCGCGCACGGCATGGGTGACAGCCGCAACGCCTACCGCTTCGTCGTGCCCCAGCTGGTCGCCGCCGGTTACCGCGTCGCCAACGTCGACGTGCGCGGCTGCGGCGAGTCGAGCGTCGGGTGGCCGTCCTACACCCGCACCGACATCGCCGGCGACCTGCTCGCGGTGGTGCGACACCTCGGCGGCCCGGCCGTGCTGGTGGGTCACTCGATCTCCGGCGGCGCCGTCACCATCGCCGCGGCGCAGGCCCCCGAGCTGATCGAAGGCATCGTCGAGCTGGCCCCGTTCACCCGCAAGCAGGCGATCAACCTGGGCGACCTGCGGGCCAAGACCTACCGGGCCGGCATGCTCCGGCTGGTGCTGACCGGCGTCCTCGGCAGCGTCAAGTGGTGGCACCGCTACTTCGACGTCGCCTACCCGGGCCGCAAGCCGGCCGACTGGTCCGACCAGCTGCGCGACAACGCGGCCATGCTCGGCGAGCCGGGCCGGATGAAGGTCCTCCAGCGGATGGGCCAGACCCCGGCCACCGACGCCGGCGCCCAGCTCGGCAATGTTCGCTGCCCGGCCCTGATCGTCGAGGGTTCGCTCGACCCCGACTGGGCCGACCCGCGCGCCGAGGGCGAGGCGATCGTCGCGGCCCTGCCGTCCGGCGTCGGACAGCTCGCGATCATCGAGGGCGCCGGCCACTACCCGCACACCCAGTACCCGGACGAGACCGTCGCCCTGCTGCTGCCGTTCCTCAAGGCGTACGCCCGTGCCTAGAGCCGGCCTCGACCGGGCGGCCGTGGTCGCGGCCGCCGCCGTCCTGGCCGACGAGGTGGGCCTGGCCAACGTGACGATGGGCTCGGTGGCCGAGCGGGTCGGCGTCCGCGCGCCGTCGCTCTACAAACACGTCGGTGGCCAGGCCGACATCACCCGCCGGGTCGCCACGCTGGCCCTGACCGAGCTGGGCGACGCTCTGCGCGACGCGCTCCAGGGCCGCGCGGGCCGGGAGGCGCTGGCCGCCGCCGCGCGCACGATCCGGGCCTACGTGGTCGAACATCCGGGGCGGTATGCGGCCACGACGGTCCCGCCGGACGATCCGGCCGCGGGGGCGCGGGTGTTCGACTCGCTGGCGGCGGCGCTGGCCGGCTATCGGCTCGAGCCGGGCGGCGCGGTCCATCGGATGCGCCTGCTGCGCACGCTGTTCCACGGCTTCGCGTTGCTCGAGGTGGCCGGCGGCTTCCAGCTCGACAACGACGTCGACGAGAGCTTCGAGTGGATCATCGGCTTCGTCGACCGCGGGCTCCGTACCTAGAACCAGGTCGTAGCCGGGTGGGTGGTGCAGACCGTCGCTCCCGCCGAGGGTCGCTTCGCTCCACCGGCGTGCGTGGTCACCCTTCCTTGTGGTGGTCGAGCAGCTTGGACAGCAGGTCGGTCAGCTGCCGGCCCTCCTCGGCGGACAGCGGCGCCAGGAGCTCGGCCTGGGTCTCGGCCAGCCGTTTCTCCAGTCGCCGGAGCTGCCGCCGGCCGGTGGCGGTCGGCGAGACGATGTTGCGGCGCCGGTCGGCCGGGTCGGTGGCCCGTTCGACGAGGCCGGCCTCGGCCAGCGCGTTGACCGTGGCGACCATGTCACTGAGGTGGATGCCGCTCCGCCGGCCGAGCTCGGCCTGACTGGCCGGGCCGTGCTGCTCCAGCGTCGCCAGCACCCGGTAGTGGTAGCCGCGGGCGTTCACCGACGAGAACCCCTCGGTCACCAGCCGATGCGCGTGACCGGCCAGTTGCGTGAGCAGCCAGCTGGGCAGCCTCTCCCAGTTCTCCATGTGATCAGCCTAACCAAACGTTGACCGGATAAACGTTCGTGCGACTAACGTTAGGGCAACCAATGATTCACTCGGGGAGAAGCCATGATCACGCCGTTCCGGATCGACATCCCGCAAGCCGACCTCGACGACCTGGCCGACCGGTTGGCCCGCACCCGCTGGCCCAACGAGGTCGCCGGCGCGGGCTGGGACTACGGCTTCCCGCTGGCGCGGCTCCAGGAGCTGGCCGACCACTGGCGAACCGGCCACGACTGGCGTGAGCACGAGGCCCGGCTCAACCGGCTCCCCCACTTCAGCACCGAGATCGACGGCCAGAACATCCATTTCGTCCACGTACGGTCGGCCGACCCCGACGCGCTCGCGCTCGTCCTCACCCACGGCTGGCCCGGCTCGTTCCTGGAGTTCCTCGACGTCATCGAGCCGCTGTCGCGCGACTTCCACCTGGTCATCCCGTCCATCCCCGGGTTCGGTTTCTCCGGGCCGACCCACGAGCGCGGCTGGGACATCGTCCGCGTCGCCCGGGCCTGGGCTGAGCTGATGCGACGGCTGGGCTACCGGCGTTACGGCGCCCAGGGCGGCGATTTCGGCGCGGGGATCTCCACCTCGCTCGGCGCCGTCGCCCCCGGCCAGGTCGCCGGGGTCCACGTCAACTACCTGCCGACCCGGCCGGTCGCCGGCGTCGCCCTGTCCGAGGCCGACGAGGCGCGGCTGGACAAGGTCCGGCAGCTGATCGCCAACCGCCCCGCCTACCAGGTCCTGCAGGCCACCACCCCGCAGACCATCGGGTACGCGCTGACCGACTCGCCGGTCGGCCAGCTGGCCTGGATCGCCGAGCGCTTCGCGGCGTGGACCGACCCGCGCTCGCCGATCAGCGACGATCGGATGCTCACCGACGTCTCGCTGTACTGGCTGACCGCCACCGCGGCGTCCTCGGCCCGGCTGACCCGCGAAACCCCACGTGGGGCGGCGGCGTGCCCCGTGCCGGTCGGCGTGGCGGTGCTGCCGTACGACATCACGCAGTCGGTGCGGCCGCTGGCCGAGCGGCTCTACGACATCAGGCACTGGTCGGAGTTCGAGCGGGGCGGCCACTTCGCCGCGATGGAGGTGCCGGAGTTGCTCGCCGAGGACGTGCGGACCTTCTTCCTCACCACGCCCGGCGTCCATAGTAGATTGCCGCGGTGACGACAACCTCCGAAGCCGTGTCCCGGGCCGCCCGGCCGCCTCGCTCCTGGGAGACCCAGACCGTCGGCGTGCTGGTGGCCATCGCGGCGTCCGGCCTGCTCGGAGTGATTCTGCTGGCCACGCAGGTGGGGCTGTGGGCCTACCTGCGAAACGGCGGAACCACCACCGTGTCGGCGCTGGTGGTGTTCGTCATCGACAACGCGGGCCCGTTCGACGTGCTCTACGTCCTGCTGGTGATCGCCTACCTCGGCGCGTACTTCTGGTGGCGGCACCAGACCCGGGAGATGCTCCGCCGGATCGGTGACTTCACCGGCGGCGCGACCGTGCACTGGGCCGTCGTCGCGTGGGGTCTGCTGCTCGGGGCGGGGTTCTACATGACCCCGGGCATCTCCACGACCGGGACCACGGCCGACGAGCTGGCCACGATGTTCGGGTGGTTCGCGGTGCGGACCGTGCTGCGGCTGGCCGCGCTGGGAATGCTGTTCCTCGGGGTGTGGCAGATCCGCGATCAGGTACGCCGGGAGGTCGCGACGTCCGGTGTGGCCCTCCGGCTCGGCGAGCTCGGCGGGGAACGGACCGCCCGGACCACCCCGCTTCTCGCGCCGATCGCCGCCGCGGCCACCGATCACCTTCCGGTGGCGGACGACGAGTTCTGGGCGAAGGCCGGGCGGCTGGCCGCCGAGCGGAACGCCGACCTCGCGGTGCTGGAGGCCGTGGATGTGGTGGCGCGGCGGTGGGCGCTGATCCCGGCCGGCGGTGACGCGACCGCGGTGCGGGCGGCCATCCCGGCCGGCGCGGTGGTCACGGTCTTCCCGGTACCGCCGGCCCAGACCGAGATCGAGGGGTACGAGCCACCGGCCGCCGACGCCTACCACGGCTTCCTCGAGGACGGGGCGAGCGGCGCCCTGTGGTTCCAGTCGGTGACGCCCAAGCGGGTGCCCGCGTTCCTGGCCCGGGCCCGCAACGCTCGGCGGTGGGCGCTCTACCCCGTCGACGCGGCCGACGCCCTCACCGCGGTGGCGTCCGCGTCAGCGGAACGGTAGGGCCACGTCGCAGATCAGGTCGCTCGGCGCGGCCGTGTCGACGTCGGTGTCGTAGCGGTACACCTCGCGCGGCGGGGCGGCGACGGCATGCCCGCGGTCACGGACCCAGCGCCGGACCGAGTCGTAGACGGACAGGATCTGCGGCGCCTCGAAATGGCCCTTGATCACCGGGATGTACGCCTCCCGGTGGGCCGGCTCGCTGCGCCCGGCCGCGTCGGGACGCACCGGCAGGCACACCTCGACCGGGCCGTCGTCGTCCTCGCCGACCGGGCCGTGGAACACCACGAACCGCGGGCCGGCCGCTCCCCCGGCCCGGTCGGCCAGGGCGGTCAGGCGGGCGGTGGCCTCACGGATCCAGACCAGCTCGGCCGACGTGACGTAGCGCATCTCGGTGACGACATGCTGCTCGGCGACCTCGCGGACGGCCACCGGCCACGAGCCCTCGGGCGGCGCCGGGGTCTCGGCGGACAGGTTACGGACCAGGCGGTCGGCGAGTTCCCGCTGCGCGGCCAGGCGGCGTTCCACCGCGGTCCAGTAGCCGGCCAGGCGTTCGGCCGCCCGCGGCCCCGGCGCGTCGACGATCTCGGTGATCTCGGTCAGCGGCATGTCGAGGCGGCGCAGCAACGCGATCAGACGGCCGGCGTACAGCTGGCGGCTCGCGTACCGCCGATAGCCGGTGCCGTCCACCACCTCGGCCGGGCGCAGCAGGCCGATCCGGTCGTACAGCCGGAGAGCCCGGATCGACAGGCCGGACCGGCGGGCGAACTCGCCGATCGTCAGCAACCCGGGCCCGCCCGGCATCAGCTCACCGGGAACGCGACGTCGAACACCTCGTCGGAGCCGGCGGCGGCCCCGAAATCGATCCAGTAGGTCTCCCGCGGCGCCCGGGCGACGGCCAGCCCGTTGTCGGAGATCCACTTCTCGACCGCCTCGTACACGCCGCCCAGCTCACCCGACGTGACGAGGGCCTTGGTCACCCGCGCGTACGCCTCACGGTGGGCCGGAATCGTCCGGTCACCACCGGACGGCACCGTGGCGCACACCTCGACCGGCGTCGGCCCCTCGTTCGGATTGCCCTCGTAGATGGCCATCAGCAGTGGTTCGTCCGGGCCCGGCCGCTCCAGGAACGGCCAGTCCGTGGTGCCGAGCAGACCGCCCGCCTCCCGCGCGCGTTCCGCCACCCGGGCCATCGCGCCCGGCAGCCAGTCGAGCAGCTCGGCCTGGGTGACGCTTCTGGTCTCGCTCACGACGTGCTGTTCCGGCACATCCCGCAGTCGAATCTCGGTCATGATTACCTCCCGCCACGATGATGGGGTCTCCCCTTGTGTCAGGGTCAAGCGATCATGCCAGCCAGTCACCGTCACGCATGACGGCGCGGCCCGGCAGCTCGTTCAGCTCGCGCCAGGCCTGAATGCGTTCGGGGCGGAGGATCAGGAAGGCGTACGCGTCGCCGGCCGTGCGCGGATCCCAGTCGTTCTGGGCCGCGTACGCCTCGCCGATCGCCCCCGCCTCCTGGTTCGGCACCGTGCGTTCCAGCCGGGCGTCGATCAGCACCACGTCGCGGGTGCCACCCAGCGCCAGGCGGGCGATGCCCCCGGCGATCAGGTTGCGGGCGGTCGGCGCGCTCGTGTCGGTGGCGAGCACGATGCGGTCGTCGTGCCAGGCGGCCGTCAGCGGCACCAGACAGGGCCGGCCGTCGGCGGCGGTGGCGACCCAGACGTCGGCCACCGGCGCGGTCAGCTTGGCCAGCACGTCCGCCTTACGCTGCGCCCTGGTCCTCGGTTGCTCTCTCACCCCATGCACAATAGGTAACGTGGCCGGATGCGATCACGCTCCGGAGAGATGTGGTGGGGAGTCGCCGTCGAGGCGCCCGACCCGTCCGCGCTGGCCAGGTTCTACGCCGAGCTGCTGGACTGGCCGATCGTGCACGAGGAGCCCGGCACGTCGGTGCTCGGCGCCCCACCGGCCGGCGGCTCGTTCCTCGTCTTCCAACAGGCCGACGGGTACGAGGCTCCGGTGTGGCCGCCCGCTCCCGGCGCCCAGCGCGCCATGACCCACCTCGACTTCCAGGTCGGCGACCTCGCGTCCGCCGTCGCCGACGCGGTCGACCTGGGCGCCAAGGTGGCCGACTTCCAGCCGCAGGACCACGTCCGGGTCCTGTTCGACCCGGCCGGCCACCCGTTCTGCCTGTGCCAGACCGATTGACCCGGGAGGCGTGGGCGGCTTCTCCGAGCAGTTGGCCCGGCCATTGGCCGAGGTCCCCGAGGACGCCGTGGTCGTGCAGGTCGGCGACCTGGTCGACCGGGGGCCGGACGCTCACGGGAAGAACCATCAGCGGCTGGCCGCCGTCCGCGCGGCCCACACCTACCGGGCCGGGCCAAGCCCGGATGCCCCGGCGAAGTTCCACTGCTCGGGCAGGGTGCCGCCGCACACCGCGCAGGTGAAGTCGCCGTCCCGGACGATGTTGCGCTCGCCGCAATGCTCGCACCGGCGGAACGTGATCAGGTCGGTGTAACGGCCGGGATGGGCAATGCCCGCGCGCTCGAGGGACGCCGCCACGGCCGGCCAGGAGTCGGGATCCGGGCAGTAGCCGGTCGACTGGTTGCTCACCGCTGAGACGTCGGTGCCGTCGAACCCCATCTCCCCCGCGGCCAGCACATCCGCGCCCTCCGCGCAGGCGACATGCTCACTGCGCCGTGGCGCCAGCCTCAGCACCCCATCCAGGGTCACGACGAAGGTGGCCGGCTCACCCGCCTCGGCGTCGGCCAGCCACCGCTCGAGATCAGCAACGCCCCTGATGCCGGTGCCCGTGCCGCCACCGGCCGCCCGGCGAACATCATCCGGCCCGACATACCGATAGCGCCGCCCCATGGCCCGAGACGCTAACAACCGGAGCGGCGGCACGGGTTGGATTTTTCGGGCTTCGAGGGTGAGCACTCACTCAGAATGAAGGTCACGCGGCTCTGTTGTGGACGCGCCAGCGGCCAGGAGCCGGGTGGCCGCCCTCGGCGGGAGCTGCGGTCTGCACCACCCACCCCGATGCGACATCACGATCTTGATCCTGATCTTGAATGTGGGTGGCGCCGAGGAGAAACCGCCTCGGTGGAAGCGGTCTGGTCGACAGGGGGACGATCGGATGCCGCGGGATGATTGGATGTTCTTGTGAATACTGCGATCGTGCACATCGACTGTGCCACCGATTCGATTCCTGAGGTGGCTGAGGCCCTGGCCGCTCAGGACGGGGTCAGCGAGGTCTACTCGGTGGCCGGCAACGCCGACCTGATCGCCATCGTGCGGGTGCCGCACTTCGATGACATCGCCGAGGTGATCGCCGGGCGGATCTCCAAGACGCCGGGTGTGGTGAATACCGAGACCTATGTGGCGTTCCGGGCGTATTCCAAGCATGACCTGGAGGACGCCTTCGCGATCGGGCTGCCCGACGCCGACTGAACCGCGAGCATGCGAAGGGCCCGGGAGGTGAACTCCCGGGCCCTTCGTGTTGCGCCGTGGCTCAGCGGCCGGAGGTGATCTCCTCGCGCTTGTCCGGAGCGGTGACCGGCGGGACGGCCGGGGACACCGGCGCCTCGATCGGCTGCTCGACCGGGAAGAAGAAGCCCTTCACCGCGGGCGCCAGGGCGCCGAGGCGGTTCATCTTCTTCGGGACGACCCACCCGGCGTAGTCGAGCGGGACCGGGTGGCCATGGCCGTCGACCGGGCCGAGCGGCTGGTGGACCTCGTAGAACCGGCCGTCGGGGGCCCGCTTGATGATGCCGGTCTCGACACCGTGGGCGAGCACCTCGCGGTCGTGTTGCTGGAGGCCCAGGCAGACCCGGACGGCGATGAAGTAGGCCAGTGGCGGCAGAAGCACCAGGCCGATGCGGCCGCCCCAGGTCATCGCGTTCAGGCTGATGTGGAACTTGTCGGCGATCACGTCGTTGCCGCCGGACAGGGTGGCCACGAAGAAGAACGTGAAGGCCATGAAGCCCAGGCCGGTGCGCTCGGGCGCGTCACGGGGGCGCTGGAGCAGGTGGTGTGCCCGGTGGTCCTTGAGGCGCCGGGCCTCGATGAACGGGTAGGCCATCGGCACCGTGGTCAGCGCGCCGAGACCGACCACGGCGGGCCAGAACAGCGGCGGGATGCTGTAGCCGTCGCCGATCGGCAGCGTGATCTGCCAGGCGGGCATGAGCCGGACCAGGCCGTCCATGAACATGACGTACCAGTCGGGCTGGCTCGCCGACGACACCTCGGAGGCGCGATAGGGGCCGAACAGCCAGATCGGGTTGATCTGGAACAGGCCGGCCATCAGGGCGACCACCCCGAAGACGGCCATGAAGAAGCCGCCCTGCTTCAGCGCGTACCGCGGGAACATGCGCTCGCCGACCACGTTGTGGTTGGTCCGCCCGGGGCCCGGCCACTGGGTGTGCTTCTGGGCGAAGACCAGGCCCAGGTGCACGCTGATCAGCGCGAGCAGGCCGCCGGGGATGAGCAGCACGTGGGCGATGTAGAAGCGGCCGATGATCAGGTGGCCGGGGAACTCGCCGCCGAAGACCGACGCCGAGATCCAGGTGCCGGCGATCGGGATGGACAGCATGATCGCCGAGGCGATGCGGAGGCCGGTGCCGGAGAGGCCGTCGTCGGGGAGCGAGTAGCCGGTGAAGCCGGCCAGGAAACCCAGCAGGAACAGGGCCATGCCGATCGCCCAGTTGGCCTCGCGCGGCTTCCGGAACGCGCCGGTGAAGAAGATGCGCGCCATGTGCACGACGATGGACGCCATGAACAGCAGCGCCGCCCAGTGGTGCATCTGCCGCATGAACAGGCCGCCGCGCACCTCGAAGGACAGGTTCAGCGACGATTCGTACGCCGCCGACATCTCGACGTTGCGCAGGCCCGGGTAGGCGCCGTTGTAGGCCACTTCCTTCATCGACGGGTCGAAGAAGAGGGTCAGGAAGACGCCGGTGAGCAGCAGGATGATGAACGAGAACAGGGCGATCTCGCCCAGCAGGAACGACCAGTGGTCAGGGAAGACCTTGTTGAGCAGCCCGCGCAGCGGCGTGGCCGCCTTGTAGCGGTCGTCGAGACCCTTGCCGACATTGGCCGGGACCTGGGTCACATCGAATTTCCGGCGCTTCATGGCCGCTCCCAGAAGTCGGGTCCAACAGTCTCCCGGTAGTCCGAACTTGCCACAAAGAAGCCCTCCGCGTCCACCGAAATCGGCAGCGCGGGCAGCCTGCGACTGGCCGGGCCGAAGATCGGCCGGGCGTTGTCGGTGATCAGGAACTGCGATTGGTGGCAGGGACAGAGCAACCGGTTGGTCTGCTGCTCGTACAGGCTGGCGGGGCAGCCGGCATGGGTGCAGATCTTGGAGTACGCGACGTAGTTACCCCACATCACGCCCTTGTTGCGCGCGTCGTTCTCGGTCGCCTGGCGGGTCGCCTCGGCGTCCTGGTCGCGCAGGTGGATGAGCAGCGTCGGCGAGTCGGCGTACTCGTTCGTCGCGCCACCCGGGATGCCCGGGAAGACGGTGAGCTGGCCGCCCACGCTGACGTCGGAGGGCCGGATCGGGGTGCCGTTGGGCCGGGTGAGCCGGACCAGCTTGCCCTCGTTCGCCACCGGGTCGAAGCCGGTGTGGAACATGATCGGCTCGTCGTCCTTGTGTGGATTCTCGATCAGCCCGCCGATCAGCGGCGCCGCGGCGACCAGGCCGAGCGGCGCCAGGCCGAGCCCGATCGCGCCCTTGAGCAGCGGCCGGCGCTGCACGCCGAGCTCGTCGACCATGTAGGCCATGGTCTGGCCGGTGATCAGCCGGTCGTCGTCGCTGGACGGCTGGTCGTGCCGGTCCTGGATCGAGACCTCGTGCGGCAGCAGCTTCTTGGCCCAGGAGAGGATCGCGAAGCCGAGGGACAGCAGCGAGATGCCCAGCGAGATGCCGAGCACCGCGGTGTAGTAGTCGTTGATCTGGTGGCCCAGCTCGTACTCCCACGGCCACCAGATGTATGCCACCAGGAAGACCAGCGCGCCGGCGCCGGAGAGCAGGAACAGCAGCGCGATGTTGCGCACCACCCGCTTCTCGGCCTTGGAGTTGGCGCCCTGGAACTGCGACTCGTACGTGACGATCTCGATGTCGTCCCGGCGAGCGCCCTCCTTGATGATCTCGAAGCGCGACAGCCGGGGGTCCTGCACGTCGACCGGCTCGGTGCCGGAGTCGTGCGTACCGTCGTGCACAACCGTCATGACTTCCCCGCAATCCAGAGGGCCACGAAGACGAGAATGGTGATGCCGATGACGAAGATCGCCAGGCCCTCGGTCACTGGACCATAGCGCCCCAGGTTGAACACGCCGCCCGGGTCCTTGTCCTGCTGGAGCTGCAGATTGACGTACGTGATGATGTCGCGCTTCTCGTCGGGCGAGAGCTCGTTGTCACCGAACACCGGCATGTTCTGCGGGCCGGTGAGCATCGCCGCGTAGATCTCCTCGGGCGTCGCGTCGTGCAGGCTCGGCGCGTACTTGCCGGAGGACAGGGCGCCGCCGCCACCGCCGAAGCCGTGGCAGGAGGAGCAGTTGACCCGGAACAGCGCGCCACCGGCGGACAGCGCGTCGGGCTTGTTCTCCAGGTTCTCGACCAGCTCGCCGGACGGCAGCTGGGGGCCGCCGCCGATCTCCTGGATGTACTGACCGATCTGCTTGGTCTGCGCCTCGTCGAACTGCGGCGCCTTCTCCTCGGCCTGGGCCTCCTGCCGGGTCATCGGCATGCGGCCGGTGCCGACCTGGAACTCGACGGCGGCCGAGCCGACGCCGATCAGGCTCGGGCCGCGGTCGGTGACGCCCTGCGCGTCGCGCCCGTGGCAGGTGATGCAGCTGTTGTCGAACAGCGCCTTGCCCTCTTGCGCCGAGGCGGTCAGCGTGCGGTCGTCCTCCGCCGCCGCGTTCGGCGTGAACGCGGTGTAGACGCCGCCGGCCAGGGCCAGGGCGGCGATCATCCGGACCGCGGCGCCGAGGCGGCGGCGCGCACGGCTGGGTGCGCTGCGCTTCCGGGCGAAGACCCGGAAGCGAGGGCCGCCGTGGGGGTCAGAAGTCATCTGCGGTCGTCCTCTTGTGTCGAACCTTGCTCACGGACGGGCGGGCGAGGGTCCATGGTCACTGCAGCCAATAGATCATCGCGAACAGCGCGATCCACACGACGTCCACGAAGTGCCAGTAGTAGGAGACCACGATCGCCGAGGTCGCCTGGGCCGGCGTGAACCGGCCCATGGTCGTCCTGATCATGTAGACGATGAAGGCGATCAGACCGCCGGTCACGTGCAGACCGTGGAAGCCGGTGGTCAGGTAGAACATCGAGCCGTAGCCGTCGGCCTGGAGCGTGATGCCCTCGTGCGTGACCAGGTTGCGGTACTCGTTCGCCTGGCCGAGCACGAAGATCAGGCCCATCACGAAGGTGACCGTGAACCAGCGTCGCAGCCCGAACACATCGCCCTTCTCGGCCGCGAACACACCGAGCTGGCAGGTCACCGAGGACAGCACCAGGATCACGGTGAACGTGGTCGCGTACGGGATGTTCAGCGCCTCGGTGTGCTCCTCCCACAGCTGCGGCGCCGCCGCCCGGATGGAGAAGTACATCGCGAACAGCGCCGCGAAGAACATGAGCTCGCTGGAGAGCCACACGATGGTCCCCACGCTGACCATGTTGGGTCGGGTCAGCGAGTGAATCCTGCTCTTGTCGATGGCTGAAGCCGCAGTCACGGGCTCATTATTGCCCCGCGATCAGGACAACATGTCGCGGGGGGCCTAATCCGGCGTGTGTCGCGCCCCGGTATAACGATCACCACGACGGGAGGCCTAGCCTCGAACGGTGCATCTCGCCGAAATGCCTGCTCTCCTCGCCGACGCGGGGAATACTGCGCCGCCCCCGTTCACCGTCGGCGCGATCTTCACGCAGATCCACCTGACCAGCCTGATCGCCCTGTTCATGGTGGTGGCGGCGGCCGTGTATCTCTACGGCGTCCGGCGGCTGCGCCGGCGCGGGGACGCCTGGCCGGCCGGTCGCACCATCGCCTTCCTGGTGGGCGGGCTGGGCTCGATCGCCGCGGTCACGGTCAGCGGGGTCGAGGCGTACGACACCACGCTGCTGTCGGTGCACATGATCCAGCACATGGTGCTGTCCATGGTGGGGCCGATCTTCCTGGCGCTGGGCGCTCCGGTGACGCTTTTCATGCGTACGGCCGGAGCACGCCCGCGAAAGAAGCTGGTCAGCCTGCTGCACAGCCGCCCGGTGAGCGTGATCACCTTCCCGCTGGTCGCGTTCGGCCTGTTCGTGGCCAACCCGTTCGTCCTCTACTTCACCGGCCTCTACCGGGCCACCCTGGAACACGCCTGGCTGCACGAGTTGGTCCACGTGCACTTCATCGTGACCGGTTGCCTGTTCTTCTGGCCGCTGCTGGGCCTCGACCCGCTGCCCAACCGCTGGCCCTACCCGGCCCGCGCGCTGCTGATGGTGCTGTCGGTGCCGTTCCACACGGTCCTCGGGCTGACGATCATGCAGAGCACCACGCTGCTCGGCGGCGACTGGTACCCGAACCTGGCCCTGGCCTGGTCCGACCCCAAGAACGACCAGGTGGTGGCCGGCGGCATCCTGTGGGCCGGCGGCGAGGTGGTCAGTGTCACGATGCTGGGCATCCTGGTGCTGCAGTGGATCAGGCAGTCGGAACGTGAGGCTCGCCGCGTCGACCGCCAGCTCGACCGCGAGGAGGCGGCGGCGGCCTCGCGCGGCCCGGAGGCCCCGGCGGAATAGCCGGTTCGCTACGATCAGCAGGCAGCTACGACCCTGGGAGCGCGGGGAATCATGAGCGACAAGTACACCGTCCTGCTCTACAGCGACGACGTCGCCGTGCGCGACAAGATCCGGCAGGCCATCGGCCCCCGGCCCGCGGCCGATCTGGCGATCGAGTTCGCCGACGCGACGACCTGGGAAGATTGCCGCAACCTGCTCGACACGTACGAGATCGATCTGATGATCCTCGACGGCGAGGCCAACCCGGCCGGCGGCATCGGGATCGCCCGGCAGACCAAGGACGAGTACGCCGACCCGCCGCCCACCTGCGTGGTGATCGCCCGGGCCGCCGACCGCTGGCTGGCCGCGTACGCGCAGGTCGACGCCACCCTGCTCTTCCCGCTCGACCCGGTGACCACCGGCCAGACGGTGGCCGGCATGCTCCGCGCCCGGCGCAACGGCGCCATCCCGCTGGGCACCATGGGCAAGCTGGGCTGACGGGTCATGGCCGACCGCACCTGGCCCAACCTGCTGAGCAGCGTGCTCGCCGGCACCGACCTCGACACCACCGACACCGCCTGGGCGATGGGCGAGATCATGGCCGGCAACGCCACCCCGGTCCAGATGGCCGGCCTGGCCATGGCCCTGCGGGCCAAGGGCGAGACGCCCGGTGAGCTGGCCGGCCTGGTCGAGGCCATGCTGGCCGCCGCCACGCTGATCGAGCTGCCCGAAGACGTCCGGGCCGACGCGGTCGACGTGGTCGGCACCGGCGGCGACCGGGCCCACACGGTGAACATCTCCACGATGGCCGCGATCATCGTGGCCGCGTCCGGCGTGCGGGTGGTCAAGCACGGCAACCGGGCCGCCTCGTCCAAGTGCGGCACGGCCGACCTGCTCGAGTTCTTCGGCATCCCGCTCGATCTGGGCCCGCGCGGCGTGATCCGCACGGTCGCCGAGGCCGGCATCGGCTTCTGCTTCGCGGCCCGCTACCACCCGGGCATGCGGCACGCCTCGGTCACCCGCCGCGAGCTGGGCGTTCCCACGTTCTTCAACATGCTCGGCCCGCTGACCAACCCGGCCCGCCCGCGCTCGGCCGCGGTCGGCTGCTTCGACCTGCGGATGGCCCCGGTGATGGCCGAGGTGTTCGCGCGGCGGGGCGACACCGCGGTCGTGCTCCGCGGCGAGGACGGCCTGGACGAGTTCACCACCGCCGCGCCGACCCGGGTCTGGCTGGCCCGCGACGGCAAGGTCGAAGAGGCCCTGGTCGACTCGACCGAGCTGGGCCTGCCCCGGAGCCGGGAAGGCGACCTGCGGGGCGGTGACGCGCCGTTCAACGCCGACGCGGCCCGCCGCATGTTCGCCGGTGAGCCGGGCCCGATCCGCGACGCGGTGCTGCTCAACGCGTCGGCCGCGCTGGCCGCGCACGCCGGCCTGCCGGGCGACTTCCGCGAGACGCTGCGGTCGGGGCTGGTCCGCGCGGCCGAGACCGTCGACGCGGGAGCGGCCACCGCCCTGCTCGACCGCTGGGTGACCGTGGCCCAGGCCGCGAAGGCCGAGGAAGGCTGAGACGCGACACGCCGCGCCACATACCACGCTTCACCTGCGGTTCGTGGCAGCGTCGACAGCACAACCGGGGAATTCCACCTTCCGACGAGGAGAGGAGCCACCCGTGGGAGACCGTGAACTGCGCTGCGTCATCTGTGACCGCGACATGATGTTCGAGGTGCCGCCCTGCCCCGACGGGCATGAGGACGACTGTCCCGAACTGCTGTGCACGCGTTGTGGCGCCGCCGAGATGCTCTTCCCGCTGTCCTTGCGGGTCCGCCGCTTCCACGGCGTCGCCCCGCAGCAACGCCGAGCCGCCTGATCAACGAGCAAGGCCCGCGCTTCGAGAAGAAGCGCGGGCCTTGAAACGTCAGCAGATCAGTGTTCGGCCGGGTGCCGGGTGCCGGTGTAGTACTCGAAGATCATCGCGGACGCGGTGACGATCACCAGAATCAGGCCCAGGGCGATCAGCCACCACATCCAGAACACCAGGCCGAGGCCGGCGATCGAGGCGGACAGCGCCACACCGAACGGCCAGTAGCTGCCCGGGCTGAAGAAGCCGATCTCGCCGGCGCCCTCGGCGATCTCGCCGTCTTCCCGGTCTTCCGGGCGCAGGTCGATGCGGCGGGAGACGAACCAGAAGAAGCCGCCGCACATCGCGCAGAGCAGGCCGGAGAGGATCAGCGCGACCGTGCCGATCCACTCGACCCCGCCGCTGGCCCCGTTGGTCCACGTGCCGTAGACGGTCGCCGCGGCCCACAGGAAGGCGGCGACGCCGGCGAAGATCTTGTATTCGGTCTTCAACTCAGGCCCTTACTTTCCCGCGGTGATCTGCGTCTGGCCGGACTGGTTCCAGCTCTGGCCGTGCCGGCGGGTGTCGAACGGCTGAGTGGTCGTCGCGTACCGGTCGGCGCCGGTGAAGCCGATCGCCTCCATCGCCGAAGCGGTGTCCGCGCCGCCCTTCTTGGCCGCCAGGAACTGGTCGAACCGGGTGGGCGAGACCACGACCATCTCGAAGTTCATGAACGCGTGGTAGGTGCCGCACAGCTCGGCGCAGTGGCCGACGTAGCGGCCCTCCTTGTCGAGGGTGACCTCGAACTGGTTGCGCACGTTGCCCGGGAACACGTCGCGCTTGAAGAGCAGCTCGGGCACCCAGAACGAGTGGATGACGTCGGGGCTGGTCTCCTCGAACCGGATCTTCTTGCCGGTGGGCAGCACCAGCAGCGGGATCTGGTCGTCCGACCCCAGCGTGGAGGCCACCGTGCCGGCGTCCTTGCCCACGCCGTCGCGGTAGTTGAACTGCCAGTTCCACTTGAACGCGACGACCTCGACGACCTGGTCGGGATTGCGCGAGAGCTTGTCGACGTCGGTCTGCACGATCGCGGTGTAGTAGAAGAGCACCGCCACGATCAGCACCGGCGTGACCGTGTAGAGGATCTCCATCGGCATGTTGAACCGGGTCTGCACGGGCAGCTCGTCGCCGCGCTTGCGGTACCGGATGATGCACCAGAAGATCAGGCCCCACACGAAGAAGCCGACGACCAGCGCGGCGATGACCGAGCCGATCCAGAGGTCGTACATCTTGTGGGCCTGCAGGCTGACACCCGGTCCCGGCCAGCCGAAGTGGCCGAAGCGCTCGCCGAAGTCGACCAGCGAGCAGCCGGACAACAGCGCCAGCAGCCCCGCCGCAACAGCGCCGAGCCCGACGATCCGGGTGGCCCGTGGCCGAGCGGTCCTACTCTTTACGCCCACGTGCTCCATGCCTCCCAATCAGCGTCGTCCCCGTTGCTGAACCGGACACCGACGCCCAGGCGTTACCGACGGTCGCAGACTACTCGACCTGGCCCTACCGACCCGTTGCGGGGTCCGATCTCCGCGCCCCCGGACACGTGGCGGACGCCTGCTCTCAACAACCGGACGATACCGTTTCCCAGGTGGAAAACAGCGCCGATCCGGTCGGTGCGGCGTCGTACTTCGACGCCGCGACCGCTACCCCCCTGCATCCCGTCGCGCGGGAGGCCTGGCACGCCGCCCTGGAGGACGGGTGGGCCGACCCGGAACGGCTCTACGCGAGCGGGCGGCGGGCCCGCCGGCTGCTGGAGGCGGCGCAGGCCGCGGCGGCTGAGAGTCTCGAGGTACGCCCGGACGAGCTGTCCTTCTGGCCGTCCGGCACGGCCGCCCTGCACGCCGGCGTCCTGGGCGGCCTGGCCGGGCGGCAGCGGGCGGGCTCGACCCTGGTCCACTCCGCGATCGAACACTCCGCGGTGCTGCACATCGCCGCCGCGCACGGCGACTCCGCCTCGGTCGGTGTCGATCTGCTCGGGCGGCTCGACCTGGAGGCGTGGGACCAGGCGGTGTCCGCGCCCGGGGTCGCGCTGGCCAGCCTGATCAGCGCCAGCCACGAGGTCGGCACCGTGCAGCCGATCGAGGTGGCCGCCGCGTACTGCGCCGAGGCCGGGGTTCCGCTGCTGGTCGACGCGGCTCAGACGCTCGGCCGGGCGCCGGTGCCGGAGGGCTGGTCGATGCTGGCCGCCAGCGCGCACAAGTGGGGCGGCCCGCCCGGGGTGGGACTGCTGGTGGTGCGCAAGGGCGTTCGCTGGCGGTCGCCGTACCCCGGTGATGATCTTTATCGTCCCCGGTCGCCGGGCGCGGCCGACGTGCCGGCCATCGTCGCGGCCGCGGCCTCGCTGCGGGCCGTGCTGGACGAGGCGGACACCGAGGCGAAGCGGCTGTCCGCGCTGGTCGAGCGGATCCGGACCGAGGTCGCCCGGACCGTGCCGGACGTCGAGGTGGTCGGCGACCCGGACAACCGGCTGCCCCACCTGGTGACGTTCTCCTGCCTGTACGTGGACGGCGAGGTGCTGTTGCACGCGCTGGACCGCGCCGGGTTCGCGGTCTCCTCGGGTTCCTCGTGTACGGCGTCCACGCTCCAGCCGAGCCACGTGCTGGAGGCGATGGGCGTGCTCAGCCACGGCAACGTGCGGGTGTCGCTGCACCGCGGCACGACCGCCGACGAGGTGGAACGCTTCCTGGCGGTGCTGCCGGGGCTGGTGGCCGGCATCCGGGCGGAGGCGGGGATGTGACCGAGATCGACTGCCGGGGCCGCCGCTGCCCCATTCCGGTGATCGAGCTGGCCCGGTTCTTGAAGAACGCCGAGATCGGTACGGAGGTCCGGGTGCTCGCCGACGACCCGGCCGCCGCCAACGACATCCCGGCGTGGTGCAGGCTCAAGGGTCAGGAGTTCCTCGGAGCCTCCGGCCCGGCGGCCTTCGACGTGCGAAAGATCACTTAGACCCACGTCCACATTCGCCTCGCGAGGCCACGCCCCGGCAGCGAAAGATCACTGAGTGAGGTACGCGACCACGGGCGCCGTCGGGTCGCGGGCCAGGAACGTGTCCACGACCAGGCGCGGTCCCAGGTAGGGCTCCCACTCGGCCTGCCGCTCGAGCACCCGCACCCAGTCGGGAATGCCGTCGTGGTCGCGGGTGGCGTAGCGCGCCTCGACCCGGCGGCGGTGCTCGGCGTCGTCACCGCAGACCACCTCGACCACCCGCAGCCGCACCTTCTGGCGCTCGGCCAGGTCGACCCAGAGCTGGCGGGCCGCCCGGACCGGGTTCACCGCGTCGATGATCACGCTGTGCCCGACCCGGAGCTGCTCCTCGGCCAGGGCGGCCACCACCCCGTAGGCCGCGAACCCGGGCCGCTGCTCGGTCACCTGGTAGCGCTGGAGGGTGAAGTCGACCGTGTCCACGGCGAGCACCGCGGCCGGCAGAGCGCCCGCCACCTGCGCGGCGAGCGTGCTCTTGCCGACACCGGGCAGCCCGGCGAACACCGCCAGCACGGACATGGCGCGATCAGGCCGGCAGGTGGGACTTGATCTCGGCGGCGGCCTCGGACCCGTACGAGTCGGCGAAGCGCTTGGCGAAGTCGTCGCCCTTCACCTCGTACTCCTGGCCACCCGCCGTCTCCAGCACCAGGGCCGCCACCAGCGAACCCACCTGGGCGGAGCGCTCCAGGCCCAGCCCCCAGCTGATGCCGCTGAAGAAGCCGGCCCGGAAGCCGTCGCCGACGCCGGTCGGGTCGGTCGCCAGCACGTCGCGGGCCACCGGCACGTGGATCCGGTCGATGCCGTGGCCGGTGATCTCGACCCCGTCCTTGCCCAGCGTGGTGACCCGGATCTTGACCTGGTCGAGCACCTGGTCGCCGGTCAGGCCGGCCTTGGTCTCAAGCATCGAGCGCTCGTACTCGTTGGTCAGCAGGTAGTCGGCGCCCTGGATCAGCGCCATCACGTCGCTGCCCTCCATGCGCGCGAGCTGCTGGGACGGGTCGGCGGCGAAGGCCAGCCCGCGGGTGCGACACTCCTGCGAGTGGCGCAGCATCGCGGCCGGGTCGTTCGCGCTGATCAGCACCAGGTCGAGGCCGCCGGCGCGGGCCGCGACCGGGCCCAGCTCGATGTCGCGGGCCTCGGACATCGCGCCGGCGTAGAACGAGGCGATCTGGTTGAGGTCGTCGTCGGTGGTGCAGACGAACCGCGCGGTGTGCGCGACCTCGCTGATGTGCACCGAGCCGCAGTCCACCCCGTGCCGCTCGAGCCACGACCGGTAGTCGGCGAAGTCGGCGCCGACCGCGCCGACCAGGATCGGCGACAGGCCGAGCAGGCCCATCCCGTACGCGATGTTGGGCGCCACCCCGCCACGCCGCACCACCAGGTCGTCGACCAGGAACGACAGCGACACCTTGTGCAGCTGGTCGGCGATCAGGGACTCGGCGAAACGGCCGGGGAAGTGCATCAGATGGTCGGTGGCGATCGAGCCGGTTACGGCGATCTTCATGTCGGCCCTCGATGTCGTGAACGGGGGGTTGCCCGGCGAGCCTACCGGCACCGGCCCTCGGACGAGAAAAGGCCGCCCTCCACGCGGAGAGCGGCCTTTTCCGTTGCTGTCAGTGGAACGAGTCGCCACACGCGCACGAGTTCTGCGCGTTCGGGTTGTCGATGGTGAAGCCCTGAGCGTCGATCCGGTCGGCGAAGTCGATCGTCGCGCCGGCGAGATACGGAGAGCTCATCCGGTCGACCACGACCTCGACGCCGTCGAAGCCGGCCACGATGTCGCCGTCGAGCGAGCGCTCGTCGAAGAAGAGCTGGTAGCGAAGACCCGAACAGCCACCCGGCTGCACGGCGATACGCAGGCGCAGGTCGTCGCGCCCTTCCTGTTCGATGAGGGCCTTGACCTTGACAGCGGCAACGTCGGTCAGGGTGACGCCGGTCGGCGCGGCGACCGTGGTGGCCTCGGTCGACTCGGTGTGCGCTTCAGTGGTCACTGCGGATCTCCCAGCTTGCGGACGGTGTTCTGCCGTTAGTCAGCAACGCTAACCCTGTTGGCGGAGATTCCCAATCCAGGAGATCGGAATCACCCGAGGCCGGAAATCACCTGCTCCATTGTCCCGCCAGCCGGGCGCCGATCTCGCGCAGCCCCCGGGCCGGCTCGGCCAGCGCCTGCTCGGTGCCGCCGAAGTGGTCGACCAGCGAGTGCGTCTCGGTCACACCGGCCGCGGCCGCCTCACGCATCCCGGTCTCCACCCGGCCGGCCACCACCACGCAGGCCAGGCCGCGGTCCCGGGCGCCGTTGGCCACGCCGGCGGCCACCTTGCCCCGCAGGCTCTGGTGGTCGAACGAGCCCTCGCCGGTGATCACCAGGTCGGCCCGGTCCAGCTCGGCCTCCAGCCCGATCGCCTGGGTGATCAGCGCAATCCCGGAGACCACCCGGCCGCCCAGCGCCAGGAGCGCCGCGCCCAGCCCGCCCGCCGCGCCGGCGCCGGGGGCGGTCCGCAGCCCGTCCACGCCCAGGTCGCGCTCGAGAATCCCGGCGAAGTGGTCGAGCGCGGCGTCCAGGCGGAGCACGTCCTCGCGGGAGGCGCCCTTCTGCGGGCCGAAGACGCTGCTGGCGCCGTGCAGGCCGGTCAGCGGGTTGTCCACGTCGGTGGCGGCGATCAGCGAGACCGGGCGGAGGGTGGGTGGTCCGGCCAGTTTGTCGGCCGAGATCAGGGGCGCGCCGCCGTACGGGAGGGCGAAGCCGACCACGTCCAGCGGGCCGGCGCCGAGCGCGGCGAGCAGGCCGGCGCCGCCGTCGTTGGTGGCGGAACCGCCCAGGCCCACGATCACCTCGGTCGCGCCGGCCTCGGCGGCGGCCGCGATCAGCAGCCCCAGGCCGTACGACGTGGTCGCGCCGGGATCGCGCTCCTTCTCGGTGAGCAGGTGCAGGCCGCAGGCTTGAGCGCTTTCCACGTACGCCGTGGTCCCGGCCAGCAGCACCTCCCCCGCCGCCGGCCGGCCCAGCGGATCGACGGTCCGCACCGGCAGCCGGGTGGAGCCGTCGATCGCGGCGGCGAGCACCTCCACGAACCCCGGGCCGCCGTCGGCCAGCGGCCGCAGCACCGTCTCGTCGTCGGGCCGGGCCGCCCGCCAGCCCTCGGCCAAGGCCTCCGCCGCGGCGGGGGCGGAGAGCGTGCCGGCGAACTTGTCGGGGCAGATGAGTACGCGCACGGGGTGACCGTACAGGCGACGCTCAGCAATTCATGTCACTGTGGGTGTCATGGCCACTCTCATGCAGCGACTGCAGAAGTTCCTCCGCAGCCCGCAGGGGCAGCGGATCGTCGAGCAGGGCCGGCGCCAGGCGGCCAAGCCCGAGAACCAGGCGCGCGCCCGGCGGCTGCTGGCCCGCCTCCAGGGCCGCCGCCGCTAGTGCCGCGGGGTGGTGAACGCCACCGTTATGCGGCGGCAACGCTGTGCCACCATGATTCTTGTGACGTCTACCTGGACTGAGCCTTCCAACACGGCCACCGCCCTGCTCCTGCTCGGCCGCGGCACCGACCCCGCCAGCGAGCGCGGGGTCGACTGCCCGGGCGATCTGCCCGCGCCCAGCGACCCCGGTCTGGTCGAGCGGGCCCGCGCCGCCAAGGCGGCGCTGGGCGACCGCGTCTTCGTGCTCGGCCACCACTACCAGCGCGATGAGGTCATCCAGTTCGCTGACGTCACCGGCGACTCGTTCAAGCTGGCCCGCGAGGCCGCCGCCCGGCCCGACGCCGAGTTCATCGTGTTCTGCGGCGTGCACTTCATGGCCGAGAGCGCCGACATCCTGACCTCGCCGGCCCAGCGCGTCGTGCTGCCCGACCTGGCGGCCGGCTGCTCGATGGCCGACATGGCCGTGCTCGGGCAGGTCGAGACCGCCTGGGAACAGTTCGAAGACCTCGGCCTCACCGACCAGATCATCCCGGTGACGTACATGAACTCCTCGGCCGACATCAAGGGCTTCGTCGGCCGCAACAAGGGCGTGGTGTGCACGTCGTCCAACGCCCAGCGCGCGCTGACCTGGGCGTACGAGCAGGGCAGCAAGGTCTTCTTCCTGCCCGACCAGCACCTCGGGCGCAACACGGCGGTCCTCGAGATGGGTCTCACGCTCGACGACTGCGTGCTCTACGACCCGCACAAGCCGAACGGCGGGCTCACCGCCGATCAGGTGCGCGACGCCAAGATGATCCTGTGGCGCGGGCACTGCTCGGTGCACGGGCGCTTCACCATCGACAGCGTGCGTGAGGTGCGCGCGCGCGTACCCGGCGTCAATGTCCTGGTCCACCCGGAATGCCGGCACGAGGTCGTCCGGGCCGCCGATCAGGTCGGCTCGACCGAATACATCATCAAGGCGCTGGAGGCCGCGCCCGCGGGTTCGGCCTGGGCGGTGGGTACGGAGCTCAATCTGGTCCGCCGGATGGCGAACGCCCACCCCGACAAGCAGATCATGTTCCTGGACCGGGCGGTCTGCTACTGCTCCACGATGAACCGCATCGACCTGCCCCATCTGGTGTGGGCGCTGGAAGAGCTGGTCGCCGGCCGGGTCCCCAACCAGATCGCCGTCGACCCCGACACGGCCCATCACGCGCGGGTGGCGCTCGACCAGATGCTGGCCCTTCCCTGACCATTACGCACGGTTACGCCCTGTTGTCCGTACGCACGGGTGTGTCTTTGTGTTGCCTTAATCATCAGGGATTCGTGCCATCTCGCGGCTTGTGGTGACTGCCGCCCGCATCACTCAGGGCTATGCTCTCCGGGCCCCTCATACCCGCCGGGCGGCTTCCCCCGCCCCCTCTGGAGGTTCCGTGACCGACGACGTCCTGGCTGTGCACGGCGGTGCGCCGCTGCACGGGCAGATCCGGGTCCGTGGTGCCAAGAACCTGATCTCCAAGGCCATGGTGGCCGCCCTGCTGGGCGAGTCGCCCAGCCGCCTGTTCGACGTACCGGGCATCCGTGACGTGGAGGTCGTCCGCGGCCTGCTCGAGCTGCACGGTGTCAAGGTCAGCGACGGCGTCGACGACGGTGAGCTGGTGATGGACCCGACGCATGTCGAGACCGCCAGCACCGACGAGATCAACGTGCACGCCGGCTCCAGCCGCATCCCGATCCTGTTCTGCGGCCCGCTGCTGCACCGGCTCGGCCACGCGTTCATCCCCGACCTGGGCGGCTGCCACATCGGGCCGCGCCCCATCGACTTCCACATCCAGGCGCTGCGCGAGTTCGGCGCGGTCGTCGACAAGGCGCCCGAGGGCATGCACCTCAGCGCGCCCAACGGGCTGCACGGCGCCAAGCTGGAGCTGCCGTTCCCGAGCGTCGGCGCCACCGAGCAGGTGCTGCTCACCGCCGTCCGCGCCGAGGGCGTCACCGAGCTGCGCAACGCGGCCATCGAGCCCGAGATCCTCGATTTGATCTGCGTGCTCCAGAAGATGGGCGCGATCATCACCGTGCACACCGACCGGGTCATCGAGATCCAGGGCGTGCCGAGGCTGCACGGTTACAGCCACCGTCCGATCCCCGACCGGATCGAGGCCGCCAGCTGGGCCTCGGCCGCCCTGGCGACGCACGGCGACGTCGAGGTGCTCGGCGCCCGCCAGGCCGACATGATGACGTTCCTGAACGTCTTCCGGTCCATCGGCGGCGAGTTCGAGATCACCGACGAGCGGGTCGGCCGGCCCGGCGTCACCCCGCACGAGGGCGGCATCCGCTTCTGGCACCCGGGCGGCGAGCTCCAGGCGGTCGCCCTGGAGACCGACGTGCACCCCGGCTTCATGACCGACTGGCAGCAGCCCCTGGTGGTCGCCCTGACCCAGGCCCGCGGGCTGTCGATCGTGCACGAGACCGTGTACGAGCAGCGGCTCGGCTACACCGACGCGCTGAACGCGATGGGCGCCACGGTCCAGGTCTACCGTGACTGCCTGGGCGGCACCCCGTGCCGCTTCGGCCGGCGCAACTTCAAGCACTCGGCGGTCATCGCCGGGCCGTCCAAGCTGCACGCCGCCGACCTGGTCATCCCCGACCTGCGGGCCGGGTTCGCCCACCTGATCGCGGCGCTGGCCGCCGAGGGCACGTCGAAGGTGTACGGGGTCGACCTGATCAACCGCGGCTACGAGCACTTCGAGGACAAACTGTCGGCCCTCGGCGCGCACGTCGAGAGGATCTAGATTTATTGGCGTAGGGCGGCTCTCCGCATGTGAGCCGCCCTTCGTTACCCTTCATGACGTGCCCTCGCTGTTTCGTCGCAAGACCTCAGACGCCCCCGCCACCTCCGACGTGGCCGAGGAGGTCGTCGAGCCTGCCCGGCCCAAGAACTACACCCCTTCCAAGAAGGAACTGGGCCAGGTCACGCCCAAGCGGGTGAGCAGCCAGCGGCGGGTGACCGAGCCGGCGCCCCAGAACCGGCGCGAGGCGTACAAGAAGATGCGCGAGCGCCAGCGCGAGGAGCGCGCCGAGGCCTCCGCGGGCATGCGGGCCGGCGACGAGCGTTACCTGCTGGCCCGTGACCGGGGCCCCGAGCGGCTGCTGGTCCGCAACATCGTCGACAGCCGCCGCACCGTCGGCACCTACTTCTTCGCCGGCGCGATCATCGTGCTGATCGGCTCGTCCACCCGGATGCCGCAGCCCGTGCAGCTCGCGGCCAACCTGCTGTGGGCGATCCTGGCGGTCGCGGTGATCATCGACAGCTTCCTGATCGCGCGCAAGGTGCGGGCGCTGGTGCGCGAGCGGTTCCCGAAGACGACGCAGCGGCTCGGGTCGTTGTCGCTGTACGGGATCATGCGGGGGCTGACGTTCCGCCGCATGCGCGTGCCGAAGCCGGCCGTTCAACTCGGCGAGAAGGTCTGATTCGTTCCTCCCCCGTCGTTCGGGTTGGCACGTCAACTCCGTGGACGGAGTGAGTACTCACTCCGTATCGTCAGGGCATGACCGACGAGACCGCCCGGCGCCGTGCCCCGGGAATGACACCCGAAGAACGGCGCGCCATGATCGTGCGCGCCGCCCTGCCCCTGGTCGCCGAGTTCGGCGGCGCCGTCACCACCGCCCAGGTCGCCCGCGCGGCCGGCATCGGCGAGGCCACCGTCTTCCGGGCCTTCGACGACAAGGACGCCCTGATCAGGGCCTGCATCGCCGAGGCGCTCAACCCGGCGGACATGCTCCGCGAACTCCACTCCATCCCGCTGGACACCGCGCTGGAAGACCGGCTCCTCGAGGCCGCCGAAGCGCTCGACGCCCACCTCGGCCGGATGGGCGCGGTGATGGGCGCGATCCACGCCTCGGGCATGCCACACCGCCGCCCGCCCCGCGACCGCGCCGACGCGAACCCCGACCGGCCGGCAGCGGAGGGCCGGCCGGCTCGTCCGCTCGGGCCGGAGGCCGTACTGGAAGCGGGCCGGTCGTCCGGGCGGGAGGCTCCGCTGCCCGAAGCCCGCTCGTCGGCCCGGGAGGCATCGCGAATCGCCGTCGCCGAAGCCATCACCGACCTGATGGAGCCGGATCGCGCCGAGCTGCGGGTCTCCCCTGCCCAGGCCGCGGGTGTGTTCCTGCAGTCGCAGTTCGGGCGGCCGCCCGTGATGGAGAGCACGGACCGCCGTCTGATGATCGACCTCTTTCTGCACGGCGCTCTCCGCCGGGAACCCACCCCGGCCTGACCCACCCACCCCCGGCCGGATCCGCGCTACGGGGCGAGGGGCCGCTGCTGGCCGCCGATCGCGCCGACTTCATGGCGACGCTGCTGTCGGCCGGATCGCCGCACACCCGGCGGGACATCTACGTGCTCCAGCTCGAACCGGGCAGCCCGCGCGAGGCCGAGGCGCACATCCCGGGCAGCGTCGAGCACGTCGTGGTCGGCGCGGGGCAACTCGTCGCCGGCCCCTCCGACGACACGGTCGAGCTCGCGCCGGGCGACTACGTGGCGTTCCCCGGCGACGTCCCCCCACCGCTACGAGGCGGTCGCCCCCGGCACCTGGGCCATGCTCGTCATGGAACATCGTTAGAAACATTCTTGAGTACGCGCGACGTGAGCTCGCCGTGGCACACCGCGAGCGAGTCGCTGGTCAGGGCCGTGAACGCGAGTCTCGCGTGTCTGCCAGTCGGCCGAGCAAGAACGAACGCTCTTTCTCGCTGTCCGTGAGAGCCAGCGCCTCCTCGTACGCGTCGATCGCCTCGTCCCAGCGCCCGAGGCGGCGCAGAAAATCCGCGCGGGCGGCGCTGAGGTAGCCGTACGTGGCCAGCGCGGGGTCGTCGAGCAGCGGCGCGAGCGCGTCCAGGCCCGCCGCCGGCCCGTCCCGCAGGCCGATCGCCACGGCGCGGTTGAGCTCGACCACCGGCGACGGCCAGAGCCCGCGCAGCACGTCGTACAGGGCGGCGATCTCCGCCCAGTCGGTGTCGGCCCAGGTCGCCGCCTCGGCGTGCACGGCGGCGATCGCGGCCTCCACCGCGTACCGCGTAGGTGGCCTTCGGCGTAGCGCGTCGGTCAGCAGGGCGACGCCCTCGGCGATCAGGCCGCCGTCCCACCGGGTGCGGTCCTGTTCCGGCAGCAGCAGCATCCGGCCGTCGGCCGACACCCGGCTGCCCGAACGCGCGTCGATGAGCAGCAGCAACGCGAGCAGCCCGCTGACCGCGGCGTCGGTCGGCATCAGCAGGTGCAGCGTGCGGGCCAGGTCGATCGCGCTGTCCACGAGGTCGCGGCGGATCAGGCGCGGTCCGGCCGGCGCGGTGTGCCCGGTCGTGAAGATCAGGTGCACCACGTCGAGGACGGCGCCGACCCGCTCGGCGAGATCGTCCGCGGCGGGCACCCGGTACGGGATGCGCGCGGTGGCGATCTTCTTCTTGGCCCGGGTGATCCGGGCGGCCATGGTCGGCTCGGACACCAGGAAGGCGCGGGCCACCTCGGCCGTCGACAGGCCACACACGAGGCGCAGGGTCAGCGCGATCCTGGCCTCGCCGGACAGCGCCGGATGGCAGCAGGTGAAGATCAGCCGGAGCCGGTCGTCGTCCAGGCCGTCCTCCGGGCCGGGCGCCGGGTCCTCGGCCACCAGCAGCGGCATCCGGCGGCGGAACCGCTCCTCGCGGCGGCGCAGGTCGAGCGCCCGGTTCCGGGCGACGCTGGTCAGCCAGGCGCCCGGCCGGTCCGGCACGCCGTCCCGGGCCCAGGTGTGCAGGGCCTGCTCGTACGCGTCCTGGGTGCACTCCTCGGCCAGGTCGAGGTCGCGGGTCACCTGGGCCGCACAGGCCAGCACCCGGCTCCAGTCGCGGCGGTGCGCCTCGGCGACCGCCGCGACCACGTCCTCGGTCATCCGTGCTCCACGACCGGGCGGATCTCCACGCCGCTGTGCCCGGCCCGCACCTCGGGCAGCAGCGACGCCAGCTTGATCGCCTCGTCCAGATCGGCCGCCTCCAGCAGGTAGAAGCCGCCGAGCACCTCCTTGGTCTCCAGGAACGGACCGTCGGTGGTCACCACGCCGCCCGCGCCATCCGCCCGCAGCGTCGTCGCCGTCGTCGCCGTCTCGAGCTGCTCGCCGCCGAGGATCCGGGCGCCGGCCTCCGCGCTGAAGGCGCCGTGCGCCGCGCCGTGCGCCGTCCACTGGTCCGGGGTCATCGCGTCCCACTGCCGCGGGTCGCCCTGGATGAGGAGCATGTACTTGGCCATGTCACGCCTTTCGTCGAGGTACATCTACCCTCACGACGTCCGGCGGGGAAGGCGGATCGACAACCGGGGTCAGCGGGCGGTGTAGAGGCGGGCCACCACGTCCTCGATGTCCGGCTCGACCAGGGACAGGTCGCGCACCGGGGCGGCGGTCATCAGGGCTGCCACGGCCTCGGCGGCGGTTGCCGACTCGAGCGTGAACGACACCCGGTGGCCGTCCGCCTCGGTGGCCGCCAGGGTGGCCCCGGCCAGCGCGAACGACGCCGGCAGGGGCGCGTCCAGGTCGGCCACCAGGCGGCGGCGGGAGCCGTAGCGGGCGTGCAGGTCCTCGATCGTGCCGTCGTGCACCACGTGACCGTGGTCGATCACGACCAGGCGGCGGCACAACCGTTCGATGTCGGCCAGATCGTGGGTGGTCAGCATCAGCGTGACGTCGCCGGTCGCGCCCAGCTCGGCCAGGAAACCGCGGACCGCCTGCTTGCTGACCACGTCCAGGCCGATCGTCGGCTCGTCCAGGAACAGCACCTCGGGGCCGTGCAGCAGGGCCGCGGTGATCTCGCCGCGCATCCGCTGGCCGAGCGACAACTGGCGCACCGGGGTGTCGAGGAACGGGTCCAGGTCGAGCAGCGACCGGCACCGCGCGAGCCGGGCCGCGTGGTCGGCCGGCGGCACCCGGTAGATGTGCCGGAGCAGCGTGAACGACTCGTGCAGCGGCAGGTCCCACCACAGCTGGGAGCGCTGGCCGAAGACCACGCCGATGCGGCGGGCCAGCCTCGTACGCTGCGGGACCGGGGTCAGCCCACACACCGTCACGGCGCCCGCGGACGGGGTCAGGATGCCGGTCAGCATCTTCAGCGTGGTCGACTTCCCGGCGCCGTTCGGGCCGATGTAGCCGACCATCTCGCCCCGGTCGACGGTCAGGTCGATGCCGTCCACGGCCGGCACCGTGCGTTTTCGACGGCGGAACCGGCCCACCCGTACGCGTACCGCGAAGTCTTTTCGAAGGTCTCGCATCTCGATGACAGTCATGATCCGGTGCTCCGGTAGTGGCGGATGCCGGCACGCCAGGCCAGCGCGGCGACGGCGGCCGCGACCAGCGCGACCAGCGGTGAGAGGTAACCGGCCCAGGCGGGCAGGCCGAGCGGATCGGTGCGGCCCAGGAGGGTCAGCGCCGGCTGGTAGGCCACAAAACCGAAACCCAGCGCGTACGCGAAGACGGCCCGGAACCAGGCCGCATAGACCGGCACCGGGTACGTCGTGAAGTCGCGCCCGCCGTAGGTGAACGCGCTGCCGATCTCGCCCGAGTCCACCCACCAGAACGCCAGGCTGGCGCTCAGTACGAAGATCGCGCCGAAGAAGACCAGCCCCGCCAGCGGGGTGACCACCAGCAGAACCACCCGGGCCGGTGTCCAGTCGAGGTCGTTGAGCCGGACCGCGATGGCCAGCACCACGCCCGCCAGGACCACCCGCAGCACCTTGCGGAACGGCAGATCCATGCACAACAGCTGCCACAGGGAACCCAGCGGACGCACCAGGATCACGTCCATCAGGCCGCTGCGGACGTACGTCTTGAGGTGATCGACGTTGCCGACGAGCAGGTCGGCCAGCGCGAACCCGACCGACGACAGCCCCGCGACGAGCAGCGCCTCCTCCAGCGTGAAACCGCCCACCCGCCGGCCGGCGCCGAACAGCACCAGGACCGTGCTGATGTCCAGCACCACGGTCAGCGAGTGGGAGATCATCTCGACCAGGAACGACAGCCGGTACGACACCATCGACCGGAACTGGCCGCCGATCAGATGGGCGTACGCCCGGGCCTGGTCACCCACCCTGGACCACCAGCTTGCGCTCGGCCCGCTTCTGGACCTTGAAGCAGGCGACCAGCAGGCCCACGGCCCACATCGCCTGAACCGCCACCAGCCCCGACTGGAGCAGCGGCCCGTCCCGCTCGACCAGCACGTCGGCCGGCGACTGGAGCACGCTCGGGAACGGGGTGGCCACGTACAGCAGAATCGCCGCCCAGTCCGGCAGCAGCCGCAGCGGGAAGTACAGCCCCGCCAGCACGCCCGTCGACAGCGTCCACAGGGCGATCGGGCCGCGGGCGTCGGCCAGCCAGTACGCCGTCGCGTTCACCAGGAACCGGCCCCCGAAGCTGACCACCGAGGCCAGCAGCATCGACAGGACGAACAGCGGGATCGTGCCCGGGCGCTGCGGGACGTACAGCGGGAAGAAGATCGCGCCGACCACGATCGGCGGCACGAACCGAGTCAGCACCGCGTGCCCGAAACGCCCCATATCAGCGGCCAGGTAGCTGACCACCGGCGGAATCGGGCGCAACAGGTCGGCCGCCACCTCGCCGGTGCGGATCCGGTCGGCCAGCTCCGTCCAGCCCCAGATCCCCACCACACTGATCAACCCTTGACCCAGCCAGACGTACGTGGCCAGCTGCGCGACGTCATATCCGGCCGCGGTCCCGCTGACCGTCGCGCCCGCAACGGCCAGAATGACGTAACAACGGAGGAAGCCGAAGACGACATTCGTGAACGCACCGGCTATGGTGGCCTGCCGATAGGTCGACCAGCGCCGGAACCCCGACCGAGCTAGTGCACCGAACGTGACCACGCCCTCCCTGGCGTCGAGCCGGTCCACGTCGATACGCTCCTTCCCAAACCCCCGCAGTGGAGCCGGGCGACTGTACCCCGGTGGCACGGCTCGCCACCGCGCTTTTCCTTTGAGGTGGAGCCCGCCGTGACAGAGCGTCGCCAACCATCGGGCCGAGGTGCCCGATGAACGGCTGGAGCTCCCACGTGGGCGCGGGCGGCTGGGACGACGAGCCGGCCTGGCTCTACGAGATCACCTGGGAATGGGAGCCGCTGCCGGGTCAGCGCTATCCCGGCGACCCCGGGCGCCGCCGCCGGGCCGTGCACACGCCGATCTACGAGGCCGGGTCGGAGGAGCCGGCGTACCCGGAACATCCTGGGTCCGCGGGTCCTCAGTGGAACGAATACGGATCCGGCGATCCGCTGCCTCGACGCGGCGGGCCGGTGCCGCCGCAGCGCCAGCCGTATGACGGTGGCCCCGGGGTTCGTCCCGCCGACCCCTATGGGTCCGGGCGACCGCAGCCCGCGGGGTATGGCACTGAACGGCCGCCCAACGGGTACGGCCAGGGCCGGCCGTCGTCTCCCGGGGCGCCGGGCGGGCACGGTCCGGGTACGGGCTACGGCCAGGCGCGGCCGTCGTCCGGGGCTCCCGCCGGCTACGGTCCGTCACCGGCGTCCGGTTACGGGCCGCCCCCGGGCCACGCTCCGGCGCCCGGCTACGGCCCGACGCCGTCCTCGCCACCGCCCTCCGGCTATGGCGCCGTGCCTTTCTCCGCCCCGCCCGGCGGCCACGGCCCTGCGCCCTCCTCAGCCCCGCCGGCCGGTCGGCCGGCCCCGCGGGCGGCCGACAACTCCCGCCCGGTGCCACAGGACGTGCGCCCGGCCTTCCGGGACGCGCCGCCTCCCGTGCAGGACATGCCGGCGCCGTTCCACGGTCAGTCGCGCGACACCCGCCCCGGCCCGAGGCGCCCCGACCAGCCCGCGCCGCCGACCCACCCCGAGCCGCCGCGGTCATACGACGGCCCGCGCCCCTACGTCTCCGGCCCCGCACGACCCGCTGCCGAAACCCGCCCACCCGGATGGACGGACCCTTCCGCCGACCCCGCCTCCACCCTGGCCGGCCCCGACCGCCGCCCCGCACCCACCCGCCCGTCCTGGGACGCGCCAAGATCCGCCTGGAAGCAGCAGGGCCCCGAACCCGCCTGGAACCCCCTGGAGTCCCCCGCCGGCGCCTGGAACCGAGCCGACACCACCCCCGAGACCACCTGGGCCGGCGCACCCCCCGAAGCACCACCAACCCGACCCGCGCCGCCCGCCAACCCCGTTCCCGGCCGCCAGGCTCCAGCCCGCAACCCCATGCCCGGCCGCCCGGAAGCACTGACCGACGCCGGCCCAGGACGTCCCGTCCCCGGCCGCGACACCGCCCCCGGCCGTCCGGAAGCACTGACCGACGCCGGCCCAGGACGGCCCAGCCAAGGCCGCAACACCGCACCCGGCCGCCCGGAGGCGCTGCACGACACCGGCTCAGGACGTTCCATCCCCGGCCGCGACCCCGCCGCCGGCCGCCCGGAAGCACTGCGCGACACCACCCACGGACGGCCCGAGGCACCACGCGACGCCGGCCTGGGACAGCCGACCACCCCCAGCCGCTCGGAAGCACCGCGCGGCGGGGGTTCCGGACGGCCGAACCCGGCGAGCGAGGCGATGCCTGGCCGGCAACGGTCTCAACCCGACTCGGGGTTCGGTCCGGCGCACGGAGCGCCGCCGGCGTGGGCGGGGATTGCCGACCCTTCCCTGTCCGGAACCGACCCCGCCGACACCTGGGCCGGCCCGCCCAGCCCGGCCGACATGTGGGCCGGACCACCCAGCCCGGCCGACACGTGGGCCGGCCCGCCCAACCCAGCCGATACCTGGGCCGGACCACCCAGCCCAGCCGACACCTGGGCCGGTCCACCCGACCCCGCCGACACGTGGGCCGGCCCGGGTTCGCGGCCGACCCCCACAGCGCATGGTCCTGGCGACCGCGCCCCCCGGGTCTCCCCGGCCGGCGAGCCGACCGGTTGGGAGCCGCCCGCACCCCGGCCACCGAGTGATGTCGACCGGCGGCCGTCCAGCCTGGACTCACGGCACAACGCACCCGTGCCGCGGACGGCGTGGGACTCGTCATCCGCCGACCCGGCCAGCACCCTCGCCGGCCCGGCCCGCCCAGCCTCTCCCGGTGCTACCCGCCCGGCCTCGCCCAGCACCACCCGACCAACCTCGCCTGACACCAGCCACCCGACCTCGCCCAGCACCGCCCGCCCAAGCTCGCCCGGCGCCACCGGCGCAACGTCTCCTGCGACACCGGGACGCAGCGCACCGCCAAACCCGCCGGTTCCCACCCCGCCGGGGTGGGAACCGGCGGGCACGTATTCCGGACCGCCCTCCGCGCGGGACAGGACCGCCGACCCGGCGAGCACTTTCACCAGCCCACCCGCCACATGGAGCGAGACCTCCGACCCAGCCGGCACTTTCGCGGGCCCGCCCGCCCCCTGGGGAGCACCCGCGGACCCCGCCAGCACCTTCGCGGGACCACCCACCGCGCGGGACGACACCGCCGGCACCTTCACGGGCCCACCCGCCACATGGGACAGGACCGCCGACACCGCCAGCGCCTACGCCGGCCCGGCACCGCGATCTGGTTGGAACGCGCCGAACGCAGACCCGTCCGACACGCTGGCGGGCGCGGTTTCCGGCGAGGTGATCGACCCGGCGACAGGCCTGCCGGTCATCGAGGGCGAGGTCGTATCCGACGACTTCGACACCCACTCCGAACCCACCTGGACTCCCCCAGCGGCCCGAGTCCCACTCTCCGAGCCGTTGGCTTTCCAGCCTCCGACTCCGCCCAGGCCAACTTCTCCGGCCGCGCCGTCGCCCGCATCAGCCCCTCCGACCGCGTGGCCCGGCGCTCCCACCCAACCGAGTTCGACCGCACCCGCCTCCGGACCAGGCAACCAAGCCGACCCCACCTCAGGTGCACCCACGGCATGGCCCGGAAGCCCCTTTCAACCCACCTCAGGCGGATCTACGGCGTGGCCCGGAAGCCCCGCCCAACCCACCTCGGGCGCACCCGCCACCTGGGCTGGTCCTGCTCAACGCACCTCCGGCGCGTCCGCCGCGTGGCCCGGCAGTTCCGCCCGACCCGCCTCGGACGCGTCCGCCGCGCCGCCCAGCGGTCCCGCGCAACCCACTTCGGGCGCGCTCAGGACCAGCGGCGCCGGGTCGGCCGCGCCCGGGTCCACACCGAACCCGGTCGTCCCAGCGCCGAGGAAGCCCGTGTCCGGGGTGCCCGCCTCAGGGACGCCCGCCTCAGGGACGCCCGTATCCGGGGTGCCCGCCTCAGGGACGCCCGCCTCAGGGGTGCCCGTCTCGGGGATGCCGGCTTCCGGAGCACCTGTCTCGGGGGGCTCGGCCTCTGGGGAGGCTGCGGGAGACGAGGATGGCGAGCAGCGTGGGCTCGGCTGGCTGCTGAAGATGAGCGGGCTGGGGGCCGAGACCACGGAGGCTCCGGCTGAGGCGGAGCCGGTTTCGCCTGCTCCTGTCGCGCCTGTTGAGGAAGAGCCGGCGGAGGACGAGGAGCGGCCTACTTGGTTCGAGCCGAATACGGACGCTCGGATGCAGCGTCCCGCGTCGCTGGCGGACAAGACCTTCCCGCCTGAACGGGACGACGTGGCAGCCACGGCGGCTGAAGAGAAGCCGGACTCCGCCGCGCAGGAGGGCGGAGACGACACGATCTCCGCGCACGACGGCGGGTCTCTCGATCAAGTGGGCTCGAGTGACACGGAGCCTGGCGAGGGAATTGACGGCGGCTCGGCGACTTGGCGGAACGACCTGAAGAGCGTCGAGCCACGGAATACCGACGGCACTGGATTCGCGCAAAGCACCGCGGCTGGGCGGGACACCACGCTCACGCAGGACGCCACAGCCGAGCAAAGTAGCCCAGCCACGCGGGATGCCATTGCTGAGCAGGGCACACCGGCCACGCGGGATGCGACGGCCGAGAGAGGTGCCACGGCTGAGCGAGACACGAGCGCTAGGCAAGACGCCGGCGCTGGGCAGGACCGTGCGGTCGGCCGGGAAGGTGCGGCGGGGCGGGAAGGTGCGGTCCAGCGTGACGATGCGGTCGAGTTCGGCGGGGCGGCCGGAGTAGGCAGCGCGGACGGCATTGTCTCTGCGGCGACAGTGGGTGGGGACGGCGCTGGTTCGGGACGTGGGGGTTCGGGCGCGGGAGTCTCGACCGGTGCCGGCGGAGATGCTGGGGAAGGTCGGCGGGGCGGGGCGGGACGGGTTGCGCCTGCTGACGATGCCGAGGGCTGGAAGAAGGCCGAGGGCTGGAAGAAGTCTGAAGCGGTTGGGCTGGGAGGCGCTGGTCGCGGGCAAGGGCTCGGCAAGCTTGCGGCGCTGGGTGGGGGCGGGTCGGGTAGCCGCGTCGCCAGCGATGAGGCCGCGCGGGGCGGTGGCTCTGGGCTGGACGATGCGGGGCGGTCGCCCGGCCGCGCTCGCGGTTCTGATGGCAGCGTTGGTTCCACAGGAGACTTGCTGGATTCGGGTGCTCCGGATGCGGGGGCGGCGGGGCGGAAGGCTGATCAGGGGAGTTCGGGTGCGGCCGACGAGGTCGCGGCTGACGTTGTGACGGATTCGGGGGGCTCGGCGGGCGCGGGGAGCGACGCCGGCGCATCCGCGGAGACGGAAGAAACGAGCTACGGCTCCGGAGTGGCACGCTCGAACAGCGACGCCGGAACGGTGACCGAGGCACGAGCGGCCAGCGAGTCACGCACAGCCGACGAGACCCGCAGGCCAGGAGATACGCGCGCGGTCGGTGCGCCTGTTGAGGCCGGCGCGACAGGCGACGCGGACGCATCCACGAAGACGAAGCCCGCCGGCGAGGGTGGAGCGTCGGCAGAGGCACGCACGGACACGGAGACGCGCGCCATCGGTGACTCCGGCGCGGCCGTGGAGACGAGCACGGGTGGTGAGCGGGCAGACGAATCCGCGGCCAGCCGCGACGCCACGGTGGCAGGGATGCGCGCAAGCACTGCCGGCGACGACGCAAGGCCGAGTGAGGAACGCACAGCCGCGCCGGCTGAGACCGGCGGGACCAGCCAGGGCGAGGATTCGGCGGAGGTAGCCGCGGTCGCCCAGGGCCGTGCTGCCGATGAAGGCGAGACTGGGACGGAAGGCGACGGCGGCGCGGACGGTCACAGCGGCGCCGACGGTCACGGCGGCGCGGATGGTGCGGCGGAGGACGGCGACGCCGGGGAAGAGAGTGGGGCGGGGGCGGCTGAGGGGGCGGTGGCTGATGCTTCGGAGCGGTTGGCGGCGGCTGTCATCGGGGCGGGTGCGGCCGGCGGGACCACTGACTCCGCCCGGAACGTGGGGCAATCAGCGGTTGACCCACGGAGCCGGCTGGTCGACCCCGAGCAGGTGTTGTCCGCGTACCCCTTCAGGTTCAAGCCCGGCACCCTGCGCGAGATGGCCGACCACCCGGACCAGCTCCGGGCCGTTCGTGATCGGCTCACCGACAAGCTCGAGTACGCCGAGCGCGACGCGATCCGGGCCCGGCTGCTGAGTCTGCGCGCCGTGGTGTCGCGGGTGCTCGGGGATCTCGACTTCGCGCTGGCCGACGGGCGGGCGGCGCTGGAGCACGCCGAGCGGACCGGTGAGTTGCGGCGGAAGGCGATCGTGCAGGCGCGGCTGGCCAACGTGCTGCGGTGGCGGGGCGACTTCACCGAGGCGGACCGGCTGTTCGAGGATGCCATCGACCCGGAGCTGCCGGATCGGCTGCGGGCCGAGATCTCGGACCTGGCGGGGCGGTCGGCGTTCGAGCAGGACCGGTACCTGGAGGCGATGAGCCGGTTCGACGAGGCTCTGCGGTGGCGCCGGGGTGACGATCCGGACCGGACCGCGCTGGCGCTCGACCTGGTGACCGACCAGATCCGGCAGCACGGGTGGGGGCCGTTCCAGCGGACGCCGGACGAGATTCTGGGCAAGGTGACGCCGGAGCCGTTGCGGGCCGGCGAGACCTGGGCCGAGGTGCAGGCGTACTCGGAGGGGCTGGCCTGGGCGCGGCGGCCGGATTCGTGGGCCTGGGAACTGGTCGACGCCGACGGGCGGACGGTTCTCGGGGGATATGTCCGGGTGCAGCCGTTCCATGAGGGGCTGGCCTGGGTGTCCCGGGAGGAGCGGGGCGGCTGGTTCGCCATCGACGCACAGAACCGGCTGGTCGTGCCGGGCGGATTCGAGGAGGCGCTGCGGTTCCGGAACGGGGTCGCGGCGGTGAAGGCCGGCCGGTGGGGTGCGGTCGACCGGTACGCGCGGCCGGTGGTGCAGCCTCGGTACCAGCGGTTCGCGACCGTGCTGACCGGCGGGCGCCAGGTGGACGGGTTCACCCGGGAAGGGCTGGCCATCGTCGACGCCGGCAACCGGCTGGGCGTGATCGACCGGCGCGGGCAGCTGGTGGTGGCGCCGGTGCATCCGGCGCTGGTGATCCACCCGGTGGCGTTCCTGATCGCCGACCGCGACGGGCGCTGGGGCGCGCTCGACCGGGAGGGCGAGCCGCTGATCGAAACCGTGCACCGCAGCGAGGCGGATGTGGTGGACGCGATCGACCTTCTGTTGGCGGACACCAAGCCGGTGCTCTAGAAATGCAGGCATGGAACATCGTCATCTCGGCCGCTCCGGCCTCCTGATCAGCGAGATCGCCTACGGCAACTGGATCACCCACGGCTCACAGGTCGAGGAGGAGGCCGCCGCCGCGTGCGTGCGGGCCGCCCTCGACCTCGGCATCACGACGTTCGACACGGCCGACACCTACGCCGGCACCCGCGCCGAGGAGGTGCTCGGCCGGGCGCTGAAGGGTGAGCGCCGCGAGGGCCTGGAGATCCTCACCAAGGTGTTCTGGCCGACCGGCCCGGGTCCCAACGACCGCGGCCTGTCCCGCAAGCACATCTACGAGTCCATCCACGGCTCGCTGCGCCGGCTGCAGACCGACTACGTCGACGTCTACCAGGCCCACCGGTACGACTACGCGACGCCGCTCGAGGAGACGATGCAGACGTTCGCCGACATCGTGCACTCGGGCAAGGCCCTGTACCTGGGGGTCTCCGAGTGGACGGCGTCGGAGATCCGGGCCGGCTGGGAGCTCGCCCAGGACCTGAAGATCCAGCTGGTGTCGAACCAGCCGCAGTACTCGATGCTGTGGCGGGTGATCGAGGCCGAGGTGGTGCCGACGTCGATCGAGCTGGGCATCGGCCAGCTGGTCTTCTCGCCGATCGCGCAGGGCGTGCTCACCGGCAAGTACGAGCCGGGCAAGCAGCCGCCGGCCGGGTCCCGGGCCACCGACGACAAGTCCGGCGCGACCATGATCTCGCGCCTGATGTCCGACGAGGTGCTGACCACCGTGCAGGGCCTCAAGCCGCTCGCCGAGCAGGCCGGCCTGACGATGGCTCAGCTGGCCGTGGCGTGGGTGTTGCAGAACCCCAACGTCTCGGCGGCGATCGTCGGCGCGACCCGGCCGGAACAGCTCGAGGACAACGTCAAGGCGTCCGGCGTGAAGCTCGACGACGACCTGCTCAAGGCGATCGACCAGGTGATCCAGCCGATCGCCGAGTTCGACCCGGCCAAGACGGTCAGCCCGCCGAAGCGTCCCTAGAACCAGTCCGACCAGAAGCGCATCAGATTGAAACCCTCGCCGGCCAGCGCCGGTGAGATCCCGATGGCTTCGGCGACCCAGTAGACGAAGGTGAAGAACCACACGTTGATCCGGGACTGCCAGAGCAGCACGAAGAGCAGCATGAAGCCGTACGGGGCGAAGAGGTTGTAGGCCCGCTGATAGGGCGGGCTCAGCCACGGCTGCAGGATGTTCCCGCCGTCCAGGCCCGGTACGGGGATCAGGTTGAGCACGCTGGCGGTGATCTGCAGCACCGCCAGCAGTGCCAGCGCTTCCCAGAAGGCCAGGTGCGGGTTCTCCCCGTACAGCACGTTGCCCTCCATGTCCGGGCCCAGCCCGGCCAGGAACGGCACCGCCAGCACCAGCGCGAACAGCACGTTGGTGAGCGGGCCGGCCGCGCTGATCAGGGACAGCTTGGTCTTGCTGCCGATGTGGTCGTGGTTCACCCAGACCGCGCCGCCGGGCAGGCCGATGCCGCCGAGGACCACGGCCACGATCGGCAGCACGATGGACAGCAGCGGGTGGGTGTACTTCAGCGGGTTGAGGCGCAGGTATCCACGCTCGGCCACCTCGTGATCGCCGGAGAAGAAGGCGACGATCGCGTGTGCGTACTCGTGCAGGCACAGCGACAGCAGCCAGCCGCAGATCACCATCAGGAAGACGTCGACCTTGACGTTTCCGAAGCCGGTCCAGGTCATCCAGCCGCTGACCACGGTCAGGGCGAGGATGCCGACGAAGACCGGGCTGGGTACGAACGCGTTCCGCGGCGTCTGCCGGGCCGCCTGAAAACCGGTCATTCGCTCGGCAGCAGGCTCATGTCGTAGTCGACCCGGTCGTCCTCGACCAGCACGACCTTGGTGACCCCGGCGGCGGCCAGCTCACGCCAGGCCTGGCCGATCCAGGACTCGGCGTCGGCCTGGCTGCTGAACGTCTCGGCCGGACCGGCCACCGGTCGCCCGTCGACGCCCTCGTACCGCCAACTCCACGGCATGCGCCGCCCCCTTTGTTCTATTCCTTGCACGGCGCCTCCACCCTACGGCGTCGCTCTGTGCGCCAGCGCTGGGCCAAGTCTCAAATTCGCCTCGCGAAGCACCGCCTCGCGATCGAATTTGAGACAAGGCCTAAGGTACGGGTCATGTCCGTTGATCGGTGGAACACCGCGCTGGTGCTCGGGGGCATCCGTTCCGGCAAGTCCGCATTCGCCGAGGAGCTGGTGGCCGACGCGGCGTCGGTGCACTACGTCGCGACCGCCGTGGGCGCTGAGGACGACCCGGAGTGGATGGGCCGCATCGAGGCCCATCAGCGGCGCCGCCCGCAGACCTGGTCCACCGAGGAGACCGGCGGCGACCCGGCCCGGCTGGCGGCGGTGCTCGCCGAGGCCAAGCCGGACGACACGCTGCTGATCGACGACCTGGGCGGCTGGGTGGCGACACTGCTCGACCCGGCCAATCAGCCGCAGAACGACGTGGCGATGGTGGCCGCGCTCGCCGACGCGCTGCGCGCGTGCGCGGGGCGGGTGGTGCTGGTGAGCCCCGAGGTGGGGCTGTCGCTGGTTCCGGCCACGCCGGTCGGTCGCGCTTTCGCTGACGCGCTGGGTACGACGAACCAGGCGCTCGCCTCGGTGGTCGACCGGGTGGCTCTGGTCGTGGCCGGTCAGCACACCTGGATCAAGGCGGCGGCCGTAAACCCGCGCCCGGCGCAGAAGGTCGTGGCGCCCGCTCCAGTGCCGGCCGAAACCCAGCCCGCGCTGCTCGTTTCGTCCGACTCGCCGGAAGAATCGGACGACGTCGTCTTCGAGCCGGGCATGGACCTCCCGATGCCCGACCAGGACACCGGTCCCGACGCGCACGACCGCCTGGCCACCCTCGACCTCACCGGCGCCGGGCTCGGCTCGCTCGGCGAGGCGATCGAGTTCGCCGCCGCCACCCAGTCGACCGTGACCCCGCAGCCCTGGTCCGCGGTCCGCGTCCTGCTGCTCACGGGCACGCACGCCGGCGGCGCGGGCGCGGGCTCCGACCCGGCCGACGCCGCGCGCCGGATCGCCGACGCCGAGGCGGGCGCCGGTCCGCTGATCCGGCTGGCCGGGCAGGTCGGCGCCGACGTGGCGGTGGTCCGCGCGGCCGATTCCGGGGCCATGGAGGACGGCCCGGTGCTGGACGCCGAGGCGGTCGAGGCGGCCCTGCGGCACGGCTGGCAGCTCGCCGGGGCGGCCCGCGCGGACGGCCGGGACGCCCTGGTCATCGCCGCGTACGGCACGGGCGCCGAGGCGGCCGCGACCGCGGTGCTGTCGGCCACCACGGGCGCCGAGCCGGTGGCCGTGCTGCCGCGGGTGCTGGCGCCGGGCGGAACCTACGACGACAACGCCTGGATGGTGCGCTGTGCCGCGGTGCGGGACGCGCTGCACCGGATCCGGCAGGAGTCCCGCGGCGCGCTGGACATCCTCGCCCAGGTCGGTGGCGCGGACGTGGCCGTGGCGACCGGCGCGCTGCTCGGTGCGGCGGCCCAGCGGCTGCCGGTGCTGCTGGACGGCCCGGTGGGCATCGCGGCCGGCCTGGTCGCCCGCGACCTGGGCAGTCAGGTGCGGCACTGGTGCCTGCTGCCCGACGCGGGCACGTCCGAGCTGGTCAAGCAGGGCGCCGACGTGCTCGGGCTGACGCCGGTGACCCAGCTCGGGCTCGACCTTGGCGAGGGGCTGAACGCGCTGACCGCGCTGCCGGTGCTGCGTACCGCGATCGGCCTGGCCTCCTCGTTGCCGGCCCACCCCGCGCTGGGCGAAGACGCTCCGGACGATTGAACGGCCTCCGCCTGGCACTGACCACGCTGACCGTGCTGCCGCTGCGGGCGGGCCGGGTCGATCGCCGGGCGGCGCGGACGGCGATGAGCGTGGCGCCGCTGGTCGGCCTGCTGCTGGGCGCGGTCCTGGCCGGCCTGTTGTGGCTGCTGGACAGCGCTCCCCCGCTGGTGGCCGGCGGCGTGACCGTGGCCGTGGCGGTGCTGCTGACCCGCGGCCTGCACCTGGACGGGCTGGCCGACACGGTGGACGCGCTCGGCTCCTACCGCCGTGGCGCCGACGCCCTGGACATCATGAAAAAGCCGGACATCGGGCCGTTCGGGGTGGCCGCGGTCGCGCTGACCCTGCTCGTTCAGGCCGCCGCCCTGACCCCGGTGGCCGCCGTGGTGGCCTGGACCGCCGGCCGCGCCGCCCTGCCGCTGGCCTGCCGCCGCGGCGTCCCACCGGCCCGTCCGGACGGCCTGGGTGCGATGGTCGCGGGCACGGTCCCGGCGCCGCTGGCCGTGGGCATCGCGATCGCCGTCGCCGGCGCGGCCTGGTGGGCGGTGCCGGGCCGGCCGTGGCAGGGCCCGGCCGCCGTCGCCGCCGCCCTGCTCGTCGTGGTCCTTCTTCTCAGGCATGCGGTACGCCGCTTCGGCGGCATCACCGGTGACGTCCTCGGCGCCTGCGTCGAGCTGGCCACCACGGTCACGCTGGTCGGGCTGGCCCTGTGAAGCTCCCTACCAGGGGACGACGGCGTAGTTCTTGAGCAGCACACCGTGCATCGGGGCGCCGGCCTCGCCGCTGACGATCGGGTGGTAGATGCGGGCGGCCGCGTCGACGACGTCCAGCGGCGGGCGCCAGCCGGTGGCCTCGCGGCGGGCCTTCCGCTCGGCCGGGTTCTCGTCGGTGATCCAGCCGGTGTCGACGCCGCACATGTAGACCAGGTCGCGGGCCAGGTCGGCCGCGCCGGCCCGGGTCAGCATGTTCAGGCCGGCCTTGCTGACCGAGGTGTGCGGGTGCCGGTACGGGCCGGGGTCGCCGGCGCCCAGCCAGCCCTCGCGGCCGGTCACGTTCACCACGTACCGCCGGGTGGTGCCGGGCGCGGTCAGCACCGGGCGGAGCCGGTCGACGAGCAGGAACGGCGCCACCACGTTGACCAGTTGCACCTCCAGCAGCTCGACCGGGTCGATCTCGCCGAGCCGGGCGCTCCAGGAGTTGTGGGCGCCGCCGACGGCCAGCGCGCCGGTGGCGTCGGTGACCGCCGCGAGCTCGGAGCCGGCCGTCTCCAGCGCGGCGCTCCACTCCGGCGGTGCGGCCCCCGGCCGGTAGCCGGCCACCGTCTCGACCGCCTTCCCGGCCAGCAGTTCCGCCGCGACCAGCGGCTGATAGGCCCAGTCCGGCCGCCGTACGGTCTGCGCCGCGTTGTTGACCAGGATGTCCAGGGTCCGGCCGCCGTCGGACAGCCGCTGGGCCAGATCCAGCACCTGGCGCGGGTCGCGCAGGTCGGCGCCGATGATCCGCGGCGACGAGGACCAGCCGGTGGCGTCCGGCTCCCGCTCGAACCGCCGGGTGGCGTCGGCCGGGAACCGGGTCACCACCGTCACCTCGGCGCCGTCGCGCAGCAGCTTCAGGGCCACCTGGTAGCCGATCTTGACCCGGCCGCCGGTCACCACGGCGCGGCGGCCGGTCAGGTCGGTGCGGGCGTCGCGATGCTCGCGGTGCGCGCCGGCGCAGGCCGGGCAGAGCGCGTGATAGAACGCGTCGACCTCCCGGAACCGCCCGCGGCAGATGTAGCAGCGGCGCTCGCGGCGGGTCCGGCCGGCGGCGTCGGTCCCCACGCCGTCGACGGGTACGACCGGCACGCCCTCAGCGCGGTCCGGCGCGCCCGTGGCCGCGGTCGAGACCACGGCCCGGTCGCCGGCCGCGGTCCGCCGCCGGCGGTCGGCCCGGCGCCGCTTCTGGGCGTCCTTGACCAATCCGTCGACCGCGCGCTGCACCCGGAGCCGGACCGGGTTGTCGGCCGGGAGCGCCCGGACCTCACCGAGCACCCGCAGCGCCGCCTCGACCTCGTCGCCGTTCATCGCCTTCTCCCGAGCTGAGCAGGGCCGTGGAAGGGTGGCCGGGCCGGACTCGAACCGGCGTCCTCCGCATGAGCAGTGCGGCGCGTCAACCTCTGCGCTACCGGCCACACGACGAGCGGGTGGGACCAGACCGGACTCGAACCGGAATCCTCCGCACTGCGACTGCGGCGCGACTACCTCTGCGCTACAGGTCCCACCCTGCGCGGGATCGTACCGAGACCGATCAGTTCGGGGCGATCACATTAACCGAGCTTGCCGGCGGTGAGGCGGAGGGTGTAACCGTCCGGCGAGGACTCCGCCGTGACGTGGTTGCACGACTGGTGGACGATCCACAGCCCGCGCCCGCCGGTGGCCCGGTCGGTCGCCGGCATCATCCCGGCGAACGGGTCGGCCGGGCCGGCGCCGGCGTCGCTGATGGCGACCACCATGCGGCCCTGGCCCGTCCAGACCCGCGTCCGGACCGGCTGGACGCCGTGCACCATCGCGTTGGTCACCGCCTCGCTCACGGCCACGACCAGGTCGTCCAGGTCGTTGTCGTCGAGCACGCCGGCGTTGGCGGCGCGGATCGCGGCCCGGGCCGCCGCCGGGGTGGGCGCGGCGAGGTCGACGATCGGCCGGCCCGCCTGGAGCCGGTCGGGCGTCACCGGGCGCGGCTCGCTCAGGTAGGTGACCGGGTCGAGGTAGGCCGGGCTCGGCGGGTGGGTGCCGTCCGGCCGGGCGGTCCGGGGGTGGGTGCGGGCGACCTCCACCAGCATGTGCTCGGGGGTGGTGCGCCGGTCGTAGGTGCAGATGCTCCACAACGGGAAGTCGTTGTACGCGTGGTTGATCGCCGACTCGTAGCGGGCCCACCAGTCCCAGCCGGCACCGGCCGCGGCCATCGGCACCTCGCCGACGATCCGGATCTGTCGCGCCCCCGCCCGCACCCGGTCGGCCAGCAGCCGCCGGTAGGAGTGGATGGCCGTGGCGGGCCGGGCGTAGACGGCACCGCCGGCCAGGAACTCGACGCCGGAGCCGGCGGGCAGGGCCGAGCGGATCAGGCCGGTCCTCCGCTCGTCCAGCGTCACCATGGACGGCTCACCGGCGGCGCGGCCCTCCATCAGGAACGGCACGGTCACGGCCACCAGTTCCTCGTCCGAGGCGTAGCACAGGGACTCGTGGAAGTAGCCCTCGTGGCCGGTCGCGGCGCCGGTTCTCATCGGGCCGCCTCGCTGCTCACCCGGCCAGCATAGAACGCGGCCCGCCGCCGCTATCGCACCGAAGGGTCGACGAACGGCGGCTTGACCAGCGTGGCCTCGGCGCGGCGGCCGCGAATGTCGACCTCGACCAGGTCGCCCTCGGCCAGCCCGGCGGACGTGTCGATCAGGGCCAGCGCGATGCCCACCTTCTTCGTCGGCGAGAACGTGCCGCTGGTGGTCTCGCCGACCGCGCCGTCACCGGCGTACACGGTCATGTGGCCCCGCGGGATGCCCCGGCCGGTCAGCTGAAGTCCGCGCAGGACCCGCCGCGGACCCTCGGTCTTCTCCCGGATCAGCGCCTCGCGGCCCCAGAACTCGGGCTTCTTCCAGCCGACGGCCCAGCCGGCCCGGGCCTGCACCGGGCTGATGTCCAGGGTCAGCTCCTGGCCGTGCAGCGGATAGCCCATCTCCGTACGCAAGGTGTCGCGCGCGCCCAGACCGGACGGCCGGACCCCCGCCTCGACCAGCCGGTCCCACAGCCCGCCGGCGTCGTCCCACGGCACCACCAGCTCGTAGCCCAGCTCGCCGGTGTAGCCAGTGCGGCACACCACGATCTCGTTCTCGGCGCTGAACGACATGTACTCGTGGCCGGTGGGCAATCCGAGCGCGCGCACCGCGGCCTCGGACGAGGGCCCCTGCACGGCCAGGATCGCGTAACCGGTGTGCTCGTCGGTGACCGTGACGCCCTCGGGGGCGGCCGCCGCGAGCCGGGCGACCACCTCGGCCGTGTTCGCCGCGTTCGGGATCAGGAAGACGTCGTCGTCGCCGAACAGGTAGGCGATCAGGTCGTCGACCACGCCGCCGGAGGAGTCGCAGCACATCGTGTACTGCGCCTGGCCGGGCTTGACGCGGCCCAGGTCGTTGGTCAGGCAGCGGTTGACGAACGCCGCGGCGCCCGGCCCGGCCACCCGCGCCTTGCCCAGGTGGGACACATCGAAGACCCCGGCCTGGGTACGGACGGCCGTGTGCTCCTTGATGACGCCGCCACCGGCGTACTCCAGCGGCATCTCCCAGCCACCGAATTCCGCGAGTTTCGCGCCGAGCTGGAGGTGTCGATCGTGTAGTGGTGAGCGCTGGAGCATGGAGTCAACTTACCCGTGATCAGAGTGCCCGTTATTGTCGCCTGGTACCCCCTTGCGCCCGGCCGCACCGTGCCGGGCGTCGCCAGCGCCGGCGCCGCCCACAGGCGACACCGGCTCCCGACTTTCCGGAGAGCCCGCGTGACCCTGCCCCGCCTCAGCCTGGTCGACACCGATCCCGCTGAACTCGCCGTCGACGCCATCGTGATCGGCCTGCACAGCCAGCCCGACGAGGGCGGCGCGCTGCTGCCCGCGGCCGGTGCCGAGAGCATCGCGGCCGCGTTCGACGGCAAGCTGACCGCGACGCTGGCCCTGCTCGGCGCGACCGGCTCGCCGGGCGAGGTGACCAAGCTGGCCACCCTGGGCACGGTCACGGCGCCGCTGGTGGTGGCGGTCGGCCTGGGCGACGAGCCGACCGGTTCGGCGCCGGCCACCGAGACCCTTCGCCGGGGTACGGGCGCCGCCGTGCGCGCGCTGGCCGGCAGCGAGACGGTCGCGCTGGCCCTGCCGCTGCCCGACGACGCGGACGCGCCCGGTGTGCTGCGGGCGATCCTGGAAGGCGCGCTGCTCGGGTCGTACCGGTTCGCCGGCTACAAGACCAAGCCGCAGCCGGGCCGCCGGGAGCCGATCGCCGCGCTCCAGGTGCACGTGCCCGACGCCGCCGACGAGGCGGCCCGGGCCGAGGTGACGCGGGCCGGGACGGTGGCCGGTGCGGTCCGCCTGACCCGTGACTGGGTGAACACCTCGCCCAACAACCTGCGCCCGCCGGCGTTCGCCGACGCGGTGGTGGCCGCGGCCGAGGGCACCGGGCTCGAGGTCGAGGTGCTCGACCTCGAGCAGCTCCAGGCCGGCGGGTACGGCGGGATCGTCGCGGTCGGCCAGGGCTCGTCGGCCGGTCCCCGCCTGGTCAAGCTCAGCTACACCCCGGCCGGGGTGACCGACCCGAAGCGGGTGGCGCTGGTCGGCAAGGGCATCACCTTCGACACCGGCGGCATCAGCATCAAGCCCGCGGCCGGGATGTGGGAGATGAAGTCGGACATGGCCGGGGCGGCCGCGGTCGGCGCGGCGATGCTGGCGGTGGCCGCGCTCAAGCCGGATGTCGCGGTGAGCGGTTACCTGGCCATGGCCGAGAACATGCCGTCGGGTACGGCGTACCGGCCCGGTGACGTCATCACCATGTTCAACGGCAAGCGGGTCGAGGTGCTGAACACCGACGCCGAGGGCCGCATGGTGCTGGCCGACGCGATCGCCCGGGCCTGCCAGGACGGCGCCGACTACCTGTTCGAGACGTCCACGCTCACCGGCGGGCAGGTGATCTCGCTGGGCAAGCGGATCGCCGGCGTGATGGGCGACCCGGCGACCTGCGAGCGGGTCAAGGCGGCGGGCGAGTCGGTGGGCGAGCCGGCCTGGCCGATGCCGCTGCCGGACGAGGTGCGCAAGGGCATGGAGTCGGAGATCGCCGACATCAGCCAGACGAACAACGCGATGGACCGGGCCGGGCACATGCTCCAGGGCGGCGTGTTCCTGCGCGAGTTCGTGGCCGACGGGGTCGACTGGGCGCACATCGACGTGGCGGGACCGGCCTTCCACTCGGGCGAGCCGACCGGTTACCTGACCAAGGGCGGGACCGGCGTACCCGTACGCACGCTGCTCGCCCTGGTGGAAGATGTCGCCGCCAACGGCTGATCAGCCCTCCGGTCGGGTCTTCTTGCGCGCGTTGTAGTCGCGCATGCGCTGGGGGTAGCCCATCAGCTTCACGTCGTAGATCGGCATGGCGAGCTGGTGGGCGAAGCGACGGGCCGACTCGGGCGACTCGACGCGGCGACGGGTCCACTCGCCGTCGTGTGCCACGAGCAACAACGTGGTCTCGGTCACCGTGGTGCGCGGCTCGATGAAGCCCTCGACACCCCGGCGGGAACGGACAAACTCCGCAAGGTGCTCCAGACCGGCACGATCAGCACCACGATCGGCCGTACGACCCGACTCCCTGCGCCGGCGGAACCAGGCCACCGAGCCCTCCTCACGTTTATTTCGCGCAAGCGTACTTGGCCGGGGCATGTCGTTGGGTCCCTGAGTGCATCGACCGGTTCCACAAGTGACAAGATGGCCAGGACGACTGTGACCGTTTCGCTTGTGTGACCCGCGGCGGAACGATGCAAAGGGAGTTGACCGTGAGCCAGCCGAACGGCGGAACATTCGACATCGTGATCCTCGGGGCGGGCAGCGGTGGATACGCCGCCGCGCTCCGCGCCGCCGAGCTTGATCTGTCGGTGGCGCTGATCGACAAGGCCGAGCTGGGCGGCACGTGCCTGCACCGCGGCTGCATCCCGACCAAGGCGCTGCTGCACGCCGCCGAGATCGCCGACCAGACCCGCGAGAGCGAGCAGTTCGGCGTCAAGGCCGACCTGGTCGGCATCGACATGGCCGGCGTCAACTCGTACAAGGACGGCGTGGTCGCCCGGCTCTTCAAGGGCCTCACCGGGCTGCTCACGGCCAACAAGAAGATCACCGTGGTGCAGGGCGCCGGCAAGCTGGTCGCCAAGGACACCGTCGAGGTCGACGGCAAGCGCTACACCGGCCGCAACGTGATCCTGGCCAGCGGCTCCTACTCGCGCTCGCTGCCCGGCCTCGAGGTCGACGGCAAGCGGGTCATCGCCAGCGAGCACGCGCTCAAGCTCGACCGGGTGCCGAGCTCCGCGATCGTGCTGGGCGGCGGCGTGATCGGCGTCGAGTTCGCCAGCGTGTGGAAGTCCTTCGGCGCCGACGTGACCATCCTCGAGGCGCTTCCCCGGCTGGTGGCCGCGGAGGACGAGGAGATCTCCAAGACGCTCGAGCGCGCGTTCCGCAAGCGGAAGATCAACTTCAAGGTCGGCAAGCCGTTCGAGAAGGTCGAGCACACCGAGAACGGCGTCCGCGCGACGATCCAGGGCGGCGAGACGGTCGAGGCCGAGGTGCTGCTGGTCGCGGTCGGCCGCGGCCCGACGACCAAGGACCTGGGGTACGAGGAACAGGGCGTCACCCTCGACCGCGGCTTCGTGATCACCAACGAGCGCCTGCACACCGGCGTCGGCAACATCTACGCGGTCGGCGACATCGTCCCCGGCCTCCAGCTCGCCCACCGCGGCTTCGCACAGGGCATCTTCGTGGCCGAGGAGATCGCCGGCCTCAACCCGCCGGCCATCGACGAGAAGGGCATCCCGCGGGTCACCTACTGCGACCCCGAGATCGCCTCCGTCGGCATCACCGAGACCCAGGCCAAGGAGAAGTACGGCGCCGACAAGGTGAAGACGTACAACTACAACCTGGGTGGCAACGGCAAGAGCCAGATCCTCAAGACCGCGGGCTTCGTCAAGCTCGTCCGGGTCGAGGACGGGCCGGTCGTCGGCGTACACATGATCGGCGCGCGGATGGGCGAGCAGGTCGGCGAGGCCCAGCTGATCTACAACTGGGAGGCGTTCCCGGAAGAGGTCGCCCAGCTCGTCCACGCTCACCCGACGCAGAACGAGGCGCTCGGCGAGGCCCACCTCGCGCTCGCCGGCAAGCCCCTGCACGCACACGCCTGATTTCATCCATCCGCACGCACCTGGTTAGGAGTTCGAGAACATGCCGGTATCGGTCACCATGCCGCGGCTGGGTGAAAGTGTCACCGAGGGCACCGTCACGCGCTGGCTGAAGCAGGAGGGCGAGCGGGTCGAGGCCGACGAGCCGCTGCTCGAGGTCTCCACCGACAAGGTCGACACCGAGATCCCCTCGCCCGCCGCCGGCGTGCTCACCCGCATCGTGGTCGGCGAGGACGAGACCGCCGACGTCGGCAGCGAGCTGGCCGTGATCTCCGGCGACGGCGAGGAGTCCGGCTCGTCCGAGCCCGCGCCCGCCCAGGAGCAGGCCGCCGCGCCCGCCCAGGAGCAGGCCGACGAGCAGGCCGACGCCGAGCCCGAGCCGGCCGCGCCGAACGAGCCGTCGACCGAGAAGCCGGTCGAGGCCGAGGCGCCCGCACCGCAGACCGCCGCACCGGCCGGTGGTGGCGAGGGCACCGCGGTGAAGATGCCGGCGCTCGGCGAGAGCGTCACCGAGGGCACCGTCACCCGCTGGCTGAAGCAGGTCGGCGACAGCGTCGAGGTCGACGAGCCGCTGCTCGAGGTCTCCACCGACAAGGTCGACACCGAGATCCCGTCGCCGGTGGCCGGCACCGTCATGGAGATCAAGGTCCAGGAGGACGAGACCGCCGACGTCGGCGCCGACCTGGTGATCATCGGCTCCGAGTCGTCGGGCGGCGGCGACTCCGCTCCGGCGCCGTCGCAGCCCGAGCCGGCGAAGGAAGAGCCGAAGCGCGAGGAGCCCAAGCAGCGCGAGGAGCCCAAGCAGGCGCCGGCTCCGCAGCAGGCCGAGGCGCCCAAGGTCGAGTCGAAGCCGGCGCCGCAGGTGGCGTCCTCCGGCGAGTCCTACGCCGACCCGTCTCCCGAGGTCGAGCAGGGCAAGGTCGAGCAGGGCAAGCCGGTGCAGCAGCCGTCGGCCCCGGCCCCCGCACAGGCGTCGGCCAACGGCGGGTCCGGCGACGCCGGGTACGTCACGCCGCTGGTCCGCAAGCTCGCCGCCGAGAAGGGCGTCGACCTGGCCAAGCTGAGCGGCACCGGCGTGGGTGGCCGGATCCGCAAGCAGGACGTGATCGAGGCGGCCGAGAAGGCGGCCGCCGCCGCGGCCAAGCCGGCTCCGGCCGCCGCGCCCGCCGCGACGTCGTCGGCCGCGGCCGCCGCGCCCAAGGCGGCGCCGAGCCCGCTGCGAGGCCGCACCGAGAAGCTGACCCGCACCCGCGCCACGATCGCCCGGCGCATGGTCGAGTCGCTGCAGATCTCGGCGCAGCTCACCACGGTCGTCGAGGTCGACATCACCAAGGTCGCCCAGCTCCGTCAGAAGGCCAAGGCCGACTTCCAGGCCAAGCACGGCGTGAAGCTGACCTTCATGCCGTTCCTGGCGCTGGCCGCGGTCGAGGCGCTCCAGGAGCACCCGGTGGTCAACTCGTCGATCGACCAGGAGGCCGGCACGGTCACCTATCACGACGGCGAACACCTGGGCATCGCGGTCGACACCCCCAAGGGCCTGATCGTCCCGGTCATCCGGGACGCCGGCGACCTCAACCTGGCCGGGCTGTCGAAGCGGATCGCCGACGTGGCCGACCGCACCCGCAACAACAAGATCAGCCCGGACGAGCTGTCCGGCGGCACGTTCACGCTGACCAACACCGGCAGCCGGGGCGCGCTGTTCGACACCCCGATCATCAACCAGCCGCAGGTCGGCATCCTCGGCACCGGCGCGGTGGTGAAGCGGGCCGTGGTCGTCGACGACCCGAACCTGGGCGAGCTGATCGTGCCGCGGTCGATGATCTTCCTGGCCCTGAGCTACGACCACCGGATCGTGGACGGCGCCGACGCCGCCCGCTTCCTGACCACCATGAAGCAGCGCTTGGAAGGCGGCCAGTTCGAAGCTGAACTGTCCTAGATCGTCTCCGCTGAGATGGGCCCCGCGATCGCGCGGGGCCCTTTCAGTTTTGAACCTGTTCGAATCCGGGCATGATGGGGACATGCGGATCCTCATGGCCGGCGCGTCCGGCTTTCTCGGCGTCCCGCTCGCGCGGCGGCTGCGCGAGGCCGGCCACGACGTGACCCGGCTGGTCCGGCGGCCCGCCGAGGCCGCCGACGAGGCGACCTGGCAGCCGTCCCAGGGCCAGCTCGACCCCACCCTGGTGGCCGGGGCCGACGCGGTGATCAACCTGGCCGGCGCCGGCGTCGGCGACAAGCGCTGGACGGCGGCGTACAAGAGCACCATCCGGTCCAGCCGGGTCGAGACCACCGGGACCATCGCGCGGGCGATCAGCCGGCTCCCCGAGGCCGACCGGCCGCGCACGCTGCTCCAGGGCTCGGCCGAGGGCTGGTACGGCGAGACCGGTGACCGTCGCGTGACCGAGGAGTCGCCGGCCGGTCGCGGTTTCCTCGCCGACGTCGTCCGGGTGTGGGAAGCGGCCGCCCGGCCCGCCGAGGACGCCGGCACCCGCGTCACCCTGCTCCGCAGCGGGCTCCCGCTGCATCAGGACGGTGGGCTGCTCAAGCCGATGATGCCGATCTTCCGGGCCGGGCTGGGCGGCCGGCTGGGCAGCGGCAAGCAGTACATGCCCTGGATCGCGCTGGACGACTGGCTGCGTGCCGTCGAGTTCCTGCTGGAACGCGACGACGTCACCGGGCCGGTCAACATCGTCGGGCCCGAGCCGGTCACCAACGCCGAGTTCACCGAGGTGATGGGCCGCGTGCTACATCGGCCGGCGGCGCTGTGGGTGCCCGGGCTCGCGCTCCAGGTCGCGCTGGGCGGCTTCGCCGAGGAGGCGCTGGGCAGCAAACGGGTGATGCCCGGGGTGCTCGGCAAGGCCGGCTTCCAGTGGGTTCACCCGACCATCGAGTCGGCCCTGCGGGTGGCCGTCGGGCAGGCGCCGAGCGCGGCGACATAAGCGGAGGTCCGGGACTGTTAGCTTGTAGCCGATGTCCGTGACCGCCACCGCGCCCGCCGAGTCCTCCGACCCGCCCGCCGAGCCCGCCGCCGCGACCACCGTGCGCCGCCGCTGGCCCGGCCATCTGCTCATGGCCGTGGTGTCGATCACCCTCGCCGCCTACGTGACGCAGGGCCTGTGGGCCGACCCGTACGGCAAGGTGCTCCTGCGCAATGCCGGCGACCAGGCGTTCTTCGAATGGCTGCTGGGGTACGGCTGGTACCTGCTGAGCCACGGCGCCGACCCGTTCTTCACCGACATGATGAACGTGCCGGACGGCGTGAACCTGGCCGCGAACACCTCGATCACGGTCTTCATCGTGGCCATGGCGCCGATCAGCCACTTCCTCGGCCCGCAGGTCAGCTTCGCGGCCATCCTGACCGGCAACCTGGCCGGGGCGGCGTTCGCCTGGTACCTGTTCTTCAACCGCTACGCGACCACCCGCCGGGGTGTGGCCGCGGTGGCCGGCCTGTTCTGCGGGTTCGCGCCCGGCTTCGTGTCGCATGCCAACGGCCACCTGAACTGGTCGGCCGGCTGGGTCGCGCCGCTCGTCCTGTGGTGGGTGCTCAAGCTGCGCCAGCCCGATCGGTGGCTGCGCAACGGGCTGGTGCTCGGCCTGCTGGTCGCCTGCGGGTTCTCGATCGCGGCCGAGGGGCTGTTCTTCACGGCGCTGGCCAGCGGGGTCTTCCTGGCGGCGTGGGCGCTGGCGCCGGCCACCCGGGGGGAGGCGCGCGCGGCGCTGCCGACGGTCCTCAAGGGGCTCGGCGTCACCGCGGGCGTGGCCGGAGTGCTCCTCGCGTACCCCCTCTACATGCATTTCGCGGGTCCGCAGAGCTTCTCGGGCACCGGGTTCAACCAGCGGCACTACGTCGAGGACGTGGCGTCCTACCTGAGCTACGCCGAACGCAGTTTCGCCGGGTGGGCCGGGCTGGACAGCGCCTGGCTCGCGCCGAACTCGACCGAGGAGACGTCGTTCTTCGGGCTGCCGCTGATCGTCCTGATCATCTCGGGACTGGTCACGCTGTGGAAGCGGGCCGACCCGGGGCGTCGAGCCACGCTGCGGGCGCTGATCATCGTCGCGATCACGTTCGTGCTGCTGTCGTGGGGGCCGCGGCTGCAGATCTTCGAGATCGAGACGCCGATCCCGCTGCCGTACGCGGCCCTGGCCCACCTGCCGCTCTTCGACTCGGCCCTGCCCGCCCGGTTCGCGCTGGTGCTGGTCGGGGTGTTCGGCATGGTGCTGGCGTTGCTCGGCGACCTGCTGCTGAAGGACAAGACGCTCTCGTCGACGGCGCAGACGGCCTTCGGGGCGGCGTACGCGGTGGCCCTGGTCCCGATCATGCCGATTCCCCTGCTGACCATGGACCGGGCGCCCGAGCCGCAGTTCATCGCCGACGGCACCTGGAAGCGCTACGTGGACGACGGCGCGTCGCTCAGCTCGCTGCCGTTCGCGAGCAACCTGTCGGCCGACGCGCAGCGCTGGCAGGCGTACACGATGGCTCGGGGTGGAAAGCAGTTCCGCATCCCGGACGGCTACTTCCTCGGCCCCGGCGGGCACGACGGCACCGGGCAGATCGGCGCGCGCTGGCACTGGACGGACTGGCTGCTCGCGCGGGCCGGCCGGTACGGCGAGGTTCCGCAGATCACCGAGGCCGACCGGATCCGGGCCCGGGAGGACCTGGCCTACTGGAACATCCAGGGCGTGTTCCTGGCCGACCGGGTGACCGGCGCGGACGGTCCCGAGTTCCGGGCGGCGGTCGAACTCACCGCGCGTGACCTGTTCGGCGAGCCGCAGCGGGTGGACGACGTCCTGTTCTGGCGGATCCGGCCGGGCGTGGACCCGGTCACACCACCGGGCTGACGACTGGGGCTAGGCTTTCTTCCGTGACCAGCCCGACGCTCAGCATCCTGCGGCCCGGCCTCGTCGACTACCGCGAGGCGTGGGACGAGCAACGCCGCATCCACGCCGAGGTCGCCGAGGGCAACCAGCCCGACACGATCCTGCTGCTGGAGCACCCCAGCGTCCTCACCGCCGGCAAACGCACCGAGCCCGCCGACCGGCCGATCGACGGCACTCCCGTGGTCGAGGTCGACCGCGGCGGCAAGATCACCTGGCACGGCCCGGGCCAGTTGGTCGGCTACCCGATCCTCAAGCTGCCCGACCCGATCGACGTGGTGGCCTACGTCCGCCGCACCGAACAGATGCTCATTGACGTGTGCGCCGAGTTCGGGGTGGCCGCCACCCGGGTCGACATCAAAGGGCGCAGCGGCGTCTGGGTGCTCGCCGACGACCGCGGCCCCGACCGCAAGATCGCCGCGATCGGCATCCGCGTCGCCCGCGGCGTCACCCAACACGGCTTCGCGATCAACTGCGACTGCGACCTGTCGAACTACGACCGTTTCGTTCCTTGCGGCATCCGCGACGCCGGCGTGACCTCGCTCAGCTGGGAGCTGGGCCGCGACGTCACCGTGGCCGAGGTGCGGCCCGTGGTCGAGCGTCACCTGCCGACTCTGCTTTCCTAGGGCATGGCCTTCGAGAAGCAACCGGACGACCCACGGGTCTTCCTGCCGCGGCCGGGCGGCGGCGTCTACCTGAACTTCGCCCACGGCATCGCGTGGGCGATCTTCCTGAGCATGACGGTGGTCCCGCTGGTCGTGGTCATCGCGACCACCCTCCTGCTCATCCTCTAGTCGTTCCTACGGGGTCAGCCGGTGCAGGTCGCGGGGAAACGCGGTCACCTCGCGCACGTTGCGGACCTCCAGCAGCCGCGCGACGAAGCGCTCCAGGCCGATCGCGAACCCGCCGTGCGGCGGCATGCCGTAGCGGAAGGCGTCCAGATAGCCGGCGTACGGTTCCAGGTCGCCCTTCAGCGCGGTCACGTAGTCGTCGTAGCGATGGAGCCGCTGCCCGCCGGTGACCAGCTCCATCCCGCGGAACAGCAGGTCGAAACCGTTCGACCAGCGGGCGTCGGCCGGGTCGGGATGGGTGTAGAACGGCCGCTTCGCCATCGGGTAGCCGGTCACGAACACGAAGTCCGAGCCGTGCTCCCGCTTCGCCCACGCGCCGAGCGCCCGCTCGCGGGCCGGCGCCAGGTCGGGCTCGTCGTCCGGGGCGCCGGCGATCCGCAGCGCCTCGGTGAAGTGCACGGCCGGCAGCTCGCTCTCGACCGTCAGGGCGGCCCACGGCTCGACGGCCGCCGCCATCCCGGCCAACGCCGAGGTCAGCACGGTCATCACGTCCCGGTGGTCGGTGATGAACCCCAGCTCGGCGTCGAGCGACGTGTACTGGGCCAGATGCCGGCCGGTGTCGTGCGGCTCGGCCCGGAACACCGGCCCCACCTCGAAGACCCGCTCGAACACCCCGACCATCATCTGCTTGTAGAACTGCGGCGACTGGGCCAGATAGCCGGGCCGCCCGAAGTAGTCGAGGGCGAACACGTTCGCGCCCGACTCGGTCGCCGACGCCACGATCTTCGGCGTGTGGATCTCGACGAACCGCTGCTCGGCCAGCGCCGACCGGAACCCCTCGGTCGCGGCGGCGGCCATGCGCAGAGCCGTCGCCCGGGTCGGGTGCCGCAGGGCGAGAGCCGCGTGGTCGAGCTGCGTCGGCAGGGTCGCGGTGAGCGCGGGTCGATGCAGTTCCAGAGGCAGGGGTACGGACACAGCGCTCCGTACCCGTACCGAAGGAGAAGTGAGCTCGACCCCCGCCGGCGCCGCCGCGTTGACGCTGACCCGAGCCGTCACCTCGACCACGCTCTCCTCGGAGATCGTCTCGATCTGAGCGCGCGTGGCCGGGTCGGTGACCACCACCTGGCTGAAGCCGGCGGCGTCCCGGACGATCAGGAAAGCGACCTGCTTGAGCAGGCGGCGACGATGCACCCAGCCGGCGATCATGACGATCTCACCGGGGTGCCGGGCCAGTTCGGTGGAGAGGATGCGTTGCATGGCGTGGTGACCTCCTTGGTTGCTGCAACGCGGCCCCAGGGAGGTGTGGGCGAGCGGGAAACCTCGCGGTGCCACCACACCTTCGCGCCTCGCGGCGCCTCTTGTCGTACCGCGGCTCAGGAGTGTCTTCGCGCCCGGCGCCGGGCCACCTTCACAGCTCACGGTGGCTCTCTCGGCCGGCGTGGTCGGGCGCTACTTGGCTCCGTCACAGCCGATGGACCGGACGTTAACAGGGGGCGACTCCGTGGCAAAGCGGGTTTACACGTGTCACGTGAGGGCACTCACACCGCCAGCCACGTGAGCCACGTCGCCCAGAGGCCAACGTCCGCTTGATCCGGCGTAACCTCGGCATTGTGACTATTGCTCCCGAGGGCCGCCGCATGCTGCGCATCGAGGCGCGCAACGCCGAGACTCCGATCGAACGGAAGCCTCCGTGGATCAAGGTCAAGGCGAAGATGGGCCCGGAGTACACGCAGTTGCGCGGATTGGTGCAGCGTGAAGGGTTGCACACGGTTTGTCAGGAAGCCGGCTGCCCCAACATCTACGAGTGCTGGGAAGACCGCGAGGCCACCTTCCTCATCGGCGGCGACCAGTGCACGCGGCGCTGCGACTTCTGCCAGATCGACACCGGAAAGCCCGCCGAGTTCGACGCCGACGAGCCGCGCCGGGTCGGCGAGTCCGTCGCCACCATGGGCCTGCGCTACGCCACGGTCACCGGCGTCGCCCGCGACGACCTGCCTGACGGCGGCGCCTGGCTCTACGCCGAAACCGTCCGCCAGATCCACAAGCTCCAGCAGGGCTGCGGCGTCGAGCTGCTGATCCCCGACTTCAACGCCGACGAGACCCAGCTCGCCGAGGTCTTCGGCGCGGCGCCCGAGGTGCTGGCCCACAACGTCGAGACCGTCCCGCGCATCTTCAAGCGCATCCGGCCCGGTTTCCGTTACGAGCGCTCGCTGTCGGTGCTGACCAAGGCCCGCGCCGCCGGCCTGGTCACCAAGAGCAACCTGATCCTCGGCATGGGCGAGGAGCGTTCCGAGGTGTCGCAGGCGCTGCGCGAGCTGTACGACGCGGGCTGCGAGATCATCACCATCACCCAATACCTGCGGCCCACGCCACGGCATCACCCGGTCGAGCGGTGGGTGAAGCCGGAAGAGTTCGTCGAGCTTCAGGCCGAGGCTGAGGCGATCGGGTTCGCCGGGGTGATGAGTGGGCCGCTGGTTCGGTCGTCTTATCGGGCTGGGCGGCTTTATCAGCAGGCTCTGGCCGCTCGCGGCTGAGTTTCTCGTTCTTTCCCGCGCCGCACGTTCACTTTCTTCGCGCTCCCCGGCGTTTCTTGTCGCTCGCGCCTACGCGTTTTCTTATCGCTCGCACCCGGGCGTTTCTTGTCGCTCGCGCCCCGCACATTCTCTTTCCCTCACGCCGCACGCGTTTCTTGTCCTCACGCCGCAGGCGTTCTCTTTCTTCGCGCCCCACGCGAAAGGCCGCGACCCCGCGTTCGGGGTCGCGGCCTTTCAACGCGCTCTCGCCTCTTGATCTTGATTTGGCGCGCGGCCACCGCCACCTCCCCCACCCCTGCACTGGGTGGGCGTCAAAGTAGCGGTCGGGTGTGACAGTTTCGAGTCTCTGTCCACAGGCCCGGGCGGGGCCTGCGTCTTCCCCAGGCCTGCGCGGCTCGCGCCTTCCTCAGGCCGGCGCGGCTCGCGCCTTTCTCAAATCCGCGCGGCTCGTCAGGCGATGACGGCGAAGCCGCCGGTCCAGCTGATCTTCTCGCCGGCGGCCAGGGTCATCTGCAGGAAGGCGAGCGCCTCGAGCTCGCGGGCGCGCTTGAGCGACCCCGCGTCGGCCGCCTTGAGGCCGCCCGCGGACACGATGCCGGCCAGCAGCGCCTTGGCCTCGGCGTCGTCGCCGGCGATCAGGACCGTGGTGGGCTCGGTGCCGACCGTGCCGCTGTTCAGGGTGGCGGCGAAGTTCGTGTTGAACGCCTTCAGCACGCGGGACTGCGGGAGCTTCGCGGCGATCTCGGCGGTGGCGGAGCTGTCCGCGGGTACGGTCAGCGAGTCGAAGGTCTCGAAGTTCAGCGGGTTGGTGATGTCGACGACCACCTTGCCGGCGAGCTGGTCGCCCCGCTCGGCCGCGACCTTGGCGACTGACGGGTAGGGCACCGCGAGGATCACGATGTCACCGGTGATCTGCTTGTCCGTGTCGGAGGAGTTGAAGAGCTCGACGGTGTTGCCGCCCTTGGTCACGAGCGAGGCGATGGCCGGGCCCATGTTGCCGGTGCCGAGGATGCTGACGTGGCTCATGATGCGCTCCCTGAGGTCTTGGTTGTCGCTACAACCAAGACTCTAGACCCAAAAAGTTGTCGCGACAACCTTTGCGTAGGAGAATGTGACCATGGACTCGCCTTGGCTGGACGACAAACAGCAGGCCGCCTGGGTACGCCTGGCCGCCGTCATGGAGCTGCTGCCCGGTGTGCTGGAGCGGCAGCTGCGCCGTGACGCCGAGCTGACCCACTTCGACTACTTCGTGGTGGCGATGCTGTCCGAGGCCCCCGGCCGGACGCTGCGCATGACCGAACTGGCCCGGCAGACCAACGCCACGCTCCCCCGGCTGTCCCATGTGGTGCAGCGGCTCGAGGAGCGCGGCCTGGTCGAGCGCTTCCCGTGCCCGCAGGACAAGCGGGCCACCAACGCGCGGCTGACCGACGCCGGCTGGGCCAAGGTGGAGGCCACGGCGCCGGGGCATGCGGCGACCGTACGTACCCATGTCATTGACGCTCTGACCCCGCAGCAGATCGCCCAGCTCACGGAGATCACCGACGCGATCCTGCACCGCCTCGACCCGAACGGCGCGATGAGCGGCGTCTACAACCGCTACGATCCGTAGCCGGCGCGGCGGCCCATCCGGTGGGCGGCCATGGAGAGCGCGGCGTACGCCCCGATCAGCGGCCCGTGGCGCAGCGCCAGAACGGCCAGATTCGCGCCGTACGTCTCCCGAGCGGACCGCGGCCCGACCGAGGTCAGGTCACCCGCGGCCGCCATGGTGGCCGCCGCCTTCCCCGCCCGGTAGCGCCCACACAGGAGGCCGGCCAGGTCGTACGCCCCGCGGTGCCGGACGACCATGCCGGCCGCGTACCCGATGGTCCCGCCGGCCCCGATCAGCCGCCGCGCCAGCTCCCGGTCCTGAGACTTGACGAAGCGCACGTCGAACCCGCCGACCTGCCGCAGCAGCCGCGCCCTGACCCCGAAGTTCCCGCCGTTGAGGTAGTCGACCGTCGCGCCGTTGACCCGGTCCCGGTTGTCGAACGCCAGCCGCCGGAGCCGCGACAGGGCCCCGGGCTCGACGTCTTCCAGGATCCGCCCGGCGACCGCGTCGACGGCGCCCAGCCGCTCCGTGAGGACGGCCAGCCACCGAGGGCCGGGCAGGACGTCGTCGTCGAGGAAGCCGATCAGATCGCCCTGAGCCCGCTCGACGGCCGCGCTCCGGGCGGCGCTGACACCACGCCGCTCAGGCAGCCGAACCACCTCGATCCCGGCCACGTCGGGAACGGGACCACCGTCGACCGCCACGATCACCTCGAAGGGCGGGGCCTGCTCCTGCCGGCCGAGCGCGTCGAGGGTGGCGCGCAGCGAGATGCGGCCGGTGGTCGGAATGACAACGGAGACACGAATCAGGTCACCCTAGCCCAGTGACTAGTCGCGCTCGGCGTCGGCCGGGATCCATCCGTGGTTCGGGTCGGTTGCCCAGGCAGGGTCGTAGGACTCGACGGCGGTGATGAAGGGCTCGGGCGGTGCGTACGCGTGGGCGGTAGATCACGTACTCGTCGCCGACCCGGACGATGTCATCGTCGCCATAGGTGTAGGGGGTCAGATCCTCGATGTACCCCACGGGGTCCTCCACAGACGGGAACGGCGGCCGCGCCGGAGCGCGACCGCCGTTCGATGACCGTACTGGGTCAGACGTTGTAGTACATCTCGAACTCGTGCGGGGTCGGGCGGAGGCGGACCGGGTCGATCTCGTTGGCCCGCTTCCAGTCGATCCAGGTCTCGATCAGGTCGTCGGTGAAGACGCCGCCCGCGGTGAGGAACTCGTGGTCGCCCTCGAGCGAGTTGAGCACCGCGTCGAGCGAACCCGGCACCTGCTTGACGTTGCCCCACTCCTCCGGCGGCAGGTCGTACAGGTCCTTGTCGATCGGCGCCGGCGGCTCGATCTTGTTCTTGATGCCGTCCAGGCCGGCCATCATCTGGGCCGCGAAGGACAGGTACGGGTTGCTCGACGGGTCGGGCACACGGAACTCGACGCGCTTGGCCTTGGGGTTGCTCCCGGTCACCGGGATGCGGGTGCAGGCCGAGCGGTTGCGCTGCGAGTAGACCAGGTTGACCGGGGCCTCGTAGCCGGGCACCAGGCGGCGGTACGAGTTGACCGTCGGGTTGGTGAAGGCCAGCAGGCTGGGCGCGTGGTGGAGCAGGCCGCCGATGTACCAGCGGGCCGTGTCGGACAGGCCGGCGTACCCGGTCTCGTCGTAGAACAGCGGCTCGCCGTTCAGCCACAGGCTCTGGTGGGTGTGCATGCCGGAACCGTTGTCACCGAACAGCGGCTTGGGCATGAACGTCGCGGTCTTGCCGTGCTCCCAGGCGGTGTTCTTGATGATGTACTTGAACATCTGCATCTGGTCGCCGGCGTGCAGCAGGGTCGAGAACTTGTAGTTGATCTCGGCCTGGCCCGCGGTGCCGACCTCGTGGTGCGACCGCTCGACGGTGAAGCCGGCGTCGATGAGCCGGCGGACCATGGCGTCGCGCAGGTCGGAGTAGTGGTCGAGCGGCGCGACCGGGAAGTAGCCGCCCTTGTACGCGGTCTTGTAGCCGCGGTTGCCGCCCTCCTCCTCCTTGCCGGAGTTCCAGGCGCCCTCGACCGAGTCGATGTAGTAGAACGACTCGTTGGCGCTGGTCGAGTGGCGGATCGAGTCGAAGATGTAGAACTCCGCCTCGGCGCCGAAGTAGGCCTGGTCGGCGATGCCGCTGGAGGCCAGGTAGGTCTCGGCCTTCTTCGCCACGTTCCGCGGGTCACGCGAGTAGGCCTCGCGGGTGAACGGGTCGTGGATGAAGAAGTTCAGCGCCAGCGTCTTCTGGATGCGGAACGGGTCGATGAACGCGGTGGCGACGTCCGGCAGGAGCATCATGTCGGACTCGTGGATGGCCTGGAACCCGCGGATCGAGGATCCGTCGAAGGCGAGGCCATCGGTGACGACGCTCTCGTCGAACGACTCCACCGGGATGTTGAAGTGCTGCATGACACCCGGCAGGTCACAGAAGCGTACGTCGACGAACTTGACGTCCTCGTCCTTGAGGTATCGCAGGAGTTCCTCGGGATTGGCGAACACACGTCCTCCTGGCAGGAAAATCGAACCGGGCGGGATGACCGCCACGTCGCTAGGCTGGTCGCGACGCTATGGGTACGCCGTTGCCCAGGCGTATCCCTATTGTTTCCGCCGTGTTACGGAGCCGGTGATCTGCCGCGACCTACCGGAGGTTACCCCGGTAGCGTGGTCTCCCGTGGCCGCTCGAACGAATTCCAGTCCGCCCGCCTTCGACCCCGGGTCCACCCTGCTCGCGGGCTTCGGCCGGCGGTTCGCCGCGCTGATGATCGACTGGGCGCTGTGCCTTCTGGTCGGCAGCCTGGTCGGCGATCCGCGCGGGGTCGCCTGGCCGCCGGTCGTCGCGCTGGTGCTGCTCAACACGTTCTTCATCGGCCTCTTCGGACAGACCCCGGGCATGGCGCTGGCCGGCATCCGGTGTGTCTCGATCGAGGACGGCGGCGCGATCGGCCTGGCCAAGGGGCTGCTCCGGGCCGTACTCCTGGCCCTGCTCGTCCCGGCCGTGATCATGGATCAGTCCCGCCGCGGCTGGCATGACCGGCTGGCGGGCTCCGTCGTGATCCTTCGTCCCCGAACCTAGGTCAGCGCGGGCGCTGCTGGCGGAACTGGCCCTTCGACGGGCGCATGTTCTTGGGGATCGCGCCCTTGGGCATCTGCGGCCGGGACATCAGCGCGGCGAGACGCTTGTCCAGGGCGTTCACGTCCTTGCCGGTGAGGTTGCGGGGCAGGCGGAGGAAGGTCGTGCGGAGCTTGCGTACGGAGACCTCGCCCTCGCCCGAGCCGACGATGTAGTCGTACATCGGCGCCTTGCCGATGACCTTGGAGAGGCGGCGCTTCTCCTGGCCGAGCAGGGTGCGTACGCGCTGCGGCTGGCCCTCGCCGAGCAGGATCACGCCCGGCCGGCCGATGACCACGTGCACCATGTCGAACTGGGTGGTCGAGCTGGCCGCGGCGCGCACCCGCCAGTCGCCGCGCATGTTCTCCACGATCTGCGCGGCCGAGCCCGGCTGGCCCTCGGCGACGTTCATCATGGCCGCGTTCGAGCGCAGGTTGAGCACGATCAGGGCGGCGAGCAGCGTGATCATGACGCCGAGCGGGATGACCACCCAGCCGAACCCGAGCAGGAAGAACAGCACGGTCAGCGCGATCGGGATCAGGACCGCCGCGATCAGGAGCGGCACGAACCACTTGTCCTGTTTCGCGGTGAAGGCGAAGACCTGGCCGATCTGCTTGAGCCGGGTGCCGAACGACACCTTCTCCTCGGGAGTTGCCATACCCGGAAGTGTAATGGTGCGCAGTAAGGGCCTTACGCCGCCCAGGCACCTCAGCAGCCAAACGTAAGGTACCTGCCCGCCCCAACATAGGGGTCGTTCCCCATGCGCCACGCCTGCCTTCACGCGGAAAGTCGTCATCAAGACCAAGAGATGCCGACGAGTACGCAAGGAGCAAGCGGATGTTTCCCTACACCGACGCGCAGACGATCCTCGACCTGCACCACCAGCGTGCCGACGAACTACGCCGCGAGGCCGACGCCCACCGTATGGCGCGTGGGGTGTCGCCGGCCGGACGGCATCGCCGCTTCGGCCGTGCCTCCCGATGGGCCACCGCGGTGCGGGCGCCGGCGCAGTAATGAGCTGGGCTGGTCCTCCGATGGGCATCGTCGGCGCCGAAATTCGGTCGTACCCCCATGGCATGCTCGACCTCATGACGGCGAGCGTGCGGAGCACCGACGTCCTGGTCGGCCGGGAGGCCGATCTGGCGCTGGTCCGAGACGCCCTCAAACGAACCCGCAGCGCCGAGCCGTCGGCCGTTCTGGTCGGCGGCGAGGCCGGGGTGGGCAAGACCCGGCTCATCGAAGAGTTCACCCGGGCCGCGACCGCCGACGGCGCCCAGGTGCTGACGGGTCACTGCCTCGAGCTGGGCGAAGAGGGCCTGCCCTACGCGCCGTTCGTGGGGGCGCTGCGCGAGCTGGTCCAGCGTGACGGCGCCGGGGTGTTCGAGGGGCGCGAGGGTGATTTCGTGCGCCTGCTGCCCGAGCTCGGCCCGCCCGAGTCGGGTGGCGACGCCCGCCGCGGGCACGGGTTCGAGGCGGTGGCGGGGCTCTTCGGCCGGTTGGCCGAACGGCAGCCGCTGGTGCTGGTACTGGAAGACCTGCATTGGGCCGACCGGTCCACCCGCGACCTGATCGGTTTCCTGCTGCGCGCCGCGCGCCTGCCGGGCGTCCTGCTGGTCGGCACGTTCCGCACGGATGAGATGCATCGGGGGCATCCGCTGCGGCCGTTCCTGGCCGAGCTCGACCGGGTGCGTGGCGTGCAGCGGCTCGAGCTCGACCGGCTCGACCGCGAGGGCACCGCCGAGATGCTGGCCCACCTGCTCGGCGCCGAGCCCGCACCGGGCGTGGTCGACACCCTCCATGAGCGCGCCCAGGGCAACCCGTTCTTCATCGAGCAGATCGCCGCGTCCGGCGACGAGTGCTGCGACATCTCCGACAACCTGCGCGACCTGCTGCTGTCCCGGGTCGACCAGCTCTCCGAGCCGGCCCAGCGGGTGCTGCGGGTGGCCGCGGTCGGCGGCACCAGGTTCGGCCACGGCCTGCTGACCCGGGTGGCCGGCGTGCCCGAGCCCGAGCTGGAGTCGGCGCTGCGGACGGTGGTCGCCGCCCAGCTGATCGTCGTCGACGCCAGCGGTGAGTACGAGTTCCGCCACGCCCTGGTGCGCGAGGCGGTGCACGACGACCTGCTGCCCGGCGAACACGCGCGGCTCCACGCGCGCTACGCCGAGGTGATCGAGGGCGAGCCGGGGCTGGTGTCGATCGGCCGGGCGCCCGCCGAGATCGCCCATCACTGGCACGCCGCCCACGACCACCCACGGGCCCTGGTGGCGGCGCGGGCGGCCGCGATCGAGGCGGGGCGGCGTTATGCCTACGGCGAGCAGGCCCGTCTGCTCGACCGGGTGCTCGAGCTGTGGGAACAGGTGCCCGACGCCGAGACGCTGCTCAACACCTGCCACGTCGACCTGCTGGAAGAGGCGGCCCTGGTCGCCATCGACGCCGGCGAGTCGATGCGGGCGCTGAGCCTGACCAAGCACGCGCTGCACGGCATCGACTACCAGGCCGAGCCGCTGCGGGCCGCGCGGCTGCTGGTGCGGCGCTCCAAGCTGCTGCAGAACGCGGGCAAGAGCGACGGCGCGGCCGAGTCGCAAGAGGCCTACGAGATCGTGCGGAAGCAGCCCCGAACCGCCGAGAGCGTGAAGCTGCTGGCCGACGTCGCCCACACGCTCAACCGGGCCGACGCCGAGCTGGCGGCCGACATCGCCAAGGAGGCGATGGCCGAGGCGGTCGAGCTGGGCGACGTGGCCGCCGAGGTCGCGGCGACGGTCACGTTCGGGCGGTTGTGCGCGGGCTCGGTGCCGCTCGAGGAGGCGCTGCCGGTGATCCGGACGGCCGCCGAGACCGCCCGCCGCACCGGCGATCGACAGAACCTGGCCTACGCGCTGGTCAACATCTCGGACGCGCTGTTCGAGGTCGGGCGCTACGCGGAGTCCGCCGACGCGGCGTGGGAGGGCGTGCCCAACGCCGACAAGGTCGGCATCAGCCGGACGACGGGCGTCTACCTGCTGGCGAACTACGCCGAGGCGGAGATCGCGCTGGGCGAGTGGGACGAGGCCGAGCGCCGGCTCGCCGAGGCCACCCGGCTCGACCCACCCGGCACGCTCGTGCTGCCGGTGGTGCGGCTGCGCGCCTGGCTGCGGCTGGCCCGCGGCAACGAGGGCGCCGAGGCGCTGCTGTCCCGGGCGTTCGGCTTCCTGAGCAAGCCCTACCTTCACGTGGAGACGCGGCTCTACCTCCTGGAACTACGCATCCTGTGCGCCCTGGAGTTCGGCGACAACGCCATGATCCGCATGGCCGCCAAGGCCGCCCTGGCCGAGCCCACGATCACCGACGACGCGCGGTACGGCTGGCCGGCCATCGCCGCGGCCGCGGCCGCCGCCGACCGGCTCGGCGACCCGCAGCTCACCGAGCTGGTTCGGGCGCAGGCACGCTGGCCACAGGTCAGATATGCGGTCGACCGGGCGTATGCGGCCCAGGTGACCGCCACGCTGAACCACGACCCGGCGGCGTGGCGTGAGGCGGTCGCGGCGTGGCGGGAAGACGGTCAGCGTTACCCCCTGGCAGCGGCGCTGCTGGGCTACGCCGAGGCGCTGGCCGGCGCCGGTGAGCGCGCCGAGGCGGGAATCGCCATCGAAGAGGTGGCCGAGATCGGCGGCCCCCTGGGTGCGGCGCCGCTGCTGTCCCGGGCCGAGACGCTGGCCCACCGGCTCGGCCTGCGACCGTCGGCGGCCGCGCAACCGGCCACCGAGATCCTGACCGCCCGCGAGCGCGAGGTGCTGACGCTGGTGGCCGAGGGACACAGCAACGGCCGCATCGCCGAGCAGCTCTACATCTCCCCCAAGACCGCGAGCGTCCACGTCTCCCGCATCATCGCCAAGCTCAACGTGGCCAACCGCGTCGAGGCCGCCGCCGTCGCCCGGCGCCTCGGCCTCCTCGAGCCGCAGCCGTGACCGGTCCCGCCTCCGGCCGGCCGGGCGACCTCGGCGACGCCGGGACGCACGCCGGGTGGGTGGGCGAGCCCGGCCATGCCGGAACGCACGCTGGATGGGCGGGCGAGCCGGGCCATGCCGGGACGCACGCCGGGTGGGTGGCCCTGACCTTCGACGACGGGCCGTCGATCTATCGGCCCGAGACGCTGGCGATCCTGCGGCGGCTGGCCGTGCCGGCCGCGTTCTTCGACGTCGGGATGCGGGTCGCGGCCAACCCTCACCTCGTCGGCTTCCAGGTGCGCGAGGGCCACCAGGTCTTCAACCACACCTACTACCATTCCGACCTCACCAGGCTGACGCCCGACGCGGTGCGCGAGGAGATGCGGCAGACCGAGGCGGCGATGCGGGCGGCCGGGGCGCCGATGCCGTTCCCGGGTATGCGGCCGCCGTTCCTGAACATCGACGATGCGGGGCGGAACGTGCTGGCGGGCCTCGGCTATCGCACGATCGTCCGGGTCGACGTGAACGCCGCCGATCCCGATGCGGCCACCACACCCGAGCAGGTGCGTGACGCGCTTCTCGCCGGGGTGGCGCCCGGCGTGATCCTGCTGCTGCACGACGGCAACGTCGACACGCCGTCGGGCCGGTCGGTGGTGACCGCGCTGCCCGAGATCATCCGGGGCGTCCGCGAGCGTGGCTACCGGTTCGGCGCGATCGGCGAGGACGGCGGGGTGGTTCCGGCCGAGCCTCTCCGCCCGTGCGACGAGCCGATCCCGGCGGTCACCGGCCCAGTCCCCTACCTGCCCCTGGTCGAGCGGTTCCGCGGTGACCCGCCCCAGGACGCGCCCGAGCCCTACGTGATCGTGGAGTCCCCGCACTCATGAGCTACGTCCTGGAGGCCGTGGTCGGCCGCGAACCGGCGCTGCGTTCCCTCGCCGCCGGCCATTCACCCGCCGTCGTGGTGCCGCTGGCGTTCGACCTGGCCCTGATCCCGATCACCCGGGAGGTCGCGGCGAGCCTGGCCGAGGCCTACGCCGGCGGGCTACCGAGCCGGCGACCCGACCTCGACCGGCTGCCCGACGCGGTGAAGGCCGAGCTGGCCCAGCGTTCGGCGGACGGGCCGATCGGCTACCTCGAGGCCGAGTTCTTCGGCGGTACGGGCACCCAGTGGGCCGCCCTGTGGTCGGGCGGCTCGATGGTGATCGGGCCGCTCAGCGTCGCCGAGGACGAACGCTTCCCGGCCGAGGGAAGCCCGATCTCCCAGGTGCTGGCCGCCCTCGGCGCGGAGCGGGGCGACCACTACGACGAGTTCGACGCCCCGACCTGCTCCGCCACAGGCACACCGACGACTGGACGGCAGACGCCTGACCGACGCCGGGCCGCCGCAGGCCGGGCCGCCGCAGGCCGGGCCGCCGCAGGCCGGGCCGCCGCAGGCGTGTGGACGCGAGTTGGGTGATGCGGGCATGCGGTGCGGGGCAGGGCGGCGGCGCAGGGCGGCGGCGTAGTGGTCACGATTCGAGAAGTTCGCAGGCCGGGCCGTTCCTAGCATGGGGTGAGACCAGCGAGAAGGAGCGGACGATGACCGCCAGGCAGACGAACGAGAAGAGCTACGACGGGTTCAGCGAGGACGAACGCAAGGCGATGAAGGAGCGTGCTCAAGAGCTGAAGACCGAGCGGCTGCCCCGGGGCAAGAAGGCTGACCCGGAAGCGGACCTGCTGGCGAAGATCGCGGAGCTGCCCGACGCCGACCGGGTCCTTGCCGAGGGGATCCATCGGATCGTCCAGGAGAGCGCGCCGGGGCTGGCGCCGAAGACCTACTACGGCATGCCCGCCTACGCCAAGGGCGGCAAGGTCGTGTGCTTCCTTCAGCCGGCCAAGAAGTTCGACACCCGGTACGCGACCCTCGGCTTCAACGACCCGGCCGAGCTGGACGACGGCGACATGTGGCCCACGGCGTTCGCCGTGACGACGCTGACGCCGGAGGTTGAGGCCCGGATCGGCGAGCTGGTGAAGCGGGCAGCCGGCTGACGTTCAGGGCGCCGCCATGACGACGTTGCCGGGACGCGCGGCGGGCGGCAGGCACCAAGTCGGCGGCAGGCGGCAGGCAGCGCTGGAGGCCGACGAGGTTCGCGGACCAGCGGCAGGCGGCGGGCGGCGGGCGGCGGCGGCAGCGGCAGCGGCAGCGGCAGCGGCAGCGGCAGGCAACGCTGGAGGTTGATGAGGCTTCAAGGGCGCCCGAACTGTCGTACCCGCGGATTAGCTTGGAGCCATGACGACTTTGGTGGGGCGTGAGCGCGCGGCGCTCCTGGTGATCGATGTTCAGAACGGTGTGGTGGCCGAGGCGTTCGAGCGGGACCGGGTCGTGGGCGCGGTGGCCAGGCTGGTTGAGCGGGCGCGCGGCGCGGGGGTTCCGGTTGTCTGGGTGCAACACTCGGATGACGGGCTGGTGCGCGGCAGCGACGACTGGCTGATCGTCCCGGAACTGGCGCCCGGCGAGGGTGAGACGGTGGTGGAGAAGCACCACGGGGATTCGTTCGAGGGGACGAATCTCGAAGAGGTGCTCGCGGGGCTGGGCGTGGGCGCGCTCTACCTGTCGGGGGCCGAGACCGATGCGTGCGTGCGGTCCACTCTGCACGGTGCGTTCGCCCGGGGCTACGACACCTACCTGGTCGGCGACGCGCACACGTCCGGCGATCGGTCGTCGTGGGGCGCGCCGGAGCCCGAGGCGGTCATCCGGCACACCAACCTCTACTGGAAGTACCAGACCGCGCCGGGCAAGTCGGCCGGTGTGGTTGATGTCGACGAGGTCGACTTCGCCAAGGCTTGATCCTGAAGCTAAGGCTTGATCTTGAAAACGCGGCGGGGCTGGTGGACGACCAGGTCGACGATGGTTTCCTCGGCCTCCTCGGGGTCGAGGCGGTGGGTGGCGACCAGTTCGGCCAGGAAGCCGGCGTCGAGGCGGCGCGACATGTCGTGCCGGGCGGGAATGGAGCAGAAGGCCCGGGTGTCGTCGATGAAGCCGGAGAGCTTGCTGAAACCGGCCGTCTCGGTGACCGCGCGCTGGTATCGGCGGATCTCGGTCGGGTTGTCGAGATACCACCACGGGGCGCCGGCGAACACGGCCGGATAGAAACCGGCCAGCGGGGCGATCTCGCGGGTGAAGACGTCCGGGTCGACGGTGAACAGCACCAGGTGGAAGCCGGGGTGGGTGCCGAACCGGTCGAGCAGCGGCCGCAACGACTCGGTGAACTCCACCGCCACCGGAATGTCGTGGCCGGTGTCGGGGCCGTGCCGGTCGAAGGTGGCCGTGTGGTGGTTGCGGAAGACGCCGGGGTGCAGGGTCATCACCAGGCCGTCGTCGCAGGACATCCGGGCCATCTCGACGATCATGTGGCGGCGGAAGGCGGTCGCCTCGGCGGGTGACACGTCGGATTTCAGGGCCGACCGATAGATCCGGTTCGCGTCGTCGAGTGACACCGGCGCCGCGCCGGCGTCGACGTGGCCGTGGTCGGCCGACACCGCGCCCGCCGACACGAAGTAGCGGCGGCGCTCCTCCAGCGCGGCGATGTAGCCGGCGTAGGAACCGACGTCTCCGCCGAGTTCCTTGACGATCGACGGCCACCCGGGGCGCCCGACCTCCAGGTAGCGGTCGGGGCGGAAGGTCGGCGCCACGCGCGTCGGCAGATCTCTTAACGCGGCGTGCGCGGCCAGGTCGTCGGCCGGGTCGTCGGTGGTGGCCATGAAGTCGATCTGGAAGCGGGACAGCAACGCCTGCGGCCGGTGGCTGGGCGTGCGCAGCAACGCGTCGATCTGGTCGTACAACTCATCGGCGTTGTCGGCCGACGGCCGTGAGGTGATCCCGAAGATCGAGTGCAGCTCGCTCTCGAACCAGTAGCGCACCGGCGTGCCCCGCAGCAGGTGCCAGTGGGCGCAGAACAGCCGCCACACCGAGCGCGGGTCGGCGTCCCCGAGCAGCGAGTCGAGCGGCACCCCGCCGGCGTGCAGCAGCCGCGTCACGTAGTGGTCGGGCTTGATGAACAGCGTCGCCGGGTCGGGGAACGGCGTGTCGTCGCGCAGCATCCGCGGGTCGACGTGCCCGTGCGGCGACACGATCGGCAGCGCCGCCACCGCCTCGTAGAGCCGGCGGGCGATCTGCCGGACGGCCGGGTCGGACGGCAGCAGCCGGTCGGGATGCGGTGCGAGAGCGGGCATGGCCCGAGCCTCGGGCCGTCCGTAAACGCACAGCAAGCGGTTGCCAGTTGTTGCCACGGGCGCGATGGCAACTGATGGCAACCAATTGCCATTCCGGAAACCAGCTCGTAACAGTGATGTCGGTCACTGCGGGATTGTTGGACCGGCAGGCGGACCGCGGCGAAGAAGCGAAACGGAGAACATAGCGATGCGTTACGGAAGAGCGATAGCGCTGGCCGGCGCCACCGTGCTGGTCGCCGCGATGACGGCCTGCGGCGGCGACGACGAGGGCGGCGGCGGGGACGGCGCGGGCAAGACGCTGAACGTGCTGATCGGCGCCAACACCCAGTACCCGGAGGAGTTCGCGGCCTGGCAGAAGTCGATCAGCGACAAGTTCAAGGCGCAGACCGGCGCCGACGTGAAGTTCGAGACGTTCGCCTCCGCGAACGACGAGCTGACCAAGATCCAGACCTCGGTGGTCGCCGGCTCCGGGCCCGACGTGTACGCGGTCGGCACCACGTTCACCCCGACCGCCTACTCGACCGGCGCGTTCGTGAAGCTGGGCGACGAGGAGTGGAAGAAGATCGGCGGCAAGGAGAAGTTCGTGCCGGCGACGCTCGGCATCTCCGGCCCGGACGACCAGAACCAGGTCGGCATCCCGTGGGTGAGCCGGCCGTTCGTGATGGCGTACAACACCGAGCTTCTCAAGGCGGCCGGCATCGACAAGCCGGCGACCACGTGGGACGAGCTCACCGCCCAGGCCAAGCAGCTCACCAAGGGCGACCAGTACGGCCTGGCGATCGCGTACAAGGACAACTTCGACCCGTGGAAGTTCGTCTGGGGCATGTCCACCCAGGCCGGCAACCCGCTGATCGACGGCAAGACGGCCAAGCTGCAGGACCCGACGGTGAAGAAGGCGTACGAGACGTACTTCGGCTGGCTGACCACCGACAAGGTCGTCGACCCGGCCGCCATCGGCTGGACCAACCCGCAGGCCGTCGCCGCGTTCTCCAAGGGCAAGACCGGCTACTTCGCGCTGACCACGGCGACCGCGATCAACTCGCTGGACCAGGGCGCGGTCAAGGGCAAGTGGGCGTTCACGCTGCTGCCGACCGTCCCGCCGGGCGCCACCAGCCGACCGGCCAACGGCGTCGAGGCGGCGAGCATCCTCTCCGGCGACAACCTGCTGGTCGCCGACTACTCGAAGAACAAGGACCTGGCCTTCGAGTACGTCAAGCTGGTCACCGATCAGGAGCAGCAGCTCGACTACTACAAGAAGTTCGGCAACCTGCCCGCGAACGCGGCGGCGCTGGACACCCTGAAGTCGGACCAGAAGCTGGCCCCGCTGACCGACGCGGCGCAGAAGTCGGTGGCGACCCCGTTCACCGGCGCCTGGGCCGACATCCAGCTCGCGCTGACCAACGTGGCCGTGCAGACCCTGCCCGACCTGGCCAAGGGCCCGGTGTCCGCGGCGACCCTGGACGGCCGCATCGCTGACGCGCAGAAGAAGGCCCAGTCGTCCCTGGACCGGGCCAAGTAGCCATGAGCGCCGTGACCGCCGCGCCGCCGGGGAACAAGCCGGGGAGCAAGGACGCGAAGCCGGGGAAGAAGGTGAGCGAGCGGCAGCGTCCGCTGTGGCTCCTCACCCCCGGCGGGCTCCTGATGACGCTGATCATCCTGATCCCGCTGCTGCTGGCCCTGTGGATCTCCCTCATCGACCTCGACCAGTACACGCTGCGCCGGTGGGTGGAGGCCCCGTTCATCGGGATCGGCAACTACGTCGAGTCGTTCGAGGCCGGCCTGCCGAAGTCGATCTGGCTCAGCGTGTCCTTCGCGGTGCTGTCGACGGCGGTGACGGTGCCCATCGGGATCGCGGCCGCCCTGGTCACGCAGAACGCGTACCGGGGCCGGGCCCTGGTCCGGGCGGTCTTCCTGATCCCGTACGTGCTGCCGTCGTTCGTGGTGGCCTCGGTCTGGCGGACCATGCTGCAACCGGACGGCATCGTCAACGAGACGCTGGGCCTCGGCAGCACGCTGTGGCTGAGCGGCCCGAACTCGTACTGGACGCTGGTGCTGGTGGAGATCTGGGCCGCGTGGCCGTTCATCTACCTGATGGCGCTGGCCGCCCTCCAGTCGGTCGACAACGAGGTGCACGAGGCCTCGGCGGTGGACGGGGCGAACTGGTGGGCCAAGCTGACCCGGGTGATCCTGCCCTACCTGCGGGGCCCGGTCCTGCTCGCCTGCCTGCTGGCCACCCTGAACCACATCAACAACTTCACGCTGCCGTTCGTGCTGTTCGGGGCGCCCGCCCCGGACGACGTCAACGTGATGCCGATGCTCGTCTACGTGACCAGCTTCCAGGGTCTGCGGTTCGGCCTCAGCGCCGCGATGGCCGTGATCTCGTTGATCCTGATCGCGATCCCGCTCTACGCCTACCTGCGGGCAGTGAGATTGGATGTGGACAAATGACCGCCCAGGCCGAGGCGCAGCGTCTGCTCCCCCGCCCGCTGCTGGTCACGATCACCGTGCTGCTCTGCGCGATGGTGCTCGTGCCGCTGGCGTACATCGTGCTGGCCTCGCTCAACTCGGACGTCGGGGTGGCGAGCGGCGAGTTCTGGCCGAGCTCGTTCACCGGCGAGAGCTACTCCAAGATCTGGACCACGGCCGACCTGTCCACCGGCATCGTCAACAGCCTGATCGTCTGCGCGGCCACCGCGGTCGCGTCCGCGCTGCTGGGTACGAGCACCGCGTACGTGCTGGTCCGGTACTCGTTCCTCGGCCGGCTGACGATCCTGCGGGGCCTGGTCGGGCTCCAGTCGATCCCGGGCACGCTGATGCTGCTCCCGGTGTTCGTGCTGTTCTCGTCGGCCGGCAACTACCTGGGCCTGACCGTGATCGGCACCCGCTGGGGCCTGTTCGTGGCGTACCTGACCTTCGCCCTGCCGTTCTCCACCTGGGTGATGGTCACCTACCTGCGCGGCCTGCCCCGCGAACTGGAGGAGGCGGCGCGGACCGACGGCGCGTCCACCCTGGTGGTGCTCTGGCGGATCGTGATCCCGCTGAGCCTGCCCGCGATCGTCGTCTCCGGCATCTTCGCGTTCCTGCTCGGCTGGAACGACGTGCTGTTCGCCTCGGTGCTCACCCGCCCCGAGACGCACACGGCGGCGGTCGCGCTGCAGATCTTCGGCTCGGCCCAGGAGGGCGGGGCGCTGCCGGTCTACTCGCAGATGATGGCGGCGGCGCTGATCTGTGCGGCTCCGGTCGTGATCCTCTACCTGCTGTTCCAGCGTTATCTGGTCGGCGGGCTGACCGCGGGCGGGGTCAAGTAGTGCCACGGGCGGTGGTGATCGGTCTCGGCACGATCTCGAAGGTGCATCTCGCGGCGATCGACGCCCTGCCCGAGGTCGAGCTGGTGGGCGCCACGACCCATGACTACAGGAAACTTCTCGATGAGGTACGCCCGGACGTCGCGCACGTCTGCACCCCGCACGACACCCATGCCGACATCGTCGTCGACTGCCTCGACCGCGGCGTCAACGTGCTGCTGGAGAAGCCGGTGGCCGACACGGTCGAGGCGGCCGAGCGGGTGATCGCCGCGGCCGCGCGGGCGCCGGGCCTCAAGGTCGGTGTCTGCCTCCAGAACCGTTACAACGCCGCCGTCCAGGCGGCCCGCAAGGTGATCACGCCGGGCGCTGCAAAAAGAACGCCGGATGCTACAGCAAAGGCGCCGAACCTCAGTGCTACAGCAACTTTGCTATGGCATCGCGACAGCGGTTACTACGCGAGCGCGCCGTGGCGCGGCCAGAAGAAGCGGGCCGGCGGCGGCGTCCTGATCAACCAGGCCATCCACACGCTGGACCTGCTGGAGTGGCTGCTCGGCGACGTCACCGGGGTCAGCGGTCACGTCGGCCACTACGGCGAGGTCGACGCCATCGACGTCGAGGACACCGCGAACGCGCGGCTGACCCACGCCGGCGGCGGGACGAGCGTGCTCTTCGCGACCACCACCAACGCCGTCGACTCCCCGGTCACCATCGAGATCGTCACCGGCGACGCGACGCTGCTGATCCGGGACGGCCTGACGATCACCCATCGCGACGGCCGCGTGGAGCACGTCGCGGAACGGCGCGCCGGCCCGGGCTCGAAGAGTTACTGGGGCGCGTCGCACGAGCTGCTGATCGCCGACTTCTACCGCACGTTGCACGACCCAGGCCCGTTCTGGATCGATCCGGCCGAGGGCACGAAGAGCCTCCGGCTCATTGATCAGCTCTACAGGAGGTAACGTCCGATGTGGACTTTGTCCGGCTTCGCCGACGAGATCTCACCCGACCTCGACGAGCAGTGCGAGGTGGCGAAGGAGTTGGGCCTGAGATACATCGAGGTGCGCAGCGCCTGGGGCGTCAACATCCTCGACCTGGACGACGAGCAGCTTCAGCTGATGAAGACGATTCTGGCCCGGCACGACCTCGGGGTCTCCAGCATCGGCTCGCCGATCGGGAAGATCCACATCGACGACGACTTCCCGCCCCACCTGGAGCGGATGCGCCACGCCGCCGGGGTCGCCCACTTCCTCGGCGCGCCGTACATCAGGATCTTCTCGTTCTTCCAGACGCCCGGCACCGACCCCGACCAGAAGCGGGCCGAGGTGATCGAGCGGATGCGGGCGCTGGCCCGGGTGGCCGAGGAGGCCGACCTGATCCTGCTGCACGAGAACGAGAAGGAGATCTACGGCGACATCCCGCGCCGGTGCCTCGACATCGTCCGCTCGGTCGGTTCGCCGCACCTGCGCCTGGCCTGGGATCCGGCGAACTTCGTGCAGGTCGGCGTGAAGCCGTACACCGAGGGCTACGCGGTGCTGCGGCCCCACCTGGAGTACGTGCAGATCAAGGACGCCCTGGCCGCCGACGGCACGGTGGTGCCGGCCGGCGAGGGCGACGGCGAGGTGGCGCGGACCATGCAGGCGCTGCGCCACGACGGGTTCGACGGGTTCTTCTCGCTCGAACCGCACCTGGCCGAGGGGCACGCCACCGGCGGCTTCTCCGGACCGGACAACTTCCGTAGGGCCTGGCTGGCCTTCACCGGCCTGCTCACCGCTGAGGGGATCGAGTATGCGTAAGGCCGCGGTGGTCGGCGCCGGCGTTATCGGCAAGCACCACGGCAAGGTGATCTCCCAGCTCGCCGACCGGATCGAGCTGGTGGCCGTGGTCGACGTCATCCCGGAGGAGGCGGCGGAACTCGCCGCGAAGCACGGCGGGCGTGCTTTTCAAGAGCTCGGCCAGGCGATCGACACCGAAGACATCGACGTCGTGGTGGTCTGCACCCCGACCGGCAAGCACGGTGAGCTGGCGATCGAGGCGCTCGAGGCCGGCAAGCACGTGATCGTGGAGAAGCCGGCCGAGGTCACCGTGGCCCGGACCGACGAGATCATCGCGGCCCAGCAGAAGGCCGGCAAGCTGGTCACGGTCATCTCGCAGCACCGCTTCGACCCGTCCACCGAGCAGGTCCTCGGCGCCATCGCGCGCGGCGAGCTCGGCCGGATCACGTCGGGCATCGCGTCGATCGACTGGTGGCGCGGGCAGAGCTACTACGACTCCGGGGACTGGCGTGGCACGTGGGCGCTGGACGGCGGCGGCGCGCTGATGAACCAGGGTGTGCACACGGTGGATCTGCTGGTCGCGGCGCTGGGCAACCCGGTCGAGGTGTTCGCGTACACCGGCACCCTGGCCCATCAGCGGATCGAGGTGGAAGACGTGGCCGCGGCGGTGGTGCGCTTCGAGAGCGGCGCGCTCGGGATGCTCCACGCCACCACCGCGGCCTACCCGGGCCTGAGCGCGCGGCTCCAGGTGCACGGCGACCGCGGCTCGGCCGTCATCGACAACGACCAGCTGGTGTTCTTCCAGGTCACGGCCGAGGGCGAAAACCCCCAAGAACGTCTGATGGGTACGAACACAGCACGCGAAGTCCCCACCGCCGGCAGCGACCCGGGAATGCTGTCCGATGCGCACAGGTCGCAGTACGAGAACTTCCTCGCCGCCCTGGACGGCACCGAGGAGCTCCGGGTCGACCTGGTCACCAACCGCCGCTCGATCGGCGTGATCACCGGGGTGTACGAATCCGCGCGCACAGGGAAACCGGTGGCCCTGGACGGAGGACGACAGTGAGCCGCATCGCCGCCAACCCCATCCCGTACTGGTCGAAGGCGGGCAAGACCCGGGAGGTCTTCGAGGAGGCGTTCCGGGACTTCCAGGCCATCGGCTTCACCGCGACCAAGGCCGACGTGCCGGACGGCATGACCGTCGGCGAATACCGGGAGTGGATCGCCGGTTACGGCCTCTCCCCCGCGCTGAGCCTGTTCAACTCCCCGTTCGACGAGACCGTGGACATGGCCGTGGAGCTCGAGAAGGCCAAGCGCTTCGGGGCGCAGCAGGCCGCGCTCGGGCTGGACCGCACGATGGTGTCGTCGATGGCCCGGCCCGAGCGCATCGCCCGCCCGGCCGTGGGGACGGGCTTCGACGCGGGCCGGCTGGACCGAGCGATCGAGAACGTGGGGGCGGTCTGCCGCGTGCTGCGTACCGAAGGCATCTGGCCGTTGCATCATTCGCACGTGGGCGGGGTCTTCGAGACCGGTGACGAGATCACCAAGCTGCTCGACGACCTCGGGCCCGACCTGATCGGCGCCGGCCCCGACACCGGCCACCTGGCCTGGGCCGGCGTCGACCCGGCGGCGTTCATCCGGCGCTACGCCGACCGGCTCGGCGGCATCCACATCAAGGACGTCTTCCCGCTGGCCGGCCTGCCCGACCTCAGCTATCCGGAGCTGGCGGCGACCAAACGGCTGTGGGCCGAGCCCGGCCTGGGCACCGTCGACTTCACGGCCGTCCTGGACGCGATCCCGGCCGGCTACGACGGCGACTTCATGATCGAGGTGGACGAGCCCAGCGTCGAGTCGAAGGCGGAATCGCACCGGATCTCGTACGAATGGGCGCGATCGTTCCTGGCCGGGCGCGTCACCTGAGCACGGCCGGCTTCGACGGCCTGGGGACGCCGCGGGCCGGTGCGCCGGCGGCCCGCCCGCGGTGACTCGTCGACTGCCGCACGACCAGGCGCATCGGCAGCACCAGCGGCGGCCCCTTGGGCACGGCGCCCAGCGCGACCGCGATGCAGTTCTGCACGCCGGTCAGGCCCATCCGGTACAGCGGTGAGGCGACGGTGGTGAGCTGCGGTTCGACCAGTTCGGCGTACGTGATGTCGTCGAACCCGACCACGCTCACCTCCTCGGGCACCCGTACCGCGAGCTTGCGCAGCCCCTTGACGATGCCGATCGCCAGCTGGTCGTTGTACGCCATCACGGCCGTCGCCTCCAGGCGCGCGACCCGGCGGGCGGCGCTCAGCCCGGCCAGCACGTTCGGCTCGTTCGGGCCGACCCGCCGCGCCTCCAGCCCCAGGTCGGCCGCCGCCTCCCGCAGCGCCCGCCAGCGCACCCCGTCCGACCAGCTGGTCTCCGGCCCGGCGACGTAGACGATCCGGTCGTGGCCGAGCGCGGCCAGATGTTCCGCGGCCAGCCGGATCCCCCGGTCGTTGTCGTTCAGCACGCAGCTGGCCTCGGGGATCATCCGGTTGAGCAGCACCACGGCCTTCTGCTTGGCCACCATCCGCAACGCCGAGTCGGACATCCGCGAGCTGGCGATCACGATGCCGTCGACCTGGGCCAGCTCGTGCTCGATGCTCTCCCGCTCGACCTCCGGCGACTCGTTGGTGTGGGTCAGGATGAGCTGGTAGCCGGCCTCACGCGCGGCCTCGTAGGCGCCCTTGATGATGTCGCCGTAGAACGGGTTGGTCACGTCCGCGACGACCAGGCCGATGGCCTTCTGGCGTTCGGCCGGCGGGCGCGTGGCCGGCGCGGGCGCGGCCCGGTAGCCGAGACGTTCGGCCGCCTCGAAGATGCGCTGGGCGGTGTCCGCGTGGACGCGCCCCGGCTTGGAATAGGCACGGGACACCGTCGAGGCGGCCACGCCCGCCTCGGCCGCCACGTCATAGATGGTCGGGCGCCCCGGCATGGCGCTCATCATGAACGCCTCGCAACGCGCGGGCAACACCTCGGAAACCGGCACCGCCGGGCCGCGACCGGCCCGGGTCGGACCTACGGCGACGCGGTGGGGCCGGCAGGGCAGAATCGGACCCGTGGACATCGGGGTGCTCGGGCCGCTCGAGGTGCGTGCCGACACCGGCGGGACGGTGCCGGTGGCCGGCGCGCGCCTGCGTACCCTGCTGATTGTTCTCGCCCTCGACGCCAATCGGGTGCTGTCCACCGATCGGCTCATCGACGCCGTCTGGGGCGACGATCCACCCGCCGCGGCCGGCAACGCCCTGCAGGCGCTGGTCTCCCGGCTGCGCCGCACCGGGCTGGTCATCGACACCGCCCCGACCGGTTATCGCCTGGTCATCGACCCGGAGCGGATCGACGCGGTGCGGTTCATGCGGCTCGCCTCGGCGCGGCCGGCCGAGGCGCTGGCGCTGTGGCGGGGCGAGCTCGACTTCCCGGAGGCGTCCCGGGCCGAGGCGACCAGCCTCACCGAGACGCGCCGCACCGCCCACCGGGCCGTCCTGGCCGAGCAGGTGCGGCGCGGCGCCGACGTCACGGTCGCCCTGGAGGCGCTGGTCGCCAGGCATCCGCTGGACGAGGGGTTCGCCGGGCTGCTGATGCGCGCGCTCGCCGACCAGGGGCTGCCGGGCCGGGCGGTGCAGGTCTTCGCCGATCTCCGGCAGCGGCTGGCCGACACGTTGGGCACCGATCCGGCGGCCGAGCTGGCCGAACTGCACCTGGAGCTGCTCCGGGGCAAGCCCCGGGGGAACCTGTCGGCGTCGGTGAGCAGCTTCGTGGGCCGGGAGGACGACGTACGGGAGATCCGCGCCCTGGTCGCCGGGCACCGGCTGGTCACGCTGACCGGGCCGGGCGGCAGCGGCAAGACCCGGCTGTCGATGGAGGCCGGGGCCGGCGTCCGGGGCGAGGTGTGGCAGGTCGAGCTGGCGCCGCTGACCGACCCGGCCGAGATCCCCTCGGCCGTCCTCACCGCGTTGCGGCTGCGCAGCCTCGTCCTTTCGAACAAGGCGACGGTCGACCCGCTGACCCGGCTCTGCGAGGCGCTGGCCGGGCGGGAGATGCTGATCCTGCTCGACAACTGCGAGCACCTGATCGCCGACGTGGCCCGGGTGGCCGACGCGATCCTGCGGGCCGCGCCGGGGTTGCGGCTGCTGGCCACCAGCCGGGAGCAGCTCGGCCTGCCGGGTGAGCGGCTGCGGCCGGTCGAGCCGCTGCGGCTGCCGCCCGAGGGCGCGCCGCCCGAGGTGGCGGCCGGGTTCCCGGCGGTCCGGCTGCTGCTCGACCGGGCCGGGCCGGGGCTCACCCTGGACGCGGCGACCACCGGGCCGATCGAGACGATCTGCCGCGCGCTGGACGGCATGCCGCTGGCCCTCGAGCTGGCCGCCGCGCGGCTGCGTACCCTTCCGCCCGGCGTGGTCGCGGACCGGCTGGCCGACCGCTTCCGGTTGCTCACCGGCGGGAGCCGCGCCGCCCTCCCCCGGCACCAGACGCTGCGCGCGATGGTCGACTGGAGCTGGGAGCTGCTGACCGAACCGGAACGCACCCTGTGGCGGCGCTTCTCGGTGTTCCACGGCGGCGCCGACGTGACCGCGGCCGAACGGGTCTGCGGCACCGACATCGACGTGCTCGGCGCCCTGGTCGACAAGTCGCTGCTGGTGCTGCGGGCCGGCCGGTTCCGGATGCTGGAGACGATCCGCGAGTACGGGCTGGAGCGGCTGGCCGAGGCCGGCGAGGTCGAGCCGATGCGCCGCGCCCACGCGGCCCATTTCGGCGAGCTGCTGGCGACGGCGGAACCCCACCTGCGCCGGGCCGAGCAGCTGGAGTGGCTGGCGGTGCTGAACGCCGAGCACGACAACCTGCACGCCGCCCTGCGCGGAGCGGTCGACGCCGGCGACGCCGCGACCGCCTTCGCGCTGGCCGCCCGGCTCGGCTGGTACTGGTGGCTGAGCGGGCACCGGGCCGAGGGCTCGATGATGGCCCGGGACGTGCTGGCGATGACCGGCGAGGCCGATCGCGAGGACCGGGCCACGGCGTTCGCCTTCGCCGCGATGAACGGCCTGGAGGGCGCGGCGCCGATGCCCGACGTGCGGGCCTGGTTCCGCGAGGCCGAGCGGCTGGTGACCGGCGACACGACGGTCAACTCGGCGCTGCGGATGGTCGTCCCGATCAGCGCGATGTTCCAGGCCGCGGCCGAGACCCACGCGTTCGACAGGCTCGCCGAGCTCTTCGACGCCGACGATCCGTGGCTGCGCGGGACGGCCCGGATGATGAACGGCCAGCTGATGCTGAACTTCGGGTTCAGCGTCGAGAAGGCCGCCGCCGAGCTGCGTACGGCGCTGGAGATCTTCCGGTCGATCGGCGAGCGCTGGGGCATCGGGTTCTCGCTCAGCCAGCTCGGCGACCTGGCCGCCGCCCAGGGCGATTTCGCGCAGGCGGTGCGCTGGCAGCGGGAGGCGATCGGGCTGATCCGCGAGGTGGGCATCCGCGAGGACATCCCGCAGGTGCAGGTGAAGCTGGCCCATCAGCTGTGGATGGCCGGCGACCGCGCCGAGGCGCGGCGGATGGTCAAGGACGCGCGGGAGTCCGCGGAGGCGATCGGGCTGGCCGAGGTGATGGGTTCGGTCGAGTACGCCGCCGCGACCCTGGCCCGGCTGGAAGGTGACCTGGACGCGGCGCGGGAGCACGCCGGCCGCGCGATGAAGCAGATGCCGCCCGGCCTGTTCGCGCCGCAGTTCGCCTCGATCGCCCGATCAGCCCGCGGGCTGATCGAGGCCGCCGCCGGGAACCTGACCCTGGCCCGGCGGCTGCACACCGAGGCGGTCGAGCTGGCCGTCACCTCGTCCGACCAGCCGGTGATGGCGCTCGTCCTGACCGGATGCGCCGACCTGGTGCTGCGGGAGGGTGACGCGCGACGGGCGGCCCTGCTGCTGGGCGCGGCCGACGGCATCCGCGGTTCGCTCGACCGTTCGCTGCCGGACGTCGGGCGGCTGACCGCCGAAGCCCGCGCCGCGCTGGGCGACGCGGGCTTCGAGGCCTGCTACGACGAGGGTCTGCGGGTCACCCCGGCGACCATCCGGGAGGCGACCGGCCTACACCCGGCGGCGGAAGGCCCAGACCGACAGCGGGGCGAAGACCACCAGGAAGCCGCACGCCCAGAGCAGTGACTGGGTCACCGGGCCGGACACGTCGCCCCCGTTGAGCAGGCCGCGGACCGCGTCGGCGAGCACCGTCACCGGGTTGACCTTCACCCAGGCCTGCAGCCAGCCGGGCATGGTCGCGGTCGGCGCGAACGCGTTGCTGGCGAAGGTGAGCGGGAAGAGCAGCGCGAACCCGAAGATCTGCACCTTCTCGGGCGCGCTCACCAGCATCGCCACCAGCACCGACATCCACGAGGCGCAGAAACCGAAGAACAACAGCAGACCGAAGGCGGCGAGTACGTCCAGAGGGCCGGAGCCGAACCGGAAGCCGAGGATCACGCCGACGATCAGCAGCAGCGCCACCGCCCACGCCTGCTTCACCACGTCGGCGACGATCCGGCCGGCCAGCGGCGCGAACCGGGCGATCGGCAGCGACCGCAGCCGGTCGAAGACGCCCTTGGTCAGGTCGGTGTTCAGCCCGACGCCGGTGTTCATGGTGGCGAAGAGCAGGTTCTGCACGATGATCCCGGCCAGCCCGAACTTCAGGTAGTCGCCGGGCGAGCCGGAGATCGCGCCGCCGAAGACGTAGGTGAACAGCAGCAGGAACATCACCGGCTGCACGCTGAAGTCCATCAGCTCGAACGGGTTGTGCTTGATCTGCACCAGGGTCCGCCAGGCCAGCGTGAGCGTGTGCCGGACGCCCTGGATCGGGGTGACGCGGGGTTCCGCGGCCAGAGTCGTCATTTCGTACCACCGGTCAGGGTCAGGAAGACTTCGTCGAGGCTGGGGCTGCGCAGGGACAGTTCGGCGACGAGCAGGTTCTCCTCGTCGAGCCGCCGGACCAGGTGGGCCAGGGCGCCCGGGTCGGTGACCGGCGCGGTGACCAGGCCGGACGACCGGGTGATGGGGCCGGCCGCGACCGACTCGACCGCGGCGGCGACCTTCTCCAGCTCGTCCTCGGCGATCGGGCGCACGGTCACGGTCTGCGCGCCGGTGCGGGCCTTGAGCTGGTCGGCCGTTCCGGTGGCGATCACCCGGCCGTGGTCGATGACCACGATCTCGTCGGCCAGCTGGTCGGCCTCGTCCAGGTACTGGGTGGTGAGCAGCACGGTGACGCCGTCGGCGACCAGGCCGCGGACGATGTCCCAGACCTCGTTGCGGCTGCGTGGGTCGAGGCCGGTGGTCGGCTCGTCCAGGTAGAGCAGGCGCGGGGCGCCGACCAGGCTGGCCGCGAGGTCGAGGCGTCGCCGCATGCCGCCGGAGTACTTCCCGGCCGCCTTGTCGGCGGCGTCGCCGAGCCGGAACCGGTCGAGCAGCTCCCGCGCCTTGGCCTTGACGTCCCGGCGGGACATGCCGAGCAGGCGGCCGATCAGGATCAGGTTCTCGGCGCCGGTCAGCGTCTCGTCGACCGAGGCGTACTGGCCGGTGAGGCCGATCAGGCCGCGGACCTGGTGGGCCTGGCGGACGACGTCGTAACCGCCGACCGTGGCGTGGCCCTCGTCGGGCCGGATCAGTGTGGCCAGCAGACGGACCGCGGTGGTCTTCCCCGCGCCGTTCGGGCCGAGCAGCCCGAGCACGGTGCCGCTGCGGACCTCGAGGTCGACGCCGTCCAGGGCGGTGGTGTCGCCGAAGCGTTTGACCAGCCCTTCGGCGACGATCGCGTGGTTCATGATTTCTCCCTCGTGAGTTCGACGGGAGAAGAGTGCGCCGACCGCCTGACACGGCGCTGACACGGACATCAGCGTCGTGTCAGTGCAGGTCAGCATGGTGCTTTCACGACTTGACGGCGCCCTCCATGATCCCGCGTACGATCTGCCGGCCACCGAGCAGCAACAATGCGATCAGCGGGACGGTGGCGACGAACGCGCCGGCCAGCACCCGCCGGTAGATCACGTAGTTGCCGCTGGCCAGGTCGGACAGGGCCACCATCGAGGTCGGGAACTCGGTGCCGTTGAGCGTGATCAGCGGCCACTGGAACTCGTTCCAGGTGGCCACGAAGGTGAGCAGCCCGAGCACGGCCAGGGCCGGGCGGATCGCCGGCAGGATGATGCTCCAGTACACCCGCATGGTCAGCGCGCCGTCCATCCGGGCCGACTCGACCAGCTCGTCCGGCACCGCCTGCAGGATGAACTGGCGCATGTAGAAGACGCCGAACGCGGTGACCAGCCCGGGCGCGATCACCGCGAGCAGGGTGCCGTTCCAGCCCAGCTTGCCCATCAGGATGTACAGCGCGACCACGCCGAGCTGGTTGGGCACGGTGAGCGTCAGGATCACCACGATCATCAACCCGTTGCGGCCGCGGAAGCGCAGCTTGGCGAAGGCGAACCCGGCCAGGGAACAGAAGAACAGCACGGACGCGGTGACCACCGACGAGACGATGGCGCTGTTGATCAGCGACGCCGTGAAGTAGACGTCCTGCAGGGTGAAGACCTCACGCAGGTTGGCGAGCAGCTGCGTGCCGGGTACGACCGACGGCGGGATCTGCGAGACCGCCTCCTCGGTGCTGGTGGCGATGACGAACATCCAGTACACCGGGAACGCCGAGATCAGCAGGATCGCGGTCAGCGAGAGGTAGGTCTTCCAGGTGCCACGGGTGTCCTGCGGCGCCCGGCCGATCTCGCGGCCGTGCCGGACCAGCTGGGACGTGCTCATCGACGGCCTCCACTGAGCCGGTTGGTGGCCAGCGCGTTGACGCCGGCCACGATCAGGATGATCAGGAACAGGGCCCAGGACATCGCGGCCGCGTACCCGAGATTGAGGTTCTTCCAGCCGACCTGGTAGATCAGCTGGGCGATGGTCTGGAACTGCCCGTCCGAACCGCCGCTGGCCGACTGGGGGTTCGCGTCGAACAGCATCGGCTCGTTGAACAGCTGCAGGCCGCCGATGGTGGACAGCACCACGGTGAAGATCACGACCGGTTGGATCATCGGCACCGTGATCCGCCAGAGCTGCCGCCACGGCCCGGCGCCGTCGACCGCCGCGGCCTCGTAGATGTCCTTCGGGATGGACTGCATCGCGGACAGGTAGAGCAGCGCGTTGTAGCCGATCCACTTCCAGTTGACCATGGTGGCGATGGCGATCCACGAGCTCCACTTGTCGGCCCGCCAGTCGATCGGGTTCTCGGTCCCGAACCCGACCAGGGACAGGAACCAGTTGGCCATGCCGTTGTCGCGGGCGAAGAACACCGAGAACAGCAGCGTCGAGGCGGCGGCCGGGGTGACGTACGGCAGCAGCACGCCGATCCGCCAGAACGTGGTGCCCCGCAGCCGGCGGTTGAGCAGGTTGGCCAGCATCAGCGCGATCAGCAGCTGGGGCACGGTGGACAGCACGAAGATGCCGAACGTATTCAGCAGCGCGTTCCAGAAGTCGGAGTCGCCGAGCAGCTTGGCGAAGTTGTCCAGGCCGGCCCAGCCGTCCTGGCCGGGGTCGTCCAGCCGCCAGGTCCGCAGGGCCACGACGCCGTTGAAGATGATCGGGAACAGGCCGAAGACCGCGAAGAACAGGAAGAACGGCGCGATCAGCAGGTACGGCGTGCGCTTCATGTCGAAGCGGTGCAGCCAGTTCCGCGCTCGCCTCGGCTCGGGCGACTGCTGCTCGGCCTGGCGTGGCGGGTCGGTGCGGGTGAGGGTCACGGGCTCGCTCCTTCGCTTCACGTCGCGGAGGGGCGGGACGGCCTCAGGCCGCCCCGCCACGGTCGTCGATCAGGACTTGGCGGCCTTCTCGGCTTCCTTGACCACGACCGGCCACGCCGCGTCCGGCGAGAGCTTGCCCTGCTGCACCCGGGTGATGACGTTCTCCACCGCGACCCGGGTCGGGCCGTTCTTCTTGCCCAGATACTGCGGCTTCAGACTTTCCGCGGTGGCCGCGAAGATCTGGCCGGTGGGCGCGTTGCTCATGAACTCCTTCTTGTAGTCGAGCACCGCCGGATCCTTGTACAGCGCGGGCTGCGAGGGCAGGTTGCCGACCTTCTTGAAGATGGAGATCTGCTGCGCCGGCTGGACCATCCACTCGACGAACTTGTACGCCTCGTCGACGTTCTTGCCCTGCTTGGGGATGGTCCAGAAGGAGCCGCCCCAGTTGCCGCCGCCGCCGGGGATCGAGGCGATGTCCCACTTGCCCTTCTGGTTGGGCGCGGTCTCCTGGATGTGGCCGATCATCCACGCCGGGCAGGCCAGCACCGCGAACTGGTCCTTCTTGAAGCCCTGGTCCCAGTTGGGCTGGAAGCTGACCAGGTTGGCCGACAGGCCGGCCTTGATCGCCTGCATGCTCACGTCGAACGCGACCTTGGGGCCGCCGTCCATCTGGAGCTGGTCCTGCTCGTTGTAGAAGCCCTGCGGCTGCTGGGCGATCACCGGGTTGAACATGTTGCTGGCCGAGTCGATGAACTTCTTGCCGGTGGCCTGGGTGTACTTCTGGCCGGTCTTGATGAACGACGGCCAGTCGGGCCAGAGCTTGGAGACCTCGGCCCGGTCGGTGGGCAGGCCGGCCGCCTTGAACAGGTCGCTGCGGTAGCACATGGCCAGGCCGCCGACGTCGGTGCCGAGCCCGATCTGGGTCTTGCCGTCCGGGGACAGCGTCTGCTTCCACTTCCAGTCGAGATACTTCGCCTGGTACGAGCCTGCGCCCTTGTCGAGCAGGTTGACGAACTTGTCGGACTGGCCGCGGAACTGCACGGCGAAGCCCTCGTCGATGGCCGAGACGTCCGGGGCGCCGTTGCCGGCGACCAGCTTCTTCTGCAGGTCCTCGTGCTGGGCGTTGAACTCGCCCGAGTTGAGCACGATCTTGACGTTCGGGTGCTCCTTCTCGTACTGCGCCTTCAGGTCGTTGAGCCCGAAGTCACCCCAGAAGTTGACCTTGAGAGTCACGGCGCCGGCGGTCGCGTCGCCGCTGCCACCACCGCCCGACAGCTTCTCGCCGCTGCAGCCGGACAACGCCAGCGCTGTCACGAGCACCAGCGCGCCGCCTCGTGTACCGAACCGTCCCATGTGGGCCTCCCCCTGGAGCAATGAGCCGAACGACGTTACTGAACCGGGTAAGTGGCGCGACCGTATGACGCCCGTCGATCGGTGTCAATACCGCGTTACAGCACGATGTCCGGATGACCTCTGGTGCTCGGTAAGGCGGATAAATCCGGCGTTGCCCCACCGCTACATGACCCTTAGTGTTGTGGCCTGAGCCACTTAATCGGTCAAGTGACCAGGCCATACGGGTTCGGGGGAGATCACATGAAGCGGCCGACGATCGCCGACATCGCCCAACGGGCCGGGGTCTCCAAGGGCGCCGTCTCCTATGCCCTCAATGGACGGCGCGGCGTCTCCGACGCGACCCGGCAGCGCATCGTCGCGATCGCCCGGGAGCTGGGCTTCAACCCCAGCAACGCGGCCCGGGCGCTGTCCGGCGCCAGCGCCTGCGCGGTCGGCATGACCCTCTGCCGGCCGGCCGAGATCCTCGCCGTCGAGACCTTCTTCATGCGCCTGATCAGCGGGTTCGAGGCCGAGCTGGCGGCGCGCGGCTTCGCCCTGACGATCCAGGTGGTGTCCACCCCGGCCGACGAGATCGCGGTCTACCGGCGCTGGTGGGGCGAGCGCCGGGTGGACGGCGTGTTCGTCACCGACCTACGCGGCGACGACGTCCGCATCCCGGTGCTCCGGGACCTGCGCCTGCCGGCCGTGGTGATCGGCGGGCCCGGCGACACCGGGCCGATCAGCCAGGTCTGGTCCGACGACGCCCCCGCCATCACCGAGGTGGTGCGCTATCTGTCCACTCTCGGACATCGGCGGATCGCCCGGGTCGGTGGCATGCCCGAGCTGCTGCACACGCAGACCCGGACGCGAGCGTTCGAGGAGGTCTGCGCCACGGTCGGGATGGAGTCGGCGGTCTCGGTCTTCTCCGACTACACCGGCGAGGGCGGCAGCGTCACCACCCGGCGGCTGCTCACCGGGGACGACCGGCCCACCGCAATCATTTACGACAACGACGTGATGGCCGTCGCCGGGCTGGCCGTCGCCCAGGAGCTCGGCATCGGCGTACCCGCCGACCTGTCGATCGTGGCCTGGGACGACTCGCCCCTGTCGAGCCTGGTCCACCCGCCGCTGAGCGCGCTGCGACGGGACATCGCCGAGTACGGCGCCCACGCCGCCCGCCAGCTGCTGGCCACCATCGCCGGCGACAACGTCGGCCACCTCAGGGCCGGCGCAGCTCACCTGATCCCACGCGGGAGCACGGCGCCGCCACCGGCGGGGTCCAGATGAGCAGCGCGGCCGAGAAATAGACGTACAGGTTGCTCCCGACCAGCTCCACCGGCGGCCGCGGCGGGTTCTCCCACAGCCACAGCAGGCGGGACGTCATCACCAGATAGGCGCTCACCGCCAGCGCCTTGACCCCGCGCCCGCGGCCTCCGCCTTCGCCTCCGCCGCCTCCGCCAGCTCCGCCTTCGCCTCCGCCGCTGAGGCAACGGATCAGCGCGGGCAGCAGCCACACGCAGTGGTGGACCCAGGTCACCGGACTGATCAGGCAGCTCAGCACGCCGGTCAGCGCCAGCCCGCCGACGACATCAGCCCTCCGGACCCGCCACACCCACCACCCCAGTGCGATCAAAACCAGACAGATCCAGATGTACGTCGCGGAGCCCTCGAACGGCAACCGCGCCACGAAGCCCCGCAGCGACTGATTGGACACATACGACAGATCGCCGACCCGATCGGTGTCCCACAGCGCGGCCGTCCAGAACTCCCGCGACTGATCCGGAAAGATCGCCGCGGCCACCAGGGTCGCCGCGACGGCCGTACCCATCGCCGTAAAGGCCGCCCTCCACCGGCGCGTGACCAGCAGATAGACGATGAACACCCCCGGCGTGAGCTTGATCGCGGTGGCCAGCCCGACCCCCACGCCGGCCCAGCGCCGCCCCGCGCTGAGCCCGAACAGCAGATCCGCCGCCACCACCACGAGCAGCACCATGTTGACCTGCCCGAGCGTGATCGTCTCGCGCACCGGCTCGAAGCAGAGCGCCAGCCCGACCCCCACCGCCGGCCCGAACCAGCCCTTGTCCGGGCTCAGCCAGCGCACGAGCAACACCGTCGCGCCCACCGTGGCCACCGTGGTGACGACCAGCACCACCGGGAACGGCACCACCGCCATCGGCGCCATCACCAGCCCCGCGAACGGCGGATAGGTGAAGCCGTACGGCGAGTTGAGCCGCAGGAAGTCGTAGACCATCCCGCCGTCGTCGAACCAGTAGTTGATCGCCCCGTAGTAGACCCGCGCGTCGAACCAGGTGTTCCGCCGCTCGCTGAGCCACAGCACGACCAGCGTGACCACCGCCAGGCCGGCGACGGCGGCGACCCGCTTCTTCATGACCGGCGCCGCCGCCGCACCGCGTAGACCACCACACCCACCACCACGACCGTCATCGCGATCGCGCCCTGCGCCTTGGCGGCCAGCGCCAGGTTGTAACCATCCGGCAGACACAGCACCGACGCCACCGCACACGGCACGACCAGCCACCGCGTGTCCCTGCGTAGCGTCGCCGCGAGCACCGCCAGCGGCCACGTCAGATACCAGGGGTGAAATACCGGCGCCAGCGCCACGGTAGTCACCAACGCCAGCCCGGCCCCTTTGCTCTGCGAACTCATACTCACCTCTAGGCGCGCGACAACGCCGCGTCTCGCGCTGACCTGCGTGTTCGTGCGAGCCGGCCGGCGCTGATGACTCTCACCGGCCTGCGCACCCACCGGCACTTCCGGGTCGGGATCAACCGCCTCAGCCCCCCTGACCTGCGCACTCTCCGGCAACCCTTGGCGCACGACCAGGGGGTGAGTATGGGTGCGCAGAGCAAAGCGCCACCAGAGGGTGATGAGCAGTAGCGCCAGCGCGGCCAGGCCGACCAGGCGGGCGACCGTGATCGCGGTGTCACCGGCGCCGAGCAGGGAGGCGGTCATGCCGACGGCGGTGGGCGGGGACGTCCACTGGACCGAGACGCCGCTGCCGGCCAGCGCGAAGAGCCAGCCGAAACCCAGCCCGGAGGCCAGTGACGCCAGGCCCAGCGACAGGACGGCGCCCAGGGCGACCCACCAGTTCCGGCGCAGCGGCAGCACGACGAAGGGCAGCACGACCAGGGCGGTCGCCTTCACGCCGCCGGCCAGGCCGATCAGGGCACCGGCGGCGAGCAGCCAGGCCGGTCGCTCACGGAAGACCAGGGCCAGGCCGGCCATGAGAAGGCCGACCATCACGGCGTCGTTGTGGGCGCCGGAGATCAGGTGGATCGGGACCAAGGGGCAGGCCACGGCCAGGAAGACCGCGCGGCTGGGGTCGACGTCGTGGCGGCGGGCCAGGGCGGGCAGGCCGGCGGCGAGCAGGACGACGCCGAGGACGGCGATCACCCGGAGCAGGGCGAGCGTGCCGGTCAGGGAACCGCCGGCCACCGTGGTCAGGGCCGCCAGCAGCAGGAAGACCGGGCCGTAGGGGGCCGGCGAGGAGCGCCAGGTGGGTGCGACGGCGTCGAGCCAGGGGCACTGGTACGCGGCCACGCCGGCCGCGTAGGGATCGTGGCCGGCGGTCAGCGCCCAGCCCTGGCAGGCGTACGAGTAGACGTCGTAACTGCCCAGCGGCAGCACGAACAGCAGCGGCAGCGCCCACAGCGCGGCCGTCACGTAGGCCCAGCGCAGCGACGGCACCCGGTGGCGGCCGAGCCACCACGCCGCCACGAGCAGGAGCGTCCCGGCGAGCCAGCAGAGCGGCACGAGCCGGCCGTCGGCGCCGGAGAGGATGGTGCGGGCGGTCATGGGCGGCGACCACGGAGTGTGGGCGCCGCGGACGTAGGCGGCCACGGCCAGCAGCAGGCTTCCGGCCAGTCCCCCATAGCGGAGGGTTGCGGGGCCGGGCATGGCGGCCACCCTACCGTGACGTGAAGCAACCACCGGTAGGGTCGGCGGCGTGTGGGCGCGGCGCCGGCTGGAGTGGGTGACGGCCGGGTGGGCGGTGGCGCTCGCGGCGGTCTATCTCGTGCTGCCGCCCCTGGGGTCGGACCTGTCGGCCCAGGTCGCACGGGCCGGGTTCTTCGCCGACCACGGCTGGGCGCCGGTCGACCTGCGCTGGTACGGCGGCGTCAACCAGCTCGGTTACAGCCTGGTGTCCCAGCCGGTGATGGCCACGCTGGGTGTTCGGGTGACCGGTGCGCTGGCGCTGGTCGCCGCCGCGGCGATCTTCGCTGTCCTGCTGCGGAGGGTGAGCGCCCCCCGACCGTGGCTGGGCTCGCTGATCGGTGCCGCGTGCATCGCCGGCAACCTGGTATCGGGGCGGGTCACGTACGGCCTCGGGGTCTGCTTCGGGCTCGGGGCGCTGCTGCTCCTCACCTACCGGAAAGCGGCCTGGCTGGCGGCGCCGGTCGCGCTGCTGGCCGGGGCGACGTCGCCGGTGGCGGGGCTGTTCGTCGGGCTGGCGGGCGCGGCGCTGCTGCTCGCGGGGCGGGTCCGGGACGGGCTGCTGGTGGCCGTGCCGGCCGCGGTGCCGGTCGGGGTGGCGGCGCTGCTCTTCGGCGACGGGGGCTGGATGAACATCAGCCTTCAGGACATGCTGCGGTCGGCGGGGGTGAGCGTGCTGGTGGCGCTGCTCGCCACACCGCGGGCGGTGCGGATCGGGGCGGCGTTGTCGGCGGCGGGGGTGCTGGCGGCGTGGCTGATCCACACGCCGGTCGGGCTCAACGCGACCCGGCTGGTGACCATGTTCGCGCTGCCGGTGCTCGCCGCGTACGCGAGGGTTCCGAAGTGGGCGGTGCCGCCGGCGCTGGTGGCGGTGTGCGCGCTGCTGTCCCCGGTGGTCGTCGGTGACGTGCGGGACATCGGCAACCCGACCTCGGACCCGGCGTACTTCCGGCCGCTGCGGGACCGGCTGGCGATGGTGTCGCTGACCGGCCGGGTCGAGGTGCCGCCGACCCGGGACTACTGGGAGGCCGCCCACCTGGGTGACGTGCCCCTGGCCCGGGGCTGGCTCCGGCAGGCCGACATCGACCGCAACCCGCTGTTCTTCGAGAAGGTGCCCGGTGCCTCGGGTACGGGCGTAAAGCTCACCGCCGACAGCTACCGCGCCTGGCTGGCCGAGACGTCGGTGCAGTACGTCGCCCTGCCCGACGCCGAGTTCTCCTGGCCCGGGGGGGCCGAGGCGGCGCTGGTCGAGGGTGGCCTGCCCTACCTGCGGCAGGTGTGGTCGGACGAGCACTGGCGGCTCTACGCGGTGGTGGACGCCGAGCCGGTGGTGGCGCCGCCGGCGGTGACGGTCGAGCAGGCCGGGGCGTCGGTGACCTTCGACGCTCCGGCGGCCGGCGACGTGATGGTGCGGGTGCGCTACTACCGCTGGCTGCGGGTCGAGCCGCCCGCGGTGGTGGAGCCGGCCGGGGTGTGGACCCGCGTCCGGGTCCCCGGCCCCGGTCGCTACCGGCTCACTTCGGCACTGCGTACGTCAGGTGCGTGACGCCCGTACCCTCGACGATCTTGATCGGGCCCGCGAGCTGGACCGGCTTGACGCCCAGGCTGGGGAAATACGGTGTGCCCGCGCCGAGCAGCACCGGCGCCAGGTCGACGTGCACCTCGTCGAGCAGGCCGGCGTCCAGCGCCTGCCGGGCCATCTCGCCGCCGTTGACGCCGACGTTGCGGTCGCCGGCGATCTCCTTGGCCTTGGCCACGGCGGCCTCGATGCCCTCGGTGACGAAGACGAAGTTCTCGTCCGCGGCCGGCCGATCCGCCGGCGGCTGGTGGGTGAGCACCACGACCGTGACGTCCAGCGGGTGCCGCCCGCCCCAGGCGTTCGTCAGGTCGTAGAGGTGCCGGCCGACGACCAGCGCGCCGAACGCGCTGTTCCAGTCGTCGAGGTGTTCCTTGCTGGCCTGGGAGACCTTCATGGTCAGCCCGGGCATCGCGGTCGGCACCTCGATGTCGCCGTTGTTGTACCACTGGAACAGCAGGTCGAACCCGCTGTCGCCCGGGCCGGCGATGTAGCCGTCGATCGACATCGTGGCGCCCGTCGCAACCTTGCCCATTTTTCCCAACTCCTTGATGAGGTGTCCGACACCCCTGGGTCGGAGCGGGATCGGCGTCCTCGACATCAGATCCGGCCGATTTCCGAGCCGATCCGGCGCATGCCCTCCATGACGTCGCCGGTCACCGGGCGGGCGGACGGATCCCAGTTGGCCAGGACCGCGTACGCCAACGGCTGGTCGCCGCGCAGATAGCCGACGTCGGCGCGTACCCCATCGTCGGTCCCGGTCTTGTTCCGCAGGCGTTCGCCCAGGTGGGCCAGCGGGTCGAGGTGGAAGGCCGAGGCGACCATGGAGAGGTCGGTGTTCAGCGCCAGCCACCCGTCGACCCGCGCCGACACCGCCGGCGAGATCACCCTGCCACGGGCCAGCCGGAGCATCAGGGCGGCCAGTTCACGGGCCGAGCCGGTCGAGAGCTTGGTGTGTACGCCGGGCGGCCGGATGCCGACCATCCGGTTGAGCGCGGTCTGCTCGAGCCCCAGCGAGGCCGCCACCGCGCGGACCGCCTCCGGGCCGACCCGCTGGAGCAGCACGTTCGTCGCGTAGTTGTCGCTGGCCGCGCCGATCAGCGCGGCCACGTCGGCGACCGGCAGCGCGTCCACGGCCAGGTGCTGCCACAGTCCCGAGTCGGCGACCGCGACGGCCGGGTCGCGGCGCAGCACCTCCCCCGGGTCGAGCGTCCCCTCGGCGATCTGCCGGGCCGTCTCGATCAGCAGCAGGATCTTGCCGATGCTGGCGGTGGACAGCTTGCGCCCCGGGTCGTGCGCGGCCTCGGCGCCGGGCCGCCCGGTGACCGCGATCGACCAGCTGACCTCGGGCGTGCCGGCGACCACCTCGGCGACCACGGCGGAGAGCGTCATGCCGCCATCCTCCCCCTCCCGGGGAACCCAAATCGGACCCCACCTTGACGACCATTCCCCACCTCGTCCATTATTCCCATGGAACAGATGGGATAAGAAGAAAACGAGGGGTGAGGCGTGTGCATGTCCTGGCCCGCACCGACTACGCCGTCCAGGCGATGCTGTCGCTGACCGCCCGGCACCCCGACCTGGTCAAAGCCGCGACCCTGGCCGCCGATCAGGACATTCCGCTCAGCTTCCTGCAGGGCATCCTGCTCGACCTCAAACGCGCCGGCCTGGTGCACAGCCACCGCGGCGTGGACGGGGGCTACCACCTGGCCCGCGACGCCGCCGAGATCACCGTCGGTGACGTGGTCCGCGCGGCCGGCGGTGCGCTCACCACCGTCCGGGGCCTGCCCACCGCCACCGCCGTCTACCACGGCGCGGCCACCGGCCTGCGCGATGTCTGGGTCGCCGTCGAGGCCGCCATCGAGGGCGTCATCGACCACAAGACCCTGGCCGAACTGACTGCTGTTTCCGCTCTGGAAAAGATCGAGAACTGAGGACCCTGTGCGCCGCTTATTGAGTACGCTCGCCATCGCCGCCCTGGCCGCCACGGCGCTCAGCGCCTGCGGCGACGACGCCGCCTCCTCGTCCTCCGGCGGCGACGGCGCCGCGGCTGAGGCATCCGCCATCCGGCTCGGCTACTTCCCCAACATCACCCACGCGCCGGCCCTGATCGGCGTCAAGGACGGCCTGTTCCAGCAGGCCCTCGGCTCGACCAAGCTCGAGGCGAAGACCTTCAACGCCGGCCCGGCCGCGATCGAGGCGCTGTTCTCCGGCGCGATCGACGCCACGTACATCGGGCCGAACCCGGCCATCAACGGCTGGTCACAGTCCAAGGGCACCGGCCTGAAGATCATCGCGGGCAGCACCTCGGGCGGCGCCGGCCTGGTGGTGAAGCCGGGCATCACCGGCCCGGCCGACCTCAAGGGCAAGAAGATCGCCACCCCGCAGCTCGGCAACACCCAGGACGTGGCACTGCGCGCCTGGCTCAAGCAGAACGGGCTGAACGCCGACCAGCAGGGCGGCGGCGACGTCTCGGTGCTGCCGCAGGACAACGCCACCGCCACCCAGGCCTTCGCCCAGGGCGCGATCGACGGCGCCTGGGTGCCCGAGCCCACGCTGAGCCGGATGCTGCTCGACTCCAAGGGCAAGCTCCTGGTCAACGAGAAGGAGCTCTGGCCCGGCGGTCAGTTCGTCACCACCCACCTGATCGTCAAGCAGGACTTCCTGAAGAAGTACCCGGGCACGGTCAAGAAGCTGCTGCAGGGCCACGTCGCGTCGATCAAGTACATCAAGGACAACGGCGACAAGGCTCAGACCGACGCCAACGCCCAGCTCGAGGCGCTCAGCGGCAAGCCGCTCAAGCCCGAGGTGCTCAAGGCCGCCTTCGCCAACCTGAGCTTCACCACCGACCCGATCGCCCCGTCGCTCTACACCAGCGCGCAGCACGCCCAGGACGTCGGCCTGCTCAAGCCGGTCGACCTCAAGGGAATCTACGACCTGACCCTGGTCAACGAGGTGCTGCAGGCCGACGGCCAGCCGGCGATCACCGACGCGGCGTCCTGACATGAGCGTCCTGACCCTCGACCGGGTCTCCAAGCGGTACGGGTCCCTGCTCGCGCTGGACCACGTGTCGCTCGAGGTGGCGCCGGGCGAGTTCGTCTGCCTGCTCGGCGCCTCGGGATGTGGCAAGAGCACCCTGCTGTCCCTGGTCGCCGGGCTCGACGAGATCAGCGGCGGCGTCCTGGACATCGGCGGGCGGCGCGTCTCGCTGATGTTCCAGGAGGCCGCGCTCTTCCCGTGGCTGTCGGTGCGGGGCAACATCGAACTGCCGTTGCGGCTGAACGGCGTGGGCCGGGCCGAACGCCGGGCGCGGGCCGAGGACCTGCTGGAGATCGTGCGGCTGCGCGAGTTCGGCGACAAGCGGCCGCACGAGCTCTCCGGCGGCATGCGCCAGCGGGTCGCGCTGGCCCGGGCGCTCGCCCAGGAGGCCGACATCCTGCTGATGGACGAGCCGTTCGGCGCCCTGGACGCGATGACCCGCGACATCCTGCACGACGAGCTGGAGCGGATCTGGCGGGAACAGTCGCTGACCGTCCTGTTCGTCACGCACAACGTCCGCGAGGCGGTGCGCCTGGGCGACCGGGTGATCCTGCTCAGCAGCCGTCCCGGCCGGGTCATCGAGGACTTCCCGGTGACCTCCCCCCGCCCCCGGCGGATCGACTCGCCCGAGGTGTCCACCCAGGCCGCCGAGATCACCGACAAGCTCCGCGCGGAGGTGGCGCGCCATGCACACTGACCTGATCCCGAACCAGCGCGACACCACCGCCGGCCTGGATGCTCTGGAGCTGGCGCCAGTCCAGCGGCGTACCGATCTGGGCCGTCGCGTCTGGCGCAGCGCCTGGCCCAAGCTGCTGGCGATCGCGCTGGTCATCCTGATCTGGGAACTCGTGGTGCTCTCGGGCTGGAAGGAAGCCTTCGTGCTCCCCGGGCCGGCCGCGGTCTTCCAGGACCTGGGCAGCCTGATCACCACGGCCGACTTCTGGGCCGGCGTGCGCCTGACGATGACCCGGGCGGTCACCGGCTTCGCGCTGGCCGTGCTGATCGGCACCCTGGTCGGCGCGGCCGTGGCCACCATCCCGCCGCTGCGCGCGGCCATCGGCTCGCTGATCACCGGCCTGCAGACGATGCCGTCGATCATGTGGTTCCCGCTGGCCATCCTGCTGTTCCAGCTGGGCGAGAAGGCGATCCTGTTCGTCGTCGTGATCGGCGCCGCCCCGTCCGTGGCCAACGGCCTGATCAGCGGCATCGACTACGTCCCCCGCACCTGGTTGCGGGTGGGCCAGGTGCTGGGCATGAAGGGTTTCGCGAAGTACCGCCACCTGATCCTGCCCGCGTCCCTGCCGTCGTTCGTGTCCGGCCTCAAGCAGGGCTGGGCTTTCTCCTGGCGCAGCCTGATGGCGGGCGAGCTCCTGGTCATCGTGCCCGGCGCCGTCTCCATCGGCGTCCGCATGCAGAATGCTCGCGACCTGTTCGAATCCAGCCTGGTGATCAGCTACATCATCGTGGTCCTGGTGATCGGCATCATGATCGACCTGCTCTTCAACCTCGCCGACACCTCGCTGCGCAAACGCTGGGGCCTCACCGACTCGTAGCGGTCCAACCCGCCACCTCCGCCAGCATCTCCTGGACGGCCCCGGCCAGGTCGTCGTCGGTGGCGATCAGGACGGCCCGGCGCACCAGCTCCTTCATGAAGGAGGCCGTCACGCCCTCGCTGCGGGCGGCGACGTCGTCCAGGACGGCGGGCGAGAAGGTGATCCGGCGCGCAGCCCGAGCGCTGGCCGAACCGCCCGCCTCCGACGCCGGTTCGCGACCATCAGATCAAGAGCTTGCGGTCGCACCTGGGTGGGGCGTGCAGACCGCAGCTCCCGACACCCCTTGACAGAGGGGCGCCGGGAGCTGCGGTCAGTGCCACCCACCCAGGCACGACATCGTGCTCTTGATCGGGGGTTATTTGACCGCGCCGGCGACCAGACCGCTCACGTAGTAGCGCTGGAGCAGCAGGTACAGCACGATGCACGGGATGGCGGTGACGGCGACGCCGGCCTGCATGACGCCCCAGTTCAGGGTGCCCATCTGGTTGGAGGCCAGGACGGTCAGGGTGACCGGCAGGGTGAACTTGGTCTCGTCGGTGACCAGGATGAGCGCGGCGAAGAACTCGTTCCAGCTGGTGAAGAACGTGAACAGGGCCGTGCTGATCACGCCGGGGATGGCGACCGGGAGCATGACGCGGCTCATGGCCGAGAAGAAGCCGCAGCCGTCGATCAGGGCGGCCTCCTCGATGCTGGCCGGCAGCGCCGCGAAGCTGTTGCGCATCAGGAAGATGCCGAACGGCAGCTGGAACGTGGTGTAGACCAGGGTCAGGCCGAGCAGGGTGTTGCTCAGGCCCAGGCCGTGCAGAATCGAGAACAGCGGCGTGATGATGGCCTGGAACGGGATCATGAAGGTGGCCAGGATGACGAAGAACAGCAGGCCGCTGCCACGGAAGCGGAGCTTCGCGAACGAGTAGCCGGCCAGCGTGGCCAGGGCGACCGTGAGCAGGGTGGCGCCGATCGAGACGATCACGCTGTTCGAGATGTGCGTCCAGATGCCGACCTGGCCGGTGTTGCTGAGCGCCTTGAAGTTGTCGGCCGACAGGGCGTGCGGGAACAGGGTGGGCGGGTTCCGGGTCGCCTCGCCGACCGGCTTCGACGACTGCGACACCATGATGTAGAGCGGATACACCACCATGACGGACAGGCAGACGCAGATGGCCCACCAGGCCGCGCGCGGGACGGCCCGTCGAACCTCGGTTATGGCGTTCATGAGTGGTCCGTCCTCCGCAGCAGAAGCATCTGCGCGGCGCTGACCGCGGCCAGGACCACCATCAGCATGGCGGACAGCGCGGCGCCGTACCCGAGATCGAAGTTGATGAAGCTGGTGCGGTAGATCTGGTAGACGGCGGTGATCGTCGTGTTGGACGGGCCGCCCGCGGTCATGATGAAGAACTGGTCGAAGGCCAGCAGCGAACCGGCGACCGAGAAGACCAGCACCAGGGCCAGCGTCGGCCGCAGCAGCGGCAGCGTGATGTAGCGGAACGCCTTCCACCGGCCGGCCCCGTCGATCCGCGCGGCCTCGTTCAGCTCGTCCGGAATCGACTGCAGGCCGGACAGCAGCAGGATCATCTGCATGCCGGTCTGTTTCCACACCACCATGAGGCTGACCAGGAGCAGCGCGCTGGTGCCGGTGGCGAACCAGTTGTCGGTCGAGTCGGAGAAACCCAGCTTGGCCGACAGGTCGGCGAGCGGGCCCAGGCCGGGCTGGGCCAGATAGAGCCAGAGGTACGCCCCGGCGGCGAAGCCGATCACCACCGGCAGGAAGAAGATCGTCTGGAAGAACCGCGCCCCGCGACCGGGCCGGTTCACCAGGAAGGCCTGGATCAGCGCCGGTATCAGCAGCGCGGGCGTGATCAGCAGCGTGTACTTCAGGGTGAACCAGATCGCGTTCGTCCACTCGGTGTCGTCCACGGCCTGCTTGTAGTTGGCCAGGCCGACGAACTCGTGGTCGCCGAGCAGCGGCCAGTCGTGCAACGACATCCAGAACGTCATCACCAGCGGCACGAGGAAGAAGACGATCACGACGACCAGCGCCGGCGACACCAGCAGCAGGCCCATGAGCTGACGGCGGCGCCGGTTCGTGAGCCAGGGCCGCCTGGGTTCCGACGGCGCGATCTCAGTCGCCGGATGAGCCAAAGTCTCGGTCATTGGTAGGACTCCCGGGAAGGGGACCCGCCGCGGCCGACGGGCCGGCCGCGGCGGGAGCTCATGGAAGGTCAGGCGCCCTTGTCGATGATGGCCTGGGCCGCCTTGTTGGCCGTCTCCTGCGCCTGCCTGATGTCACCGGCGCCGAAGACACCCTGGTTGATCAGCGTGGCCCAGGGGCCGTTGTTGTCGTTGATGATGCCGTTCTCGACCACGCTGTAGGGCGTCTGCCCGGTCGACATGGCCTCGCCCAGCGGCTTGTAGCGGGGGTCGATCGGCGCGTAGATCTTGTCGATCAGGTCGGTGCGGACCGGGACGATCGAGTTCTTGGCCAGGATCATCTGCGCCTCCTCGCTGGTGGCCCACTTGACGAAGTCGTACGCGACGGCCTTGTTCTTCGCGCTCTTGGTCACCGCGATCTCGTCGCCGCCGGCGAACGACGCCGTGCCGCCGTCCTTGCCCATGATCGGCGTGACCCCGAAGTCGACCTTCTTGTCGGCCATCAGCGTCTGCACGTAGAACGCGCCGAGCGTCACCATGCCGGTCTTGCCGCCCTGGAACGTGGTGCCCTGGATGGAACCGTTGTCGGTCTTGGCGTTCGGCGGCATCAGGCCCTCGGTCCACATCTGCCGGTAGAACGTCAGGACGTCGGTGACCTCCGGGCTGGTGAACTGCGCGGTCTTGCCGTCCTCGGACAGGATGTCGCCCTTGCTCGCCCAGATGTGCGGCGCCACCTCGAAGACGTTGCAGCCACCGCACTGCCCGGCCATCGTGAAGCCGTAGTAGTCCTTGCCCAGCGCGTGGATCTTCCGGGCGGCGTTGAGCATCTCGTCGAAGGTCGTCGGCGGTTTTGACGGGTCCAGGCCGGCCTTGGTGAACAGGTCCTTGTTGTAGAAGATCATCGACGCCTCGGCGGTGAACGGCAGCGCGTACACCTTGCCCTCGTACTCGGCGAGCTTGCGGTGCGCCGGGCTCAGCGCGTCCTTCCAGGTGAGCTGGTTCTGCACCTCGGTCAGGTCGTCGAGCACGCCCTTGGAGGCGAAGAACGGCAGGTAGACCAGGTCGATCGAGGCGATGTCGGGTCCGGAGCCGGTCTGCGCGGCGGTGCCGAACTTCTGCACGAAGCTGGCCGCCGGGATCACGGTGACCTGGATCTTGCCGTCGTGGGTCTTGTTGTACTGGTCGGTGAGCAGGTTGATGAAGCCCTTCTGGCTGTCCCGGACCCACAGGGTCGCGTTGCCGGTGGGCTTGTCGGTGGCGCTGGACTCCGGGGTGTCGCCCCCACCGCACCCCGTGACGGCGAGGGCGAGAGCAGCCGTCGCGGCGGTCACCGCGAGCGGGGTGGATCTCCTGATCATCTTCTTCGACCTTCTTCAGAGAGTGGGTATCCAGACCCGCATGGCGCCGGGTCCACGGTTGGCCCAGGAGTGGTACGGGATCGCGGTGAAGGTGATCGGTTCGCCCGCCTCGCCGTCACCCGCGGCCGAGTAGAGCTCGGTGTTCAGGGCGGCCGCCCGACCGGTGAGGCGGAGTCGGTCGCCCTCGACCGAGATGGGCGCGGCCGGGTCGAGCCGGATCTGTTCGACCAGCACGCCGCCGGGCAGGTCGGCCTGCTCGATGCAATAGACCAGCGGGCCGCGGAGGACGACCACGCAGCCGCGGACGGCGTCCACCCGGTCGTCGGCGCGCACCAGCCGCGGCGTCATCGGCAGGCTCAGCCGGATCGTCTCACCATCCACACCGGACACTCGAAGGTATTCGCCCGGCACGGGTTCGCCGTCGGACCCGGCCGCGTCGATGGAGGCGCCGCTCGCCCAGGCCGGCACGCGGATGGCAAGCTCACCGGCGCCCCGCACGCTGATCGTCAGTTCACCATCGCTGGGGTACGCGGTGAGCACGGTGACCGTCATGCCGGGCGCTTCGTAGGTACCCGCCGCGAGCAGATGCAACTGGAGGCCGGAGTCGTCGGACGTCGCCGCGTAGCCGCCGAGCGAGGCGAGCAGCCGGGCCAGGTTCGGCGGGCAGCAGGCGCAGGCGTACCAGGGGAGCCGCTCGCTGGGTGAATCCTCGTCCGAGCCCTCGTGGCCGGTGCGCAACTGCAACGGGTTGGAGTAGAAGAACGCCCTGCCGGTCGACGCGGTGGAGGCGGCGATGGCGTTCAGCAGCGCCCGTTCCATCTCCTCGGCGTAGCGCGCCCGGCCGGTGGCGAGCAGCAGCCGCCAGCACCACTGGAAGGCGGCGATCGAGGCGCAGGTCTCCGCGTACGCGCGGTCCGGCGGCAGTTCGTACGGGTCGCCGTACGCCTCGTCGCGGTGCCGCGAACCGTGCCCACCGGTGACGTAGAGCTTGGTCCGGAAGGCCGAGTCCCACAGCCTCTCCATCGCGGCCAGCAGGGTCTCGTCGCCGTTCTCCAGATAGAGGTCGGTGACCCCGGCGGCGAGGTAGAGCTGGCGCACCGAATGCCCGAGCGCCTCGGCGTTCTCGCGGACCGGGAGGTGGTCCTGGTAGTAGAGCGAGCCGAACCGGCCGGGCTCCAGCCACCGGTGCCCGCGGCGCTCGATCTGGAGCTCGGCGGCGTGCAGGTAGGCCGGCTCGCCGGTCTCCCGGTAGAGCTCGACCAGCGCGGTCTCCACCTCGGGGTGACCGTCGATGAGCGGCTCGCCGTCGTCGCCGAACCGCGTCACGACCAGGTCGCCGAGCCGCCGGGCCACGGTCAGAAACCGCTCGTCGCCACTCCCCCGGTGCAGCGCCACGGCGGCCTGCATGAGGTGGCCGGCGCAGTAGAGCTCGTGGGCGTACTCGGGGTGGGCGAACTCGGTCTCGCCCGGCGTGCCCTGGACGTAGGTGTTGAGGTAACCCTCGCTGGTCTGCACCTGCTCGAACAGCGCGGCCACCTCGTCGAGCAGCGCCGTGTGGTCCCGGGCGCCGCTGCGGGCCTGCTCCCAGCCGATCGCCTCGAGCGTCTTGTAGAGGTCGGAGTCGGCGAACCAGAAGCCGCGGAACTCGCCGGCCGGGCCGTCCGCGCCACCGTCGGCGAGGCGGCGGAAGTTGTCGACCACGCCGGAGGTCTCGAGGTTCTCGACGCAGTGCGGGATGGTCGCGGCCGCGTTCAGCTCCTGCCAGGCGCCGAGGAACTCGCCCGCGTCGAGACGCCCTTCGGCCGGGACGAGACGGGTCTTGCCGCGTGGGGCGACGGGGGTGCTCACAGGGCCTCCGCTTCCGGAAACTTCTAGGAAACCGTTTGTTCAACCGCCAAGTTAGGAGGGCGCTTGTCCGCTGGTCAAGCGCTCGTTGCAGTGTTCTCTAATCGAGAATGCCGCTTCACTTGGAGGGAAAACGTTTTCCTGTCTAGGCTGTGGCGATGACAGTTCCGGCCACCCGCCGCGTCGGGATCGCCGACGTCGCCGCCCTCGCGGGTGTCTCGCTGGGCACGGCGTCCAAGGCGCTCAACGGCCGCGGCACGCTGCGTGCGGAGACCAGGGCCCGGGTACGCGCGGCGGCCGACCAGCTGGGCTTCACCCCCAACGCGGTGGCCCGCAGCCTGCTCAGCGGCCGCACCTTCACGGTCGGCATCATCACCACCGACAGCTACGGCCGGTTCAGCATCCCGATGACCCGCGGCGTCGAGGACTCGCTGGGTGTCGGCGAGATGATCGCCTTCCTCTGCGACAGCCGCGACGACCCGATCCGCGAACAGCACCACCTGCGCAAGCTGCTGGAACGCCAGGTCGACGGCATCATCGTGGCCGGCCGCCGCACCGACGCCCGCGAGCCGCTGGCCGACAACCTGCCGGTTCCGGTGGTGTACGCGTTCGGCCGCAGCCGCGACCCGCACGACTGCAGCGTGGTCAGCGACGAACGGGGCGCCGCCCACCTGGCCGTCGAACACCTGGTGAAGACCGGCCGCCGGCGCATCGCCCACATCACCGGCCCGCAGTCGCACGAGTCGGCCCGGTCACGCGCGTCCGGCGCCGCCTCGTCCCTGGCCGCCTTCGACCTCGAGATGGTCGGCGAGCCGCTGTTCGGCAGCTGGACCGAGGCGTGGGGCCGCTTCGCGGTGGCGCAGGTGCTGCGTACGGCCCCCGACGTCGACGGCGTCTTCTGCGGCAACGACGTGATCGCCCGCGGCGTCCTGGACGGCCTGCGCGAGGCCGGCGTCTCCCTGCCCATGCAGGCCGGCGTCGTCGGCATCGACAACTGGGGCGTCATCGCCGAGGCCGCCCGCCCACCCCTGACCACCGTCGACCTGGGCCTGGAGGAAATCGGCCACCGAGCCGGCGACCTCCTCCTGGCCGCCATCGACGGCCACCCCACCCCCGGCGTCCACATCGTGCCCAGCCACCTGGTCGTCCGGGAGTCCTGACCAGGTGACCGGCGGAGGACACGGTCCGTTGGTCCGAAAACGCGGACCGTAAAGGCGTCCACATCGGAGAGGGCGCGTCCTACCGTGAATCGATGCTTCCCGCCCCGTCATCCGAATGCCCCGAGGGCCGGTGGTCCGCGTGACCGGTCAAGTGTTCGTCACGCCTCCCGGCTGGCCCCAACCGCCTGACGGCTGGGTTCCACCGCCCGGGTGGGCCCCTGATCCGAGCTGGCCTCCGGCGCCGCCTGGATGGCAGTTCTGGCGCGCTCCCGTGAGCAGCGCGCTGACCAACCAGGCGGCCGAGCCGGTCCTGCCGGTGAAGGCGTCCGCCGGGTTGTTCGGCGGGCGGCGCAAGGAGCTCGAAGCCGAGGTCAACGCCTTGGGAATCGTCGTGGCCGGGGCACGGGACGAGAACACCAGGCTGTCACAGCGAAACGTCGCGCTACAGACCGAGATGGATCGGCTCACGGCCGCGGTGGAGGCCTCGAACAGCGAGCTGAGACGGATCCTGGGTCTCGACCCGGGGCTCCTGCGCGGCGAGGCAGCTCGCCTGGTCCACGAACGTGACGTTGCCCGGGAGCAGGCCGCGGTGGCGACAGCACAACTGGCCGCGCTGCGGCAGCAGCTGGTCGCGGTGCAGGAGACCGCGATCCTGCAGGAAGCCGGCATCTACGAGTACCTGCATCCGCTGGAGGACGCGGTCGCCTACAAGGCCCGGCTGGCGGGCATCAAGGACAAGATCAAATCGATGACACGCTCGGACGCGGCGGTCAACGCGACGACGAACTGGACCGTGAACGGGTCCGCTCGCGAGGGCATGGCGATGGTTCGCGACTTCTCCAAGTTGATGTTGCGCGCCTACAACGCCGAGGCCGACAACTGCGTTCGCACCGTACGTCCACATCGGCTGATCGCGGTCACCGACCGGCTGACCAAGGTCCGGGACACCATTGCCCGGCTCGGCAAGACGATGGACATCGTGATCTCCGCCGAGTACCACCGGGCTCGGCTGTCGGAGATCAGGCTCACCGCCGACCATCTCGGCAAGGTCGAGCAGGAGAAGGAGCGGATCCGCGCTCAGCGGGAACAACAGCGCGAGGAGGAACGGGCCCAGCGCGAGTTCGAGCGCGAGAAGGCCCGGCTCCTCAAGGAACAGGCCCACTACCGGGCCGTCCTGCAACGCATGCGGGATCAGGGCGACGCCGCGGGCGCCGAGCAGCTCGCCGGCAAGCTGGACGAGATCGCCGGCGCCATCCACGGTGTCGAGGAACGTGAAGCCAACATCCGCGCCGGTTACGTCTACGTGATCAGCAACATCGGCGCCTTCGGTCCCGGCATGGTCAAGATCGGGATGACTCGCCGGCTGGAGCCCAGCGACCGGATCAGGGAACTGGGCGACGCCAGCGTCCCGTTCCGCTTCGACACCCACGCTCTGATCTTCAGCGACGATGCCGTCGGGCTCGAGGCCCGCTTGCATCAGACGCTCGCCGACCGCAAGGTCAACCTGGTGAACCAGCAGCGGGAATTCTTCTACTCGTCGCCGACCGAGGTGCGGGACATCCTCGCCGCGGTTGCCGGTCAACACCTGCTCGAATACCACGAAGCAGCGGAGGCGGTGGAGTGGCACACCAGCCAGAAGAGCCGCAAGGACGCGGGTAGGTAGACCTGCTTCAGGCGGTGGGGACCGAGCGGCCAGCACCGTAATTCGTGCCTGCTCGGTCTCGTTCCAGCCAGCCCGTGTCGACCATCATGCGGCGGACGCCGGCGACGTCGTCGGTGACCGCGGCCAGGCGCTGGTTGATCTCGTCCTCGGTGTAGAGGCCGTCGAGGGCGAGGAAGCGGGCCAGCAACTCGCCGAGCTGGGTGTAGCGCTCGCTCAGGGTGGGTGGCAGCGACGCCAGGCGTCCGTGGGCGAAATAGCCCCGGAGCTGCGGGTACGACTCCAGGAGCGGGGCGATCGGCTGGAGGCGGTCGACCGCGGCCGACGCCTCGCGCAGGCCCTCGGGCCGGGCCCGGTAGACGCCGTTGCCGGAGCCGGTGGCCAGGGACAGCGCGACGAGGCGGGCGCAGGCGTCACCGGTCTGCGGCACCGAGGCGTCCAGCGCGTACGCCAGCTCGGCGATCGTGGCGCCCTCGGGGCCGCGGCGGGTGAGTTCGGCCAGCGCGCTCAGGCGGATCGGGCTGGACAGCGCGGCGAGCACGTCGGCGGCACGCGCGGCTTCGAGCGACATGGGCACCACCGTACGAGAGCGGGGCGCCGCCGCACACTGCTTTATCGCGACGGGCCGGTCAGCCGACCTTGATCAGCTTGGGGTAGTTCTTCGCGCCGGCGGTGACCAGGTCGGCGTCCATCGTGACGCCCCAGCGCGGGTCGGAGACGACCTTGCGCGCCTCGGTGACCGTCAGCGGCGGCGCGGTCTCGGGGTTGCCGGCGCCGTCCCACGGCAGGCAGGTGGACACGGCCAGGAAGACGTGGGTGCCGTCGTCCCAGTCGGACCGCACGAGCACGTTCTGGATGCAGTTGCTCTCCTGGTGCTCGACGGTGATCTTCGGGCCGGTCGTGCGTACCTGGGAATCGGGGTTCTTGTCCCGGGTGACCTCGATCGACACGCGGCCGGGGCCGTCGCCGCCGTCCATCAGCACCTGCGCCCAGATCCGGTCGCCGTCGTCCACGGTGGCGCCCCGGGACAGGGTGCGGTCGGGGAACATCCGTGACAGCAGCTCGAGCATCGCGCTGGGGGTCGCGGCCTTCGTCGCCGGTGCGGGCGCGGCGGCCGGCTTGCGTGGCGGGCTCGACGGGTCGGTGGCCGCGGTGCCGCCCGCGCGCTGGACGGCGACACTGCCTGGCCGCGGCGCCTCGGGCGCGTCGGCCCGGCCGAGCGAGGGCACGAGGGCGAAGCCGAGCACGGCGGCGGCGGTGAGGGCGACCGCGCCGCCGGCCGCGGCGAAAGCGTTGCGCTTGCGGCGGCGGGCGGTCCGTGCGGTGAGACGTTCGACCGAGCGGGGCACGCGCTGAGCGATCGGCCGCGCGACCGGCGCGGACATGACCACCGTGTCCTCGGTGAGCAGGGCGTCGAGCAGCTGCCGCGCGGTCGGCCGCTGAGCCGGGTCCTTGGCCAGCGCCCGGTCGACCAGGCCGCGGATCGGTTCGGTGAGCCCGTCCAGGTTCGGCGGCTGGGAGAGGATCCGCATCGCGGTGGCGGGCGGCGAACCGGCCGCGAACGGCGTGCGCCCGGTGGCCGCGTACGCCACCATCACACCCCAGGCGAAGATGTCCGCGGCCGGCGTGACCGTGCGGCTGCCGTCCGAGGCGAACCGTTCCGGGGCCATGTAGGCGACCGTCCCGACCATCTGGTCGGTGCGCGTGTGCAGGCTGGTCGCGTCGAGCGTACGGGCGATCCCGAAGTCGATGACCTTGACCCCGCCTACCGGGAGCAGCACGTTCTCGGGCTTGAGGTCGCGGTGGATGACGCCGGCCCCGTGGATCGCGGACAGCGCGGTGGTGATGCCGATGGCCACGCTGTGCAGCTTCTGCGGCGACAGCGGGCCACGGTCGCGGACCACGTCGGCCAGGCTGGGGCCGTCCACGTACTCCACGACGATGTACGCCGGGTCGTGGTCGACGTCGGCGTCCAGCACGGCCGCGGTGCAGAACGACGGCACCTGACGCAGCCGGTTCACCTCGCTGCGGAACCGGGCGCGCAACTCGTGGTCGCTCAGTTCGGCCCGGATCACCTTGATGGCGACCTTGCCGCCGTCCGGTGCCCGTCCCAGGTAGACCGTGCCCATACCGCCACGGCCCAACCGCCCCACCAACTCGTAGTCACCGAGCCAGGTCGCCTCGCCCGGATGCAGGGGCATGCTCATCCCGATTTCCCCTCCGATATCAGCCCGGCACGCCGTCGCGGACCTTACTCCTGATCAACGCGGTTCGGCCCGCTCGGCGCACGCGCGGCGGAAGATCGAAGTCAATCGTGCAAAGTGAGGGGGAAGATGAACCCGATCCATGATTCCTTCGTATTCAGAGAGACTGTCTTCCGGGCCCGCTAACCTGCCCGCATGGCCGTTCACCAGCTCACTCGCGCCGAGGCCCGGCAGATCGCGATCACCGCGCAACTGCTTGATCACGCACGGCCACCAGACCTGACCGCGGTCATCCAACGGCTCACCCTTCTGCAGTACGACCAGACGGCCGCCGTCGCGCCGAACGCCGACCTGATCCTCTGGAGCCGCCTCGGCCCGGCGTACGCGCCGGAAGACCTTGCCGCCGCGCTGGCCGGCCAGTCGCTGATCGAGCTGAACATGATGATCCGCCCGGCCGAGGACATCGCGCTGTTCCGCGCCGACATGGCCGACTGGCCCGGCCGCGGCGAGGTCAGCGAGTGGGAGGCGGCGCTGGAGGACTGGGTGGCCGCGAACGACGAGTGCCGCCGCCACATCCTGGCCCGCCTCTACGACGAGAACCCGCTGACCGCCCGCGCCTTCCCCGACCTGACCATCGTCCCGTGGCGCTCCTCGGGCTGGAACAACGACCGCAACGTGATCCGCCTGCTCGACCAGATGGCCGCCCGCGGCGAGGTGGCCGTGGTCGGGCGCCGCGGCCGCGACCGGCTGTGGGACCTCGCCGAACGCGTCTACCCCGACGACCCGCCGGTCCCGCCCGACGAGGCGAATCGCATCCGCGACGAGCGCCGGCTGCACGCCCTCGGCATCGCCCGGGCCCGCGCGACGGCCGTGCCCGGCGAGCCCAACCATGTGGGCGAGGCCGGTGAGCCGGCCACGATCGAGGGGGTACGCGGGAAATGGCGCGTCGACCCGGCGTACCTCGGCCGAGATTTCGAGGGCCGCACGGCGCTGCTGTCCCCGCTCGACCGGCTCGTCTACGACCGCAAGCGGATGACCGAGATCTTCGAGTACGACTACCAGCTGGAGATGTACAAGCCGGCGGCGAAACGGCGCTGGGGCTACTGGGCCCTGCCGATCCTGCTTAGTGACCAACTAGTCGGTAAGGTCGACGCCACCACCGATCGGGCCGCGGGCGTGCTCCGGGTCGACGCGATCCACGAAGACGTGCCGTTCGATCGGGCGGCGGTCCACGCCGAACTCGACGACCTGGCCGGCTGGCTCGGCCTCGACCTGCTGATCAAGTGATCCCGGCGGCCCACAGCAGCCCGCGCTCGGTGAGCGTCCGGGTCTGTGGCACGGCCAGATCGTCCGGCCCGTGCCCGAGCGTGCTCACGAAGACCCGCCCGGCGCCGTGCTCCCGCACCCACGCCATCGGCATCTCCACCCCCGCGGTCTCCGGGTAACCGTGCCCGCCGTCGAAGACGCTGGTGGCGAGCACGGTGAGCGAGGGGTCGACGTGGCCGTAGTACTGCTCGGTGTGCACGTCGACGTCGTCGAGCCCCGCCGCGATCGGATGGTCGTCCGCGAACCGCACCCGGTAGTCGACGAAATCCCCCGGGTGCACCAGAAACCGCCCGCCGACCATGAACTGGTAGCGCCACGCCTGGAACCCGACGGCCAGCACGCCACCGTGCCACCCCGCGAACCCGGCCCCGTCACGGACCCGGTCGACCAGCCCGTTCTCCTGCTCCTCGGTGAACTCGCCGCGTGTCCACGACTGCACGATCAGATCGGCGGCGGCGAGTTCGGCGCGGTCGGCGTACACCTCGAGGGTGTCGGCCGTTCGAATCTCGAAGCCGTGCCCTTCCAGGAAGCCGCGGAAGAGCTCGGTGCACGCCACCGGCTGGTGACCTTCCCACCCGCCGCGAACGATCAAGGCCCTCATCCCGCCGACGCTACCGCCCACAGCCAGCCACGATCAGTTCCGCCCCGCACGGTCCTCGGCGGGCACGAGGGGTTTTCTGGGTGACCACGCACGCAGAATGAAGGGCGCGGGCGGCCGTTATGGACGCGCCAGCGGCCAGGCTGATCGCGCCCGGCCTCGGCGGGAGCTGCGGTCTGCACCATCCACCCAGGTGCGACATGAAGCTCTTGACCGCGATTTGGGGTGGGAAGTCCACCTTGTCTCCCCCGATCGGGTGACCAGGGCGGATTGAGCGGTGCGGATGCGTACCACCACCCGTGGTGACCGTGGTTAGCGTCAGGTCATGGACACGCTGACCATCGGGGAACGGATCCGGCACCGGCGGCTGTTGCGGGGCTGGAGCGTACGCCACGCCGCGAGCCGGGCCGGGATCTCGCATGCCACCTGGAGCCGCATCGAACGGGGGCGGCAGGCGGCCGACAACCGGTTCGTGCTCGCGGACATCGCCACCGCGCTGGAGTGCTCGACCGTCGAGCTGGCCGGGATGTTCGTGCCGTCCGGCGACCGCAACGCGCTGGCCGCGCATGCCGGGGTGCACGCCATCCACCAGGCGCTGATCGAGACCGACCTGAACGAGCCCGCCGACCGGCCGGCGCTCACCGTGCAAGAGCTGACCCGCACCCTCGACCTGGTCGAGACGTTGCGGCGGGCCTGCGACTACGCGGGGGCCGCGCGCGTGCTGCCGGACCTGCTCCGCGATCTGCACGCGCTGGCCGAGGACCCGGCGCAGCGGCAGGTCGCGCTGCGGATGCTGTGCCACGCGACGTTCCTGGCGTCGGGCGCGGTGCGCAACCTGGGGCATCCGGCCGAGGCGTGGCTGGCCGCGGAGCGGTGCCGGGAGGCGGCGGCCGCGACGGAAGATCCGGTGCTGATCGGGTACGCCGGATACGCGCGAGCCAATGCCGCGCTGGCCGCCGACGCGTTCCAGCGCGGGCTGGCGATCGCCGGACGTGCGGTGGACGAGATGCAGCCTCATCTGGGCCTGCCGGGCGCCCTCGAGACGGTCGGCACGTTGCAGCTCGTCTCGGCGTACGCGAGCCGGGGTCTGAAACGGGTCGAGGACAGCCGCGGGTGGACGGCGGAGGCGGCGGGGCTGGCCGCCCGGACCGGCGAGAGCCCGGCGCTGGGGCTGACCTTCGGACCGACCAATGTGGACATCTGGCGGATCGGCATCGAGGTGGACGGCGGCGAGCCCGACACCGCGGCCGGCATCGCCGCGACCACCAACCCGGCCGTGCTGCCGTTCGGGTGCCGGCAGGTGTTCTACTACGCCGACGCGGGCCGGGCGCTGGCCGCCATGAAGGGGCGCGACCGCGAGGCGATCCGCTACCTGCTCACCGCGGAACGGGTGGCGCCGCAACACGTGCACACCTCGTCGACGGCCCAGGAGACGGTGCGGTCGCTGCTGGAACGCTCCCGGCGCGAGGCCGGCGGCGCCGAGCTGCGCGGATTGTGCGAGCGGATGCACATCGCGGTCTAGGGCGCATCCTGTCGATCAGCCGATGATCACGGTCTGGAGCTCGGTGAACGCCTCCATCGGGTGGGCGCCGCCGACCCGGCCGAGCCCGCTGTCCGATCCGGCGCGGCCGCCGAACGGCAGGTGCGACTCCCAGTAGTTGGTGGACTCGTTGATGTTGACCCAGCCGGTGCGCACCGCGTCGGCGAAGGCCAGCCCGGCGCTCAGGTCGGCGGTGTAGACGGCGGCGAGCAGCCCGTACCGCGACGCGTTGGTCAGCTCGATCGCCTCCTCGACCGAGCCGATGCCGACGATCGGGGCGATCGGTCCGAAGGTCTCCTCGGTCGCGGCGAGAGAATCCTGGGGTACGCCGGTGAGCACGGTCGCCGGCCAGTACAGGTCGGAGGCGAACCCGGTGGCCCGCGAGCCGCCGGTCAGCGCCTGGGCGCCCCGGTTCAGAGCGTCGGCGACGTGCTCGTCCATCTTGGCCGCGACGGCCGCGTTGTTCAGCGGGCCCATCGTGGTGGCGTCGTCCAGCGGGTCGCCCAGCCGGACCCCCTCGGTCACCGCCTTGGCCAGCCGCGCCGCGAAGTCGTCGCGCACCGACTCGTGCACGAGCAGGCGCTCGCCGGCCGTGCAGCTCTGCCCCGCGCAGAGGAAACACGCGGCGAGCGCGCCCTCCACCGCCCGGTCGAGGTCGGCGTCGGCCAGCACCACCAGCGGCCCGTTGCCGCCCATCTCGAGCAGCGTCGCCTTGCCCACGGCCGCCTCGGCGACCAGCCGCCCGGTGGCCGTCGACCCGATGAACGCGACCGCGTCGACGCCCGGGTGGCCGGCGATCTCGTTGCCCACCACCGCGCCCGGCCCGGTGACCAGGTTGAGCACGCCCGGCGGCAGGTCGGCCTCGGCCACACACTCGGCCAGCGCGCCGGCCGCGATCGAGGTGGTCGGGGCCGGCGTCCACACCACGGTGTTCCCCGACGCGAGCGCGGGCGCGATCAGTTCGGCGGGCATCGTGTACGGCCAGTTCCACGGCGTGATCACCCCGACCACACCGCGCGGCCGACGCACCAGCAGCGCCCGCTTGCCGGTGGACGCGGAGTTGGGCAGCAGGCCACCGAGCCGCTTGCCGTCCTCGGCGGCCATCCGCCAGTAGGCGACCAGCTCGTCCACCTCGTCGTACGCCTCGGCCCGCAGCGGCTTGCCCTGGTCGAGCGTCAGCGTCCGCGCCAGGGGGTCACGCCTCGACTCGATGACGTCGGCGACCCGGTGGAGGAGGGCGGCCCGCTCGAAGGCCGAGACCCGGGCCCACTGTGGCGCGGCCTTCCGGGCCGCCGCGATCGCCGCGCGGGCGTCGTCGCGATCTGCTTCGGGCACAGTGCCGAGCTCTTCACCCGTGGCCGGGCTGACGGCCACCGTGGTCGCCCCCGACGCAGCGTCCACCCAGGCCCCATCCACCAACATCCGCATGCGACCACGTTAGTGCCGGCGCCGTCCGGGCGAGCTGTGACCTTCACCGTGCCCGAACCCCTGTGGATAGCCACAGATCCGCCACATTTCCCGGCTACGTTGACACCCACCCAGTGCCGGGGTGGGGGTGGCGGCGGCCGCGCGCGCGAGCGAAACGATTTTGACAAGGTGGAACGACGCCGTGAAGGTTCTCCAGCAGGGTGTGTCGGTCTTCGTGGTGAACAGTGCGGGCTGGGTGCTGCTGCAACATCGGGACGAGAACGCGCCGACCTGCCCGGACATGTGGTGCCTGCCGGGCGGCGCGGTGGAGCCCGGTGAGGAGCCGGCGGCCGCGGCTGGTCGTGAGGTGCTGAAGGAGGCCGGCCTCGACGTGGCCGGCTCGTTGAGACCGCTGTTCTCGGGGCACATCACCGAGACCCTGGAGGCCGGGACCGGGACCCCTTACCTGGAGCACACCTTCGCGGCCACGACGCCGCGCGACGACTCCGATGTGCGGCTCGGCGAGGGCCGGGACATGAGGTTCCTGCCGGTGGACGTCATCATGGGACTCGACCTCGCGCCGTCGACGCGGCACTTCTTCGCCATCTATCTGGCGCTGGGCGCGCACGAGGAGGTCACGTCGACGGCCGGCTCTGGCGCAGCAGCGCCGGGAGGATCTCGGCCGACGGGCCGCGCAGGTTGACCCGGGCCACCGGGTCGAGCGGCGTCGGCTCGGGGTTGACCTGGATGACCGCGCCACCCATGCGGGCGGTGACCTGGGGGATCTCGGCGGCCGGGTAGACCAGGCCGGACGTGCCGACGCTGATCAGCACGTCCGCGTTGGCCGCGGCCTCGACGGCTGCCTCCAGGCCATCCGTGGGCAGCGCCTCGCCGAACCACACGACGCCGGGGCGGATCGGGGCGCCGCACCGGTCGCACGGCGGCGGCGTGATGCGGCCCGGTTCGCCGTCGGGCGCCGGCGACAGGGCGGCCGGCCGGGCGCACGCCGAGCAGCGAGGCGTGAACAGGCTGCCGTGCAGGTGCAGCACGCCGGTGGCGCCGGCGCGCTCGTGCAGGTCGTCGACGTTCTGGGTGATCAGCGTGGCGTGGCCGGCGTCGGCCAGGATCTCGGTGGCGGCGATGTGACCGGGGTTGGGCGCGACCGTGAGCGCCAGGGCGCGGCGCCACTCGTACCAGCCCCAGACGAGCGCCGGGTCCTCGTCGAACGCCTCGGGAGTGGCCAGTTTGGCGGCGTCGAACCGCTCCCACAGGCCGGTCAGCGCCTCCCGGAAGGTGGGCACGCCGCTCTCGGCGGAGATCCCGGCGCCGGTGAAGATGACCACGCGCTCGGCCGTGGCCACCAGGTCCGCGGCTTCGCGCAGCGTCTCGTCCATGGTCCAAGTCTCCCCGAGGGACTTTGTTCTTCTTCCCGCATCAACAAAGTGCCTGCTGACCGACCCGCGCCGGTCAGCAGGCGGATCGACAGCCTCGCCGGCACGACGGGCCGGCTCAGACGACGGGCCGGCCCTCCGCGCGCAGCGCCGCGATCAGCGCGTCGACCAGCTTGTCGCGGCCGTCGTCGACGTCCAGGGGCACGGTGATCGGCTTGCCCTCGGCCGGCACCAACTGATATTCGGCGACCTTGCCCGCCTTGTCGCCGGACTCGTGGAGCCGCCCCCGCAGCTCGGTCACCTCCGGCCACCGGATCGCCCGGATCGTCGTGTTGTGCTGGTAGACGAAGCCGCCGGACCACACGTAGTAGGCGCGGGCGCCGCGGATCAGCACGTACAGCACGTACACGATGCAGACGACCATCAGGAAGCAGGCGGCGAAGCCGAGCCAGCCGGCCAGCTTCTGGGCCGCGCGCAGCGAGAACTGCTCGCCGATCGCGGTGATGCCCCACAGCAGGCCGTAGCAGACCGCGCCCGCGCCCAGCCCCATCGCGGCGCCGACGAGCGGGTTCGTCTCCTTGCGCGCTTCCACCAGTTCGCCCAGCCCGCGGTCGCCGGCCGCGGTGACCACGCCGGGCGGTGCGGTGGGTACGGTTTCCTTCGTCATCATCGCTCCTGAGAGGTTGGTCGTCCTCACCAGGACAGCGGACACCGTGTGCGGCCGCCCGCAACACCGGACAACACCGGACCGGAGGGCCGTCCACCCCGGTCATCGGCTCGGGCACGCCGGACAACACCGGACGCCGGTCACCCCTGGACGGCCACCAGCCGGATGTCCGAGACCTCGACCTTCATCTCGGGCCGGCCGCCCAGCTGGAACATCAGCTCACCGGCGGGCGTGGTGACGGTGCCGATGAAGTCGAACGACCACGACCGCGCGGTGGCGCCGAGCGGGATCCGCTCGTAGAGCGACGCGGCGAAGGTGGGCGGCTGGTTGTCCTGCACCCGTACCCAGATCGTCTCCGCCCGGTCGGCCGACGCGCGGAACGACAGCCGGTACTTCCGCGCGGTCACGATCGACACGCAGCTGTGTACGACCAGCACGTCATAGGGCTCTTTCGAGCCCTCCTCCACGGACGCGTCCCACCGGTGCCGGTCGAAGGTCAGGGCCCGCACCCGGTCGGTGTTGGACCACCAGTCGGGCGCGTGCTGGGCGGTGTCGGCCGGTCCGTGGGTGGCGTCGATCAGGTCGGCGCCGACCGGCGGGACGGCGCCGGCGCACGGGACCGGGGCGGTGGAGGCCGGGGCGGCGACCGGACCGGCGGACGGCGCGGCGAGATGAGCGGACACCACGCCGGCCACCGCCGACAGAAGCACCGCGACGACGAGGGTGACCACGACGAGCGGCCAGCGCCGGGGCGCGGCGTAGGGCGGCGGTTCCATGTCCGGGGACGACGAAGGCGACGGCGAAGGCTGGGGTACGGGCTGGTGCCGGCGAAGTTCGTCGTACACCCGGACCATGACGTCGTGGCGGCGCCGCCATTGAGCCACGGCGGCGTCATCGCCACCGCACGCCCGGACGAACGGCTCGACGAACCGAGCGAAGTCGGGCGGCCGCTTGACCTCGCCGTTGATGATCGCGTACAGCTGGCCCCGGCTCATCGACAGGGTGGCGGCGAGCGCGGCCGGTTTGCGCCCGGCGGCGCGGCTGAGTTCCTTCAGTTCGGCGCAGAACGCGGCGACCGGCCCGGTGCTGGGCACATCAGACATGTCCGGATCCACTCCACCGGGTCAGCAGACATCGTCCACGGGCGATTGATCAGCATCAGACTAGATCATCATCGCCACGTATCGATTCCACTACACAGTGGATGGAATCAAGGCAGGTTGATCACGTCGGCGAGGACGATGTCGTCGCCGTGGAAGCGGGCCACCGCCGGGCTGTCGTACACGATCAGAGCCTGTTTGCGGTCGGCCGGGCCGATCAGGCCCATGCCCTCGGCGTGGTCGTCGCCCTCGCCGAAGGTGAGCTCGACCGCGCGCGTGATCAGCGCGTCGCGCACTACCGACGGCTGCTCCGCCCGCATCGCCTGGTGCCAGCGGTAGATCCGCACCGGGCCGTCCAGGTCCATCGTCGGCCCGGCCAGCACGAGCAGGTCCTCGCCGGCCGGGCACAGGTCGCGCACGCCCAGCCCGTTCAGATCAAGGACGTGTTTGCGGTACGCCCGGCCGTCGTCGAAGCGGCGCAGCTGGAGCCGGGCCGGCGAGGCCGGGTCGACGTACGGCCGCAGTTCCAGGACGAACGCCCAGCCGCGCAGCACCGGGCCGCGGAGACCCAGGTAGACCCGCTCGCCGTGGACCGCGATGCCCTCGATGTCGAGGCCATTGTCCTTGCCGGGGATGGGCAGGAACATGCTCAGGTGCTCGTCGTCGGCGAGCAGCTCGCGCAGGTTGTCGCGGGGCGCCAGCGCGGCGGCGTGGTGGGTCTCGCCGTCGGCTTCCAGGCTGCGTACCGGGGTGGGCAGGCCGTCGACGGTGGCGATCGGGAGGCGTACCAGGATCTGGCGGTTGTCCTGACCCACCACCCGGCCGAGCCGGCGCATCGCCTTCTCCCCCGCGTGCCTGGCCTTGATCTGCTTGCGCCGCAGGCCGTGCGAGCCGACCGCCCAGAGGAAGTGACCGTGCCGGGCGACGCCCTCGATGTCGGCTTCCTCGTCGGCGTCCTCGCCGGGCAGCTCGACGAAGTCGGCGAGCCGGAAGCTGGCGTCCTCGGCGTACTCCTGCGGCAGCACGGGGTCGTCGGCCACCAGGCGCTCGAGGGTGGCCGTCTCGTCGCCGGCGATCCACAGCACGTTCCCGTCGGACCGGACGGCCGAGAGGTTGGTGTGTGTCGCGCTGGCGCGGGACAGGTGCCCGAAGCGGAGCCGGACCGTGCGTTCCAGGGTCATGATCTCCATCGTCGCATCCCCGGGCACCTGTCGAACCAGCGTTCCGGCCAGAGCGAGGCCGGAAGAACGACCTAGTGGAAGTAGGCCGGGCTCAGCCGGACGTCATCGATGACCGGCCCGCAGTAACCGTTCGAGTTGCTGTTGATCGTCACCTTGGCGGTCTTGGAGAACCACTTGGTCTTGAACACGACCTGCTTGTAGTCGTAGTCCATCCACAGCTTGGTCGCGGGGGCGGCGACGAACCAGGTGACCTTCTTGCCGTCGATCCAGACGTCGCCGTACTTGAGGCCCTTGCCGCACTCGGGGTTGCCGGCGACCTGGAAGCTGAGCCGGTAGTTCACACCCGGGATGAGCTTCTGGTAGGTCCGGGTGATCGCCCCGGCCGAGCTGCCGGACAGGTCGACCGACTGCCGGCCGTGCGCGGCGTCCCAGTAGTTCTCCCGGACGACGTCGACCGAGCCCTTGCTGACCACCCACGGGCCGATCCAGTCGCCGGCGTTGTAGCTGGTGAACCCGTTGGCCGGGGCGGGCGGGAACTCGAACGAGTCGACGACCAGCTTGGCGGCGGCCTGAGCCGGGGTGGCGGCACCCGTGATGAGGGCCGCGGTGGCCACCGCGGCACAGGCGAGTCGGGAAGCCTTCATATCTCTCACTCCTGAATGTCGGGAACCTGGCCTACAGGAAAACCCGTCAAACGGGGTCAGAGCGGTTGAAACGCCCAAAATTACCGCTTAAAAGTCTTGACGGACGACCCCGAAAGAAGAAACATCGTTCATTGTCGATCTGTTACGGGGAGGTTGCCGTGCGTCTCGCTGCCGTCGTGCTTCTGATGACCGGGTCGCTCGCGGCGCCACCGGCCGCCGAGCCGCTCGACATCTACCGCTATCTCGACGATCCACAGCTCACCCAGGAGGGCCAGGAGGAGCCGCACGCCGACCTCCGGCCGTACCCGGACGAGCGGTCGGCCGCGGCCGACGTGACCGAGCGGAACGCGGCCAACCCGTACTCGATGTCGCTCGACGGCGCGTGGCGGCTGAAGATCTTCGACAAGCCGACCGACGTGCCCGCCGACTTCGCCGACCAGGCCGGCGACTGGCCGACCGCCCAGGTGCCGCACACCTGGCAGTCCGACTTCATCGACCACCCGATCTTCCGGAACATTCCCTCCGAGATCGTGCCGGACGACCCGCCGCGGGTGCCGCGCGACGTCAACCCGACCGGCGCCTACGTCAAGACGTTCACCGTGCCGGCCGAGTGGGACGGCAAGCGCACGGTCCTCCGCTTCGAGGGCGTGACCAGCAATTACCTGGTCTGGGTGAACGGCGAGTACGTCGGGTACGACCAGGGCGGCTACACCCCGGCCGAGTACGACATCACCGACCACCTGCGGCCCGGCCGGAACCAGCTGAGCGTCCAGGTGCACCGCTGGGGCTCCGGCGCCTACCTGGAGGACGTGGACCAGTGGCGCTACAGCGGCATCTTCCGCGACGTGTGGCTCTACCGCACCGAGACCAATCACCTCCAGGACGCGTACGTCACGACGGCCGGCGAGACGATGACCGTGCGGACCACCATCGCGGGAAGCGGTCAGGTCACCGCGAAGCTCCTCGACGAGAAGGGGAAGCTCGTCGCCACCGGAACCGATCGCCTGACCGTGCCGGGCGCGAAACGCTGGAGCGCCGAGGAGCCCAACCTCTACACGCTGATCCTCCAGCTCACCAGCAACGGCAAGGTCGTGCACACCACGTCGCAGGCGGTCGGCTTCCGTGACCTCGAGGTCCGGGACAAGCAGATCCTGGTCAACGGGAAACGCATCCTGATCAAGGGCGTGAACCGCGCCGAGACCAACCCGGACACCGGCCGCGCCGCCACCCGGGAGTTCATGAAGCAGGACGTCTTCACGCTCAAGCGCCTGCACGTCAACGCGGTCCGCACCTCGCACTACCCGAGCGATCCGTACCTCTACCGCCTCGCCGACAAGTACGGCATGTACATCGACGACGAGGTCGACATCGAGACGCACAACCACGAGAGCTGCCCGAGCCAGTGCCTGGCCGACCGTCCGGAGTGGCAGGCCGCGTTCGCCGACCGGTTCCGCGGGATGGTCGAGCGCGACAAGAACCACCCGAGCGTCATCTTCTGGGACACCGGCAACGAGGCCGGGCTGGGCGCCGCGCACTACGCGATGGCCGCCTGGGCCGACGCCCACGAGCCGACCCGCCTGCTCTACCACCAGTCCAACAGCCCGGACGGCGACGCGCCGTTCGCCGATGTGGACGGTCCGCGCTATCCGACGCCGGCCCGGCTGGAGGCGCGGACGCAGAGCAGCGCCAAGCCGATCGTGATGGGCGAGTACGCCCACGCGATGGGCAACAGCCTCGGCAACTTCGACGAGTTCTGGGCGCTGGCCCGCCGATATCCGTCGATGCAGGGCGGCTTCATCTGGGACTGGGCCGAGCAGAACCTGCGCCAGCCGCTCTACTTCGTGGGCGAGAACGCCTTCCTGGTCGGCAAGCCCACGGTGGCGGACGGCGCCGTCGACCTCTCCGGCCTGGACGACTTCGTCGACACCTTCCGCTCCCCCGCCCTCGACCTCACCGACGCCGTCCGGCTCGAGGCGCGGGTCAAGCCGGGCGCGTGGTCCGGCAGTTTCCCGATCCTGACCAAGGGCCTGGGGTACGCCGTGCAGATGCGCGACCGGGACACCCTGGAGTTCGGCGCCGACATCGGCGGCTGGACGACCGTGGCGGCCGACGTCCCGGCCGACTGGTACGACACCTGGCACACGGTCAGCGGCTCCTACGACGGCTCGGCGCTGCGCCTGCTCATCGACGGCGTCCAGGTGGCGACCGCGGCGAAGACCGGGAAGATCGACCCCGGGCTGTACGAGGTGCAGATCGGCCACAACGCCGAGACCCAGCTGGACAACGACCTGTGGAGCGCGCGCACCGGGCACGGGCAGGTCGACTACGCCCGCGTCTACGGCGCCGGCGCCGACCCGGTGCTGGCCCTCGAATTCGAGTCGGCGCAGCGCCGCGGCGACTTCCTCAGCCTGGGCATCAGCCTCTCCGGCACCGACGGCCTGGTCGGGTCGGACCGCTACCTCCAGCCCGAGACGCAGGAGATGGCCTGGGCGCAGTCCCCGATCCGCGTCTCGCAGGTCTCGCCCACGGTCGTGCGCCTGACCAACGAGCAGCAGGCCGGCTCGCACTCACTGCGCGTGACGTGGAAGCTGACCGAGGCCGAGCGATTGCTGCGCAAGGGAGAAAGAACGTTCGTTCTCGCTCCGGGCGCGAGCGCCGACGTGACGGTTGATCAGGCGCCGGCCAACCCGCACGACCGCGAACGCTTCCTCACGGTGCAAGCGCTGAGCGCCCGGGCGACCGAGTGGGCGCGCGCCGGGTGGGTGCTGGGTCAGGGTCAGTTCGCGGCCGGCGGCCGGGCGGTTCCCGGTGTTCTCCCGGCTCCGGTACGCGGGGCGCCCAAGCTCACCAGCACCGCCGGCACGATCACGGTGAGCGGGGACGACTTCCGGTACCGCTTCGACGGCGGCACCCTGGCCTCGATGCGGGCCGGCGGCCGGGAGCTGCTGAAGGGCGGGCCGGCGCTGTCGGTCTACCGCCCGCCGACCAGCAACGAGACGTACGACTGGAATGTGAACGACGGCGGGGTCTGGCACGACATCGGCCTGGACGCGTTGTCACACACGGTCACCTCGGTGCACACCTCGGCCGAGCCCGACGCCGCGGTCGTCGAGGTGGTCGAGCGGTACGCCGGGAAGACCATCGCGTTCGACCAGACGCTGCGCTACCGGATCGACCGGAACGGTACGGTCACGCTGCGGCAGCAGGTCACGCCCTCGGGCTCCGGGACGGCTTCCCTGCCGTACCTGCCGCGGGTGGGTCTGTCGGTGAAGGTCCCGGACGCGATGCAGAAGTTCGCGTTCTACGGGCGTGGCCCGCACGAGACCTACAACGACCGGAAGTCCGGGGCGGCGATGGGCGTCTACCGCAGCACGGTCGCCGACGAGTACGTGCGGTACTCGCGGCCGCAGGCGTACGGCAACCACACCGACGCGCGCTGGGCCTCGCTCACCGACGGCCGCGACGGGCTGCTGGTCGGCGGCATGAACGACGTCAGCGTGACCGCGTACGACGAGCTGGCCCGGGCCGAGTACGACCACCAGCTGCCCCTGGTCAAGAACCGCGGCTGGGTCACGCTGCACGCGCTGGCCGGTGAGACGGGCATGGGCGAGACGCCGAACTCGGTGCTCCCGCCCTACCGCCTGCCCGCCAACCGCCCGTACGCCCAGGAGCTGGTCCTTCGCCCGCTGACCACCGGCGAGGCGGCCCGGGGCGGCGTGCCCGACTCCGACGTGCCGGCACCCTGCCCGCCGACCGTCGGCCTGAACGCGCCGGACACGGTCACCCCCGGCACCCCGGCGACCGTGGACGTGACCGTGACCGCTCGCTGCGCCGAAGGCCTGACCAGCGCCACGGTCACGCTCGACGTGCCGGACGGCTGGACCGTGACGCCGCCGTCGGTGTCCCTCGGCGGCGACGGCACGGCGTCGTTCCAGGTCACCGCGCCGGCCGGCACCGACGTGGGCACTCATCAGCTCACCGCGACCGTGGTCAGCACGACACCCAGCGGCTTCACCTCGACCACCACCGCGTCGGCGACCGTGGCGACGCCGCTGCCGCCCGGTTACGCCTGGCTGAGCGACCGGCCGTTCGAGGCGGTCAGCAACGGCTGGGGGCCGGCCGAACGGGACCTGAGCAACGGCGAGCAGGCGGCCGGGGACGGCGACACGCTGAGCATCGCCGGTCGGGCGTACCCGAAGGGTCTGGGGGTTCACGCCCTGTCGGTGGTCCGGGTGCCGCTGGGCGGGAGCTGCACACGCTTCCGCGCCGACGCGGGCGTGGACGACGAGACCGGCAGCGGCGGCTCGGTGCTCTTCTCGGCCTGGCTGGACGGGCGGCAGCTCACCCAGACGGCCCGGCTCACCGGCGACGGCGCGGCCGTTCCGATCGACGTCGACCTGACCGGCGGCAGCACCCTCGAACTGCGGGTGACCGACGCCGGCGACGGCAACGGCCTGGATCACGCCGACTGGGCCGGTGCCCGCCTGAGCTGCTGAATCCCTACCAGATCGCGTCGGCGCCCGCCGCGGCCAGCGTGGCGCCCGACGCGATCAACAGAACGGTGCAGAGCTTGCGCAGACGCGGGCTGTTCCCGGCGTTCGGGTTTTCCAGGGCCGCGAGCAACACGCCGGCGCCGGCTGCGAGCGCCATACCGGCGACAGCAATCATGGGTCCACGGTGGCCGACCAGCCCGTACCGGTAAACCACCGACACATGACATTCAGGCAATCGGGGGGTAATCATCTGCCATCCGTCGCCGGATACGCGCTGTGCTTCGTACCCAGCACCTCACGCACCGTTGCCTCGTCCATCGGCTCGCCCAGGAAGTCGAACAGCGCGCGCACGTTGGCCAGGCCGTCGTCGATGTCGTCGTAGCTGAAGTGGTGGTGCCGGTCGTCGGCCGGGATGTTCCACAGCCGCTCGTCGGCCGCCCGGATCGTCTTCTCGGCGTTCCGCTTGTCCGGCCACCAGCCGCTGCGGGCCACCGCGGCCGGGTCCCGGTGATTGATCACGATCCGCGGGTCGGGGAACGAGCGGCGCAGCCAGGCGACGTATTCGGCCAGGTCGGGGATGTGCACCGGGGTGTAGCGGATCTCCTTGAAGCCGAGCACCCGGTCGCCCGGCTCGGGACGCAGGACGTTGCTGACGAAGTTGTTCAGCAGGCCGGCCCGGAACCGGTTCTCCCGGACCCGCGGGGTGCCGTACCAGGGGCTGAGCGGGCTGAGATGATCGGCGCCGGAGAAGCTCTCCCGGGCCTTGGCGATCGCGGCGTCGGCCTGGTAGATCCGGTAGAGGGCGCTGTAGTTCTCGCCGCGCACGCGGTAGCCGGGGATCGAGTTGAGCAGGCCGGCCAGCAACGTCGAGCCCGAGCGGCCGTAGGTGAGCACGAACAGGTACTCGTAGTCGGCCACCACGCCGACGTGCCTGCTCGCGACCCGGATGCCCCGGCGCACCAGCCGGGTGCCGCCACGGCGCAAGGGGGAAAGCGCTTTTCGTACCTGCTGGGGGATGTGCTCACGCATGGTGAGTGAACGACCCGTTGCGCGGAGAGGACGCGGGCCATGGTTTTCCCGGGCTATCCCGGCAATGTTCCGTCACCGTCGGCGGACGGGCCGGAGGGCTACACGTACGCGGCGGTCCTGCTCCGACCGGCCGAGGTCGGCGCCGCGCTACGTGAGATCCGGTTCAGCGGCTGGGTCGGCGCGCCCGAGAACGGCTGGCTGCCCATCGTCACCGCCTCCGGGGCCGGGACCGTCGCGGCCGGCCGGCGGGGCGTCGTGGGGGTCGCCTCGTTCCTCGCCGAGCGGCTGGGCGGGACCGTGCTGGCCGTCCGGGTGCGCGCCGACCGGCAGCTGCTGCTCGCGGTCTGGGTGGACGGCGAGGAGGCCGGGCGCTATCTGAGCGATCCCTCCCGCGAGCCGGGTGCGGAAGAAGACGTTCTCGATGATCCGTACGGAACTCAGCACGCGGCCGCCTTCGCCGCGGCCCTCGGCAACCCCTCCGCCGCCGCCGACCTGGCCGAGTTGCTGTCCGAGCGGCTGGACACCGACAGCATGATCGAATCGGAACGGCTGTCCCGGGTGCTGCGGATGTTCGGGCTGCCGACCTGGCTGGTGGCCGCCGCGTCGCTGCCGAAGGACATTCCGACCGGCCCGTCCCGGCGGGACTTCACCCGGCTCGGCGCCGGGCGCCCGGGACCGCTCGGACGGCTGCTCGGCCCGCTGCTGAACGTGACCAGAAAGCGACGCCCGCCACCACCCGCGGTGACCGACCCGCCGCGCGGCGGACAGCTCGATCCGTGGCTGCTCTGACGTCGACATTTGCCCTACCAGGCAGGTTACGTCCGTCGTCTGATTGAAACGTGACTATTGACCTTGATCCCGGTATTTTGCCGCCCGGTGGTATCGACGGCCGGGATGGTGGGAGCAGTGCGCGACTTCGAGGACTACTCGGGCTATGGGGATCCTCCGTCGACGCCTCCTTCGGGCGACAACGTCCTCGTCCGGCCGTACATCCCGCCGGACTCCCCCGACTACAGCCTGCCCGAGGGCGGCGCCTTCCCGGAGGAGCCCGATTTTCCGGAAGACACCTTTCCGGAGCAGCCCGATTTCGAGCGCCCTTACCAGGACGATCCCGAGCAGACCGGCCCGGTCTTCGTGCCCGACCCCACGCCCATGGTGCTGCCCGGCGACAGCGACCGTGAGCCTCCGGTGTCGCACGTCAACCCCGAGTCCGACCGCCGGCAGATGGTCTGGCTGATCGGCTCCGGGCTCGCCCTGGTCATCGCGGTCGCGGTCACCATGTTCGCGCTCTGGCCGGGCAACGAGGAGGAGACCCCGACCGCCGCGGCGCCGCGCCCCGCACCGCCCGCGGCCGGGCAACCCGGCTCACCGGAGGGTTCCGCCCCCGCCGGCGCCCCCTCGGCCGGCCCGTCCAAGGGCTCCGCGTCACCCTCCGCGACCGGCGCCAAGGGCAGCGCCGCGACCAAGCCACCGGCCGCGCCCGGCATCAACACGCCGAACTTCCCCCTGCCGCCCGCCGGCAACGGAAACGGCAACGCTCCGCCCACGCAGACCACCCCGCCGGCCACCCTCGCGCCGCCGCCGGCCGCGGACCGTGTCGGCCCGGTCGTGGCCGCGTCGGGCAACTGCCTCGACATCGACGCCGGCATCCTGCTGCTCGGCGACGAGCTGGTGGCCCGCGACTGCAACAACACCTCGTCGCAGCGCTTCACCCTGGCCAAGGACGGCACCCTGAGGGTGGGCGGCTCCTGCGCGGTGCAGGAGGGCGGCGAGGTCAAGATCCGCGTCTGCAACAACGCGGCCGCCGGCCAGTGGCGCGCCGGCCCCGGCAACACGCTGGTCAACAACGGCTCCAAGCAGTGCCTGTCCAGCAACGACAACGACGTGGCCGTGGTGGCCTGCGGCGGCTCCGGCCAGAACTGGGCACTGCCCTAGGCGGTTGTACCACCCGGCCTCGTTTGACCGGGCCTCGCGTCAGGCGGCCAGGCGGCTCTTCACGGCGCGGGTGAAGTCGTCGGCGATCACCTCGGGCGCGCCGTCGGCCACCCCGTCGAGGGCGAGGGCCGCGACCAGGGCCGGGTCGGTCTTCTGGCCGGCGGGCACGGCCGCGGCCATGTCGGTGTCCATGAAGCCGACGTGCAGCGCGGTGACGGTGATCTTCCGGTCGGCCAGGGTGGCGCGCAGGGCGTTGCTCAGCGCCCACCCGGCGGCCTTGGCCGAGCCGTACGCGCCGAAGCGCGGCGGGTGCGTCCAGGACAGCACGGACAGCACATTGAGGATCGCGCCGCCGCCGTTCCCCTCGATGACCGGCACGAACGCGCGGGTCACGCCGAGCGTCCCGAAGTAGTGCACGTCCATCTCCCGCCGGATCTCGGCGAGGTCGCCGGTGAGCAGGTCGGCGCCGGTGTCCACCCCGGCGTTGTTGATCAGCAGGGTGACGTCCGGCGCGGCCGCGACGGCCGCGACGATCTGGCCGGGGTCGGTGACGTCGAGCCGCACCGGGATCACGCCCGGCAGGTCGACCGATTCCGGGTCGCGGGCCCCGGCATAGACCTTGGCGCCGCGATCGGCCAGCTGAGCGGCGAGGGCACGGCCGAAGCCGCGATTCGACCCGGTGACGAGAGCAACTGCGTTCTGGAGATCCATGCCCTTTAGATTAGGCACGTCATCTAATAGCGGCAAGGTGATAGATGACACCAGACATCTATACTGGGCGGATGGGACGGGTATCGCAGGCACAGGCACGGGAGAACCGGGAACGCGTCGTGGAGGCCGCCGGCCGGCTCTTCCGCGAACGAGGCGTGGACGCGGTCAGCGTGGCCGACGTGATGGCCGAGGCCGGGCTGACCCACGGCGGCTTCTACAAGCAGTTCGCGTCCAAGGAGGCGCTGGTCGCCGAGGCCGTGCAGACCACGTTCGCCCAGCAGCGGGCCGAGCGGGCGAACACCGCCCTGTCGACGTTCTTCGACGACTACCTCTCCCCCGCCCACCGGGACCGGCCCGGCGCGGGATGCTCGGCCGTCGCCCTGGCCCCCGACGTGGCCCGGGAGCCCGCCGACGCCGCCGCCCGCGCGAACTTCACCGACGCCATCGGGCGCTACGCCCGCTGGCTGGCCGGTGACGAGGGCGAAGACCTGGTGACCCTGAGCCTCCTGGTCGGCGCGGTCACCCTGGCCCGCGCGACCGCCGGCGCCCCGGTCTCCGACCGCATCCTGGCCGCGGCCCGCGAGGCCCTCACCGAGCCCCGCCCTTAGAGGCTCTTGAGGAAGCGGGCGCTGGACGAGCAGATGTCCTCGTACCCGAGCTGCTTGTAGAACTCGTGGGTTCTCGTCCGGTAGCGGCTGCTGGTGACCTCCAGCTTGACGCAGCCGGCCGCCCGGGCCTGCTCCTCGGTGGCCCGGACCATGGACTGACCGACACCCAGGCTGCGGTAGCGCTCGTCGACGACCAGGGCGATCAGGCGCCCGAGGTATCCGGTCACCTCGAGCAGCGGCATCATCGCCAGCGCCGCGACGCCGACCAGGACGCCGTCGTCGTCGGCGCCGATGAGCCGGCCCGAGGGGGCGTCGAGCCAGTGGTCGAGCCGCTCGTGCACGGCCGCCTCGGTGGTCGGATAGCCGAGTTGGTCGAGCAGCGGAACGAGTCGGGCCGCGTCCTGCCGCCGGACCGGGCGAAGCTGTACATCCATTCGAAGAAGTTTGGCAGTTTCCCGCAACCGTCAGGAGGGTGTCCGGATGATGCTGCAGGAACTGCGCGCGGTCGACGCGCTCGAGCAAAACTTCACTAAGGTGTCGCCATGGGGGACGGCTTGGGTGACGGGCTGGCGCTGCGGCTCTGCCGGGCTCGTGACCTGGCCGCGTTGATCGGGTTGCTCGCCGTCCTCGAGGGTGAGCTGATGGTCGGCGGGGTGTCGTCCCATCTGCTCGGGCGGCTGCGCGAGCGGCTGGCCCACGAGGGGCTGATCGCGCCGGCCGCGACCGAGGACCAGCTGCGTCAGGCGATCCACGACCTCAATCAAGGCCTGCGGTACGCGCTGGGCGAGTTCGACGAACCACCATCGTCAGCGGGCAGGTGACAGAGATCCGCGGAGCGGCGGGGCGTCCCACGTACGCAACCGCACGGCGTTGTTGGTGAAGCGGGACCGGTAGGCCGAGGCGCTCAGCCCGAAGTGGGCCCGGAAGCGGCGGGCGAAGTAGTTCTGGTCGGGCCAGCCGACCGACTCGCCGATGCGGGCGATCGGCTCGTCCGTACGCAGCAGCTGGGTCGCCGCCAGCTCGACGCGATGCCGCGCCAGATAGGCGATCGGCGGCAGCCCGGTCGCGGACTTGAACAGCCGGACCAGGTAGCCGGGCGCGAGGTGGAGCGCGTCGGAGAGCTCGGCCAGCGTCCACCGGTGGGCCGGGCGGTCCTCCATCATCCGCATCGCCTCGACGACCGCGGGATGGGTGGCGTGCACGACGCCGGCCAGCACGTCGCCGCCGTCGACGATCACCGCTCGGGCCAGGGCGCTGAGGAACAGCGACAGCCGGCCGATGACGTCGCCGCGGAAGAAGCTCGTCGGCTTGGTCCGCAGGGCGCTGAGCGCGTCCAGGTGGCTGACGCACTCGGCCAGGTCGGCCGGGCCGAGGTGGGCGGTGAGGATGCCGCGGCGCTGACCGGAATAGGGGCCCGACCAGAGCAGGTAACCGAGCAGCGGGTCCTCGCGGGTCCAGGACAGTTCGTGCTGGAGCAGCTCGACCGAGAAGCAGCAGTTGTACATGTCGAGCTGCCGGCAGTCCTCGTACCCGTGCCACACGCCGGGCCGCAGCAGCACCACGTCGCCGACGCGCGTCTCCTGCCGGCCGGCCAGGCTGTGGTGCACGCCGTGACCGGACATCACCAGGGCGACCTCGACGAAGCTGTGGGTGTGGGTGGGGCAGACACCGTCGTGTTGCCAGTGGCCCGCGTAGGCCATGGCGCCGTCGGTCAGATGCATGAGATCGGTTGACGTGTTGACCGGCAACTCCCTCATCGACCGAGTATAGGGCGGTTCCGGAACCGGTCCCAGGTGAAGTTCGTGCTAGTACCGGTCAAGTCTGGGCTAGCTGAGTGTGACCTGAGCCACGCAGGATCGGGAGACGACCGCAATCCCCCCGACATTTTCCGGAAACCGCTTCCACATTCGCGCCTTCTCAATGAATCGTTTCAGGGAGTCGAGCACATGCCCCACCGCCTCCGGTTCGAGCACCACACCGAAGCCCTCGGCATCGGCACCGCCACGCCCCGGCTGTCGTGGTGGAACGATGAGCCCCAGACCGCGTACGAGCTGGAGATCAGCCGCAACGACGGTCCGGCCGAGACGTTCCGGGTCGAGTCGGACGAGCAGGTGCTGGTCCCGTGGCCGGCGGCGCCGCTGAGATCCCGCGACCGGGTGCGGGTCCGGGTGAAGGTCAACGACAGCTGGAGCGAGTACGCCGAAGCCGAAGCCGGCCTCCTCGAGCCGAGCGACTGGACCGCCCGATTCGTCCAGGGCGACCCGGACGCCGAGGCGCCCATCCTCAGCGCCTCCCTCGACATCCCCTTCTCGATCACCAGGGCGCGGCTGTATGCGACGGCCCACGGCCTCTACATCCCGCACCTGAACGGGCAGCGCGTCGGCGACCACCAGCTCGCCCCCGGCTGGACCGCCTACCAGCACCGCCTGCGCTACCAGACCTTCGACGTCACCGGCCTGGTCCGCACCGGCGCCAACCGCCTCGACATCCAGCTCGGCAACGGCTGGTACCGCGGCCGGCTCGGCTTCCGCGGCCAGCGCGGCCTCTACGGCGACCACCTCGCCCTGCTGGCCCAGCTCGAGGTCACCACCGAGGACGGGCAGACGCACCTGCTCGGCACCGACGGCTCGTGGACCGCGCGGGCGAGCACCGTGACGGCCAACGACCTCTACGACGGCCAGACCACCGACCTCCGCCACCTCGATGCGCCGTCGCAGCCCGTCAGCGTGGTCGACGCCGACCTCAGCCGGCTCGTGGCGCCGGACGGCCCACCCGTACGCATCACCGAGATCGTCAGCGCCAAGGCGATCACGGCGTCACCGAGCGGGAAGACCCTCGTCGACTTCGGGCAGAACGTGGTCGGCCGGGTGCGGCTCAGGGTCCGCGATGGACAAAACGGGCAGGAAATCACCATCCGGCACGCCGAGGTGCTGGAGAACGGCGAGCTCGGCGTACGCCCGCTGCGCACCGCCAAGTGCACCGACACCTGGATCCTGGCCGGTCCGGACGAGGTCACGCTGGAGCCGGAGCTGACCTTCCACGGCTTCCGCTACGCCGAGGTGACCGGTGTTCCCGCCTTGGCGAAGGACGACATCCAGGCCGTCGTGCTGCACTCCGACCTGGAGCGCACCGGGTGGTTCACCAGCAGCCACGACCTGCTCAACCGCTTCCACGAGAACGTCGTGTGGGGCATGCGCGGCAACTTCCTGGACGTGCCCACCGACTGCCCGCAACGCGACGAACGGCTCGGCTGGACCGGCGACATCCAGGTCTTCTCCCCCACCGCCACATTCCTGTACGACAGCGCCGGCTTCCTCACCAACTGGCTCGCCGACCTGGCCGCCGAGCAGCAGAAGGACGGCTCGGTCCCGTTCGTCATCCCGGACGTGATCCGCGACGCGGGACCGTCGGCCACCGCCTGGGGCGACGCCGCGACCGTGGTGCCGTGGGTGGTCTACCGGGCGCACGGCGACGCCGGCCTGCTCGCCCGCCAGCTGCCGAGCATGCGCGGCTGGGTCGACCGGATGGTCGAGCTGGCCGGCCCGGACCTGCTGTGGCAGGGCGGCTTCCAGTTCGGCGACTGGCTCGACCCGACCGCACCGCCGGCCGACCCGTTCCGGGCCAAGGCCGACCCGGACGTGATCGCCACGGCTCACCTGGCCTATTCGGCCGGCCTGGTCGCGAAGGCCGCGGCGGTGACCGGCGACACGGCGGTCGAGAAGCAGTACGCCGACCTGGCCACCAGGGCCCGCGCGGCGTACGCCCGGGAGTACACGACGGTCGGCGGCCGGGTGCTCTCCGACTCGGCCACCAACTATGCCCTCGCCCTGCACTGGGACCTGCTGCCGGACGACGGGCAGCGCGAACGGGCCGGTCAGCGGCTGGCCGACCTGGTCCGCGCGGCCGGCTACCGGATCAGCACCGGCTTCGTCGGCACGCCGCTGATGACCGACGTGCTCGCCGACGCGGGCGAGCCGGAGCTGGCGTATCGGCTGCTGCTGCAGACCGGCTGCCCGTCCTGGCTCTACGCGGTGACCATGGGCGCCAGCACGGTGTGGGAGCGCTGGGACAGCATGCTGCCCGACGGGAGCATCAACCCGGGCCAGATGACCTCGTTCAACCACTACGCGCTGGGCGCGGTCGCGGACTGGATGCACCGCCGGGTCGCCGGTCTGGCGCCGGGTGACGCGGGCTACCGCACGATCTCGGTACGCCCGTTGCCCGGTCACGCGCTGACGTCGGCGAGCGCCCGGCACCTGACGCCGTACGGCGAGGCCGCCGCCGGATGGGAGCGGGCCGGCGGCCGGCTCACGCTCACCGTCACCGTGCCGGTCGGCAGCCGCGCCACCGTGGAGATCCCCGGCGGCGACACGGTCGAGGTGGCGCACGGCGTACACGAATGGACCGTGGACGACCCGTACGCGCAAGAACCCGAGCTGCCCACCGGCGCGACCATCCGCCGGCTGATGGACCACGAACCGAGCTGGCAGCGCGTGGTCGCCGCGGCGACCGAAGCGGGCGTCGCGGACGGCGAAGCCGCGCTGGCCGACCGCCTCGCGCGCTACCTCGACGCACCCACCACCGACCTGGCGGACGCCGCCACCGGCCGAGGCTTCGTACCCGGCGCAGAAGCGTTCCGCGCCGCCCTGCAAACCCTTCTTGAGAGGTCGAGATGAGATTTCGCACCATGGCCGTCGGGGCGCTGGCCGCCGCGACGATGGCCGCCGGTGGCGCGTGCAGCGCCGGCAGCCTCGGTTCCAACGACGACGGCGGCGAGGGCGGCAAGGTCACGCTGTCCCTGCTGGTGGACAACTCGGAGGACACCGTCCGGGCCGGCGAGCAGTTGGCCAAGGACTTCACCGCCAAGAACCCCGACATCACGGTCAAGGTCGAGACCCGCCCGGCCGGCACCGAGGGCGACAACATCATCAAGACGCGGCTGTCCACCGGGGACATGACCGACGTGTTCATGTACAACTCGGGTTCGCTGTTCCAGGCCATCGCGCCGCAGAAGAACCTGGTCGACGTGACCGACCAGCCGTACGCGGGCCAGCTCGACGAGAACTTCAAGAAGACCGTGTCGGCCGACAACAAGCTCTACGGCGTGCCGTGGGGCACCTTCTCGGCCGGCGGGATCATGTACAACCGGCCGATCTACCAGCGGCTCGGCCTCCAGGTGCCGAAGACCTGGGCCGAGTTCATGGCCAACAACGCCAAGATCAAGGCGGACGGCAAGGCGGCGCCGGTCATCCAGACCTACCAGGAGACGTGGACGTCGCAGCTGTTCATCCTGGGCGACTTCCACAACGTCCTCGCCGCCGAGCCGGACTTCCCGGACAAGTACACGAAGAACCAGGCCAAGTACGCCGGCGACCCGAACGCCCTGCTCGGCTTCCAGCACCTGCAGGAGGTGCACGACGCCGGCTACCTCAACAAGGACTTCGCGTCGGCCAAGCTGGACGACGGCCTGCGGATGGTCGCCAAGGGCGAGGGCGTGCACTACCCGATCCTGTCCGGCACCATCGCCACCATCGTCGCCAACTACTCCGACCAGGCCAAGGACGTCGGCCTGTTCCCCATCCCGGGCAACGACGCGGCCAAGAACGGCCTGACCGTGTGGACGCCCAACGGCCTCTACATCCCGCAGACCACGACCGGCGACAAGCTGGCGGCGGCAAAGAAGTTCCTGGCCTTCGTCGGCAGCCCCGACGGCTGCACCTCGCAGACCACGGCCTCGGCGCCGACCGGGCCGTACGCGGTGACCGGCTGCCAGCTCCCGGCCGACGTGCCGCAGGTGGCCAAGGACATGCAGACGTACATCGACGGGCAGAACACGTCCAGCCTGGCGCTGGAGTTCCTGTCCCCGGTCAAGGGGCCGGCGCTGGAGCAGATCTGCGTCGAGGTGGGCTCCGGCATCCGTAAGGCGCCGGCCGGCGCGGCCCTCTACGACGAGGATGTGAAGAAGCAGGCCCAACAGCTCGGGCTGGAAGGCTGGTAGCAGTGGCGACGTCCACCGCCGACCGCACGGAGGGCCGGGTCGCGAAGCGCGGTCCGGCCCCCTCCGCGGGACGACGACAAAGCCCCTACCCCTACTGGTTCTACGCGCCCGCGGCCGCCATCTACGGGATCCTGTTCCTGGTCCCGACCGTGCTGGCGCTCTATTTCAGCCTGACCCGCTGGAGCCTGTTCTCCAACGAGTTCATCGGCTTCGACAACTACGCGCTGTTCTTCCGGGAGCCGGCGCTGTTCTCGGGCCTGTGGCACACGCTGGTCTACGCCGTGGTCACCTCGGGCCTCAAGGTGGTCCTCGGCATGGCGCTGGCCATCCTGCTGACCTCGCAGATCATCGCCCGCGGCTACCTGCGCTCGGTGGTGTTCTTCCCGACCCTGGTCAGCACCATCGGGGTCGGCCTGACGTTCACGATCCTGATGAACCCCGAGCGCGGCCTGATCAACCAGGCCCTGGGCAAGGTCGGGATCGACGGCCCGGGCTGGCTGACCGATCCCAGCTACGCGCTGCTGTCGGTGGCCCTGGTCGACGTGTGGAAGGGCGTCGGGCTGGCCACGCTCATCTACATCGCCGGCATCGTGTCGATCCCGCAGGAGTACTTCGAGGCCGCCCGGGTCGACGGCGCCGGCGCCTGGCAGAACTTCCGCAAGATCATCCTGCCGCTGGCCCGCCCGGCCACGGTCACCGTCATCATCCTGTCGCTGATCGGCGGGCTGCGATCGTTCGACCTGATCTGGGCGATGACCCGGGGCGGCCCCGGCTTCACCTCGGACGTCATCGCGTCGGTGATCTACAAGCAGTACCAGGCAGGCTTCTACGGCCTGTCCACCGCGGGCAACGTCGTGCTGTTCATCGTGGTGACGGCGATCGTCTTCCCGCTCTGGCGTTTCCTGAACCGGAAGGAGGTGGAGATGTGACCCGGCCCCGCTGGTTTCTCAGCGCCTTCGCGATCCTGGCGTCGGTCGTGGTGTTCCTCGTACCCTTCGCCTTCATCCTGCTCACGTCCTTCATGGACCGTACGCAGGCGTCCGAGCTCACCTTCGCCTGGCCGCGCAACTTCCAGTTCCTCGATAACCTCCAGGCGGTCATCGAGGCGCGCGACTACCTGCTGATCATCGCGTTCATCAACAGCACGATCCTCACGGTGGCCAGCGTGACCATCATGGTGGTGCTGTCGGCGATGGTGGCGTGGACCCTGCAACGCCGCTCGAGCCGCTGGAGCGCGCTGGTCAACGGCCTCGTCCTGGCCGGCTTGATCATGCCGCCGGCGGTCGTGCCGACGATCTGGGTGCTGCAACGGCTCGGGCTGTTCCGCACGATGCCCGGCCTGATCCTGGTCGAGGTGGCGTTCGGGCTCAGCTTCTGCATCCTGCTGTTCCGCGCGTTCATCTCGACGATCCCCCGCGAGCTGGACGAGGCCGCGATCATCGACGGCGCCACCCCGCTGCGGCTCTTCTTCCGGGTGATCTTCCCGCTGCTCCGCCCGGTCGCCATCACCGCGATCCTGGTGCAGTCGGTGAACGTCTTCAACGACTTCGTGAACCCGCTGTACTTCCTGCCCGGCGAACAGAACGCCACGGTCCAGCTGACCCTCTACAACTTCTACAGCCAGTTCAACACCCAGTACAACCTGCTCTTCACCGACATCCTGCTGGTCACCATCCCGCCGCTGATCATGTTCCTGTTCTTCAACCGCCAGATCGTCGCCGGCATGACCTCCGGAGCCGTCAAGGGCTAGCGCGCTCGATTCCCCCGACCACTCCGCCGCGCTCCCGTGCCGCCGCGCCCCCGAGCCGCCGCGCTCGGGGCCACCGCGCTCGGGGCCACCGCGCTCGGAGCCGCGCGGCCCACTGCGCGGTTGCCGCCCCGCGCGGTCCATCACCCCGGGCACGTCATTCACGGCCCCTTTGCTCTGAGCGCGTATAGGCAACACTGCGATGGTGGCGGTATCCGGATGTCGCCGGTATCCGAGTGTTGCCTATACGCGCTCAGAGCAAGGGGCTCGCCGTCGGGTGTTGCCTATACGCGCTCAGAGCAAAGGGCTCGCCGTCGGAAGTGCCTCCACGCGCTCTCGGCGAGGGCCGGGGTTTGGCGCGGAGCGCCGGGGGGTTGACCACGCACGCGGAATGAAGGTCGCGCGGCTCTGTTTTGGACGCGCCAGCGGCCAGGAGCCGGGTGACCGGCCTCGGCGGGAGCGACGGTCAGAACCACCCACCCAGCAACGACATCAAGCTTTTGATCTGGATCTACGTTGAGGCGAAAAGAGGGCCTCGGCGGGAGCTGCGGTCTGAAGCACCCACCCAGGTGCGACATCGAGATCTTGATCTTGATTTAACGGGTCAGGAGGGCTCGGAGGGCGACGTCGACCGAGGCCTGGAGGTCTTCGGTGGTGGCGCCGGCTGCGGCGTGGACGGCGTGGCCCTCGCTGAGCGCCATCACGAAGCGGGCCAGGGAGCGGGGGTCCATGCCGGGTGGGAGGTCGCCTTCGGACGCCGCGCGGGTCAGGCGTTGCTCGAGGGCCGACTCGGTGGCGGCGCGGCCGGCGGCCAGGATCTCGGAGACGGGGGCGTTCTCGGGTGAGCAGGCCAGGCCGCCCTGGACGGAGAGGCAGCCGGGGGGCTGGTCGCCGGCGGTGAGGCCGTCGGCGCTGGTGCGGAGGAAGGCTTCGATCGCGGCGTACGCGGTGGGCCGGTCGAGGGCGGCGCGGGCGGTGGCCAGCTTGGTGTCGTGGTAGCGGGCGAAGGTGCGCCGGAACAGTTCCCGCTTGCTGCCGAAGGTGGCGTACAGGCTGGGCCGGTTGATGCCCATGGCGCTGGTCAGGGCGCTCAGGGAGGCGCCCTCGTAGCCGTGCCGCCAGAAGACCACGGCGGCGCGGTCGAGGACCGTCTCCTCGTCGAAGGTCCGCGGACGGCCGGTGGTTGTGGTCATGCGGCCATCCTACCGCTCGGTACAAAAGGTGACCCGGGCCACCAACCGAGCGGTACAAAAGCTGTTACGGTTGGCCCAACCGAGCGGTACAAAAGGAGACAGGCATGACCGTCACACTGATCACCGGCGCGAACAAGGGCATCGGGTACGAGACCGCGAAGCAGCTTCTCGAGCTGGGCCACACCGTGTACGTCGGCGCGCGGGACGCCGAGCGGGGCGAGAAGGCCGCGGCGGAGCTGGGCGCCCGGTTCGTGCGGCTCGACGTGACCGACGACGCGTCGGTGAACGACGCGCTGGCCGCCGTCGGGGCGGCCGAGGGACGGCTCGACGTGCTGGTGCACAACGCCGGCATCCTCGCCGACGGGGTGGTCGACGGGCCGGCCGCCCTCCGCGCGTTCGACACCAACGCGGTGGGGATCGTGCGGGTCACCGAGGCCGCGCTGCCCCTGCTGCGGAAGTCGTCCAACCCGACGGTGGTCACCGTGTCGAGCAGCATGGGGTCGTTCTGGGCGGTGAACAACCCCGAACGGCCGGAGTACGGCATGCCGCTCGCGCTCTACGCGGCGTCCAAGGCGGCGGCCACCATGCTCACCGTCCAGTACGCCAAGTCCCAGCCGGGCATCAAGTTCAACGCGCTCGAACCCGGCACCACGGCCACCGACATGACCGCGGCCTTCGGCATCGGACGCGCCCCGGCGGACAGCGCCGCGGTCGTCGTACGCCTGGCCACCCTCGGCCCGGACGGCCCGACCGGCACCTTCTCGGACGAGCACGGGCCGCTGGGCTGGTAGGCGCTGTGGTTCCTCGCGTCCGCCCGGGAGGAGCGGGGCTCACTCTCCCGCACGGTGAACGACCTCAAGATCCTCGGCTGATCGGGTGACCAGGGGCGGTCGTGGTTCGCGGCCGCGCCTCCATCGCCGGTACAGCAGGTACCCGATCACGATGGTCACGATCGGCGCGCCCGGGAACTTCACGTAGCGCACCAGCCCGCCACCGTCCGGCAGCACCAGGAACGCGGCCACCGCGGTCACCACCATGACGAGGTCGGTGCGTACGGTCGTGACCGCCAGCAGGATCAGCGGGAACATCACGTACCAGGGGTGGAACGACGGCGCCAGCGCGATCATCGCGGCGCTGGCCAGAGCCGCCCCCCGCAACGCGGCCCGGACCGGCTCGTCCGCGACCAGCGCCCGCACCCACAACCAGAGCACGGCGCCGGCCAACAGCACGATCGCGATGGCGCGTACGGCGGGCACGGCGTCGAAGTCGGGCCAGAAGAGCCGGCCCAGGTACGTGGTCGTCATGCCGACCGCCGTCGGCGGCGACGTGAACTGGATCAGATCCTGGGTGTGCGTCATGCCCGCCATCCAGCCCAGGCCCAGCCCGCTGGCCGCGGTCACGCCGCCCATGGTCGCCACGGTCACCCCGCCGACCAGCGCGAGCGCCCGGGCGGCGGGCCAGAACCGCAGCGGCCGGGGCACCGCGAGCAACGCCACGAACGGCACCACCACGATCGCCGTCGCCTTGACCGCGACGGCCAGCCCCAGCAGCACCCCGGCGCCGACCACGACCCGCACCGCGGCGCCGTCCCGAGCCCTGCCCCGGCCCGCACCGCCGCGACCCGCACCGCCGTCCCGCTCAGCCGCCGACACCGACGCATTGCCGCTGCTCAGCGCCATGTTCAAGATCGAAATCCTCGCGCGCGGGCCGCCACCTCCCCCACCCCTGTGGGTGGGCGGCAATGTAGCGCTCGGCTGTGACAGTTCGGGTCGGTTGTCCACAGGGGCGCCGGCCGCGACCGCGTCCACAGGCGGGCGGCGGATCACGAGCAGCGCCATCGCCCCGGCGACCGCGGCGATCATCAGCGTGTCGTTGTGCGGTCCGCCGACCAGATGCGCCCCGATCAGCGGCCCGGCCATGGCCACCCACAACGCCCGCTCGGCCGGCACCCCGCAGCGCCGGGCCAGCGGCAGCAGCGCGGCCATGATCGCCACCAGGCCGGCCACGGCGAGCAGGCGCAGCAGCACGATCACCCCGGCCAGGCTTCCGCCCAGCAGCACCGCGGCCGCCGTGGCCAGCACGAACAGCGGACCGTAGGGCGCGGGCGTGTCCCGCCAGATCGGGGACACCGCTTCCACCCACGGGCACGGCAACGTGTCGACGCCGAACCGGTAGGGGCTCAGTCCGTTGACGTAGAGGTGACCCTGACAGGCGTACGAGAACACGTCGCGGCTGCCCATCGGCGGCACCACCAGGAACGGGGCCGCCCACAGCAGGATCGTCCCGACCGCCCAGCGGACCGACGGCACCCGGTCGCGCAGCCGCCACCAGGCCCAGACCAGGCCCGCGGTGCCGAGCAGCCAGGTGGCCAGTACGACCGGCCCGTACGGCGCGGTGGCCACGGTGACCGGGGTGGACTGGACGTTGCCGCCGGGGTGCGCGCCGCCGAGCACCCCGGCCAGCGCGAGCAGGCCCGCGGCGCCGAAGCCGGTCCAGCGGATCGTCCCGGTTCGGAGCGGGGCATCCATCGGCGAAGGTTAACCGCGCTGGTCAAACGCCCGGGTGTGCGAAGGGTGAACCGCTGGGGAAGGGCAAGTACCCTGGGCACGCGCATGACGAGCGGTTCCGCAGCGAGGTCAACCGGGCCCGGCCGATCACGCCCGGGTTATAAGTCGGCAACAGCCGGATTTCTCGGTGATCAGTGGTGAAGATGCCACCATGTCCGTTCGATCTCGCCTGTTCATCATGCTCGCCGCCGTCCTGCTGACCAGTGCCGCCGCCACGCCGACCCGGGCCGCGCCGGTGGCCGGCGCGCCGAAGGACAAGGGCGCGGTGCTCGCGGCCTGGACGCAGACCTCCACGGCCAGCTACGCCAGGTGGCTCCTCGCGCGGGAGAACCGGGGCGCCTGGAAGACGTACGACTTCGACTGGGCCACCGACGGCTGCACCGGCGGCCCCGACCAGCCCTTCGGCTACGACTTCCGGCTCGCCTGCTACCGGCACGACTTCGGCTACCGCAACTACGGCGAGGCCGGCACCTTCCGGAGGAACAAGAAGCGGCTCGACCTCGCGTTCCGCGGCGACCTCGGCCGCGTCTGTGGCCGGCGGCCGCTCTGCCTGGTGCTGGCCAACACCTACTACACCGCGGCCGTGAGGTTCGGCCACGCCTGAGGTACGCCCATGATCGACTGGAGCAGGTCGGGGATCTCGAAGACGGCGCGGTTGCTGATCCGGCCGACGGCGACGCGGTAGGCGTCCATGTTGTCCACCACCTCGGCCACCCCCTCCCGGATGTCGCGGTAGGACTCCAGCACCACCCCGACGTTGTTCTCCTGGACCCACTCGGTGTTGTAGCGCTCCTGGTGCATGGTCCAGGCGTTGCGGACGACGATGGCCGGCAGGCCCTGGCTGATCGCCTCGCTGATGCTGCCCGGCCCGGGCTTGCCGATGAAGTAGTCGCACAACCGCATGTAGCGGCGCATCTCCGAGGTGAACCCGAGGACGACCCGCGGCGCCGACGAATCCATGGCCCGGATGTCATCGGCGAGACCGGAGTTGTGCCCGCAGACGAAGATCAGCTGGGTGTCGGCCAGGCGCTTGGCGATCACCCGCATCTGCTTGGAGCCGTGCCCGCCGAACATCACCATGCCGGTCGGCCGGTCCGGATCGAGGCCCAGCTCGGCCATCGCGGCGGCCCGGTCGACCTGATGGTCCAGGTAGAAGTCGGGGTGGATGACCATCCCCGAGGTGCGGTGCACCCGGGCCGGATCGCAGCCGGCGGCCCGCGCCTGGAGCGCCGCCCGCGGCGTGCCGCAGATCCAGTGCTGGGGCTGGCGCGGCTCGATCCAGTAGCGCGGCGGCAGGTCGGCGAAGTCGGTCAGCACGGTCACGTACGGCGTGTCCGGCCTGGAGCGCTGCAACGAGTCGAACATCTGCCGGTTGAAGTGGGGCGCCACCGAGACCACCAGGTCGGGGCGGCTGGCGTCCCAGTGCGCCTGCATCCGCTTCACCACCGCCCGGTGTCCCATCCGGAGCGCCGCCTGCAGCACGTGGCGCTCGCGGATCAAACCGAGGGTCCAGCCGCGTTCCAGGCGCAGGTTGTAGTACTCCTCGGGCCGCTTCGTGGTGATCCGGCGGACGACATCCTGGGGATCGAGGATGTCGACCAGGTCGACGAGGCGCACCCGCCAGGGCCGTCCCTGTTCCCGGATGGCCACGTCGAGAGCCACGGCGGCGGCGCGATGGCCACCACCGGCCTTGATGTAGACGACATCGATCGTCTTCGTTCGCACGGTCGTCGCGGTCAGCAATCGATTAACCCTTTGGGCGGAACGGGCCGGCCTTTGACCGCAGGTCTTACCGGGCGGGGACAGGTCCCCGCCACCATTCCGGCGATGTTGTATCCAGACGTTCGCCCGGTCGCTACGAGGTGGCCGCCAGGAGACGCTCAGCCAACGCGCGGGCGGCCGAGCGCAGCTCCGGGCCCCCTTCGATGCGGAACGCCGCGGGCACCACGGCCAGCTGCTCGGCGTACCAATGGGGGTTGCTCGTCGTCCCGGTGAGGCGGCAGGTGGTGGCGGTGACCGGCACGACGCGGCCCAGCACGCGCGGCAGCCAGGCGAGCCGTTCCGCGGGCGCCTCGATGAGCACCTCGGCGGTGAACTCCCAGCCGGTCGCGAGGTGGTCCTCCAGGTCGGCGACCGGGTCGAGGCCGGCCGGGGGGACGAAGGTCTCGGCGCCGGGTTCGACGTGCGAGATGCGGTCCATCCGGTACGCGCGACGCGCGCCGGCGCCGTGCGACCAGCAGAGCAGATACCACCGCCCGTGCCGCACCACGACCGCCCACGGGTCGACCTCGGCGGTCCACTCGGTACCGGCCTCGGTGCGGTATCCGGCCCGGACCCGGCGGCGCCCGGAGACCGCCTGCACGAGCGCGGTGGCGATGGCCGGGTCGGGCCGGGCGGCGCCGCGGTCCGGGGCGGGCGCGGCGGTCCGGCGTACCGCCTCGGCCTGGGCCGCGACCGGCTCCGGGAGCGCGCGCATGATCTTGGCGAGCGCGCTGCCCACCGGGTCGGTGGTGTCGCTCGCGTCGTGGTGGCCGTCGAGCACGGACATGACCAGCCCGAGCGCCTCGGTGGCGCTGAACATCAGCGGCGGCAGGCGCAGGCCACGGCCCAGCCGGTAGCCGCCGTACGGGCCGCGGACCGACTCGACCGGAATGCCGGCCTCGCGGAGGATCTCGGCGTAGCGCCGGGCCGCCCGCTCGGTGACGCCCAGCTTCTCGCCCAGCCGCTCGGCCGTGATGCCGGGGCTGCTCTGGATCAGCTCGAGCGCGAGCAACGCGCGCGCGGCCGGACTCGCCTTTTCCAAACCGGAAGCCTTTCGTCCGGAACCGACCCTAGCATCGCCTCATGACCGACAAGATCGTCGTGGAAGAGCTGTCCCCGGAGGCGACCGAGACCGAGGCGCTGCTGTTCGCGCTGGAGCGGTCGCGCATGCAGTTCGCCTGGAAGACCGGCGGGCTGGACGCGGCCGGGCTGAGCCGGACGCATCCGCCGTCGACCATGACCCTGGGCGGGCTGATCAAGCACCTGGCGCTGATCGAGGACTACTACACGTCCAAGTGGATCACCGGCGAGCCGATGGGCGCGCCCTGGGACCGGGCCGACTTCGACGCCGACCCGGACTGGGAGTGGCGGACCGGCGCCACGGATCGGCCGGACGAGCTGTACGCGCTGTGGTTCGGCGCGGTCGGGCGTACCCGGAAGGCGATGTCCTCGATCCGGCCCGAACAGCCGTCGATCAAGGGGCCGAACTTCCGGCGGCTGCTGGTCGATCTTCACGACGAGTACGCTCGGCACGTCGGTCACGCCGACCTGCTGCGGGAGGCGATCGACGGGCTGACCGGAGAGGACCCGCCGCGGTGACTTCGCTCAAGGAACCGTTCACCGCCGAGCAGATCACGGTCGTGCCGGCCAACCAGGCGACGTGGGCCGACATCGACGCGGTGTTCGGGGCGTCCGACGCCGGCCGCTGCCACTGCCAGCGCTACAAGGTGATGGGCTGGATCTGGCGCGACTCCACCCAGGAGGAACGCACGGCGTCGCTGCGCGCGCAGACCGGCTGCGACCGGCCGGAGGCCACCACGACGAGCGGGCTGGTCGCCTACGTCGACGACGAGCCGGCGGGCTGGGTCGCGGTCGAGCCGCGCACCGCGTACCCGAAATATCGCTCCTCGCGGGTCGTCTGGGCCGGCCGCGCCGAGGACAAGGACGACCACGACGTCTGGGTGGTCTCGTGCATGGTGGTGCGTAAGGGCTTCCGCGGGCGCGGGCTCACCTACCACCTGGCCGAGGCGACCATCGGGTACGCCCGGGAGCGCGGCGCCCGTGCGCTGGAGGCGTACCCGATGAACACCGAGCCCGGGAAGACCATCACCTGGGGCGAACTGTCCGTCGGCCCGCTCCAGGCGTTCCAGGAAGCGGGTTTCCAGGAGCTGACCCACCCCACCCCGCGCCGCCACGTCATGCGCATCGACTTCTGATCAGTGGTAGCCCGGCCCGGCATCCGCCGCCGGAATACCGCTCTGCGCGACCACTGTCAGTCGACGATCTTGGTGCCCTCGAACGTGCCGATCTCCTCGTTGTAGAGCTCGATGCCGACGCCGTTGGGGTCGCGGACGTAGAGGCTGTCCTCCACGCCGCGGTCCGGACCCAGGTATTCGATGCCGGCCGCGTCGAACCGGGACCGGGCCGCGGCGAACTGCTCGGGGCTCACCGACAATGCGATGTGCTGCACGCCGCCGACGGTCTCCTGGAAGGCCGGGTGGTCGTGGCCGGGGAAGTCGAAGAAGCCGAGCAGGTTGCGGTTGCCCAGGTCGAAGAAGAAATGGCTGGAACCCTGGTAGTCGCGGTTCTCCACCAGCTCGACCAGCGGGAAGCCGATCACCTCCTGGTAGAACCGGATCGTCGCCTCGACGTCGGAGCAGATCAGCGCCGCGTGATGAAGACCGCGTCCGGTGGTGGCCGGTCGCAGCTCCTTGGGCAGCAGGTACTTGTCACGCAACTCGGTGCGGCGGGCGCGGACCGCCTCCAGGTCGGCGCCTTCCGGCTGCGGCATGGTGTCCCCCTCAGTGGTAGCTCAGCCCATATCCGTACGGGTAGAGCGAAGGTATCGCGACCGGAAGCTTCCCCACCGGATCCACCTCGCCGAACAGCACCCGGGTCAGCGACTCCAGCGAGGCCGCGGTGTAGCCATAACTCGCCAGATAGGCCTTCACCTCAGGGAAGAGCGCGATGTCGTACGGGTTCCGCACGGCCGCCACCACCACCGGCCTTCCGGTGGCCAGCAGGGCGCGGACCAGCGACTGCTGCGCGGCGTTGGCGTTCATCGTGCTGACCACGATCAGGTCCTGGTTCTGCGCTGCGGCCACGGCCGCGTCGATCGAGGCCTGGGTCGGGGTCGCGCCGGTTTCGCGTACGGTCACCGCGGAACCGCGCCGGCCGATCGCCGCGCCCAGCGTGCTGGTGGTGGTCACGCCCCAGCCGGTCACGAGCACCTTGCCCGCGTCGGCCACGGGCAGGCCGTCCTTCTTGACCATGGTGATCGTCTGGTCGGTGATCTGCTGCTCGGCGGCCTTGTGACCGGCCGACCCGACCACCCGCTCGGCCCGGGCCGGGTCGACGAACGGCCGCCACAGGCCGCGCTTCAGCTTCAGCGTGAGGATCCGGGCGACCGACTCGTCGAGACGCTTCCGCGAGATCTCCCCGCTGTTCACGGCGTTCAGCACGGCGCCGAACGCGGTGTCCATCTGCGGGGCGAGCACCAGCTGGTCGGCGCCGGCCTGGAACGCCCGCACCGGCGCCACGGCCGGCGGGTAGTCGGCGGTCGCCCCGCCCATGTCCAGGGCGTCGGTGACGATCAGCCCGTCGTACCCCAGGTCTTCCCGGAGAAGCCCGGTGAGGATGGGACGGGACATGGTGGCCGGGGCGCCGCTCGGGTCGACCGACCTGAGCACCACGTGCGCCGTCATGATCGTGTCGACGCCCCGGCGGATGGCCGTGCGGAACGGCGGCAGGTCGATCGCGTCCAGCTGGGCCCGGGTGTGTGTGACCTCCGGAAGGCCGAAGTGGCTGTCGACGGCCGTGTCACCGTGGCCCGGGAAGTGCTTGGCGACGGTCGCCACCCCGCCCGCGTGGTAGCCGTCGACCTGGGCGCCGACCATGCTCGAGACCAGGCCCGCGTCGGCGCCGGCCGAGCGTACGCCGATCACCGGGTTGGCGGGGTTGACGTTGACGTCGGCGACCGGCGCGTAGTCCTGGTTGATGCCCACGGAGGCCAGCTCGGCCCCGATGACCCGGGCCGACTTCCGCGCGGCGGCGGTCGACCGGGCCGCGCCGAGCGCCATGTTGCCCGGCATCGCGGTGGCCGGCGCGGTGAGCCGATAGACGACCGCGCCGCCTTCCTGATCGGTCGAGATCAACAGCGGGATGGGTACGCGGCGGCGCAGCGCGGCCCGCTGCAGCCCGTTGGAGAGCGTGGCGATCTGACGCGGATTCTGCACGTTGGCGGGCCCGCGCCGCGCGTCGAAGTAGATGACGCCACCCGGCTGATACTTGGCGACCACCTGCGCCGGCGTGTCGACACCGTAGAGCGCCTGATTGCGGGCGGCCACCGCGGGCGTGACACTCTCGGCGTCCGGCCCGTAGACCTCGACCACGAAGAGCTGGCCGACCTTCTCCCGCACGGTCATGTGCCGCAGCATCGCCCGCACCACGGCCGACACCCCGTCAGTCGCCTGCGCAACCCCCGGCGGCGCCAGCAGAGCAACGATCGCGACCAGGGCCACTCCGGCGCGCGCAGACCACCGAGAACGCATTGTCGACCTCCCCGTACAGGCATCGATCTGCCTGACTCTATGCCCACTCGACGGCCGCCGTCCTGACCGCCGCCCTCGACTCCGGCGGCGCCCTCCCCAAATGAGGGGGTTTCCCGCCGAAGGGGAATCTCGGCGCCAGGGACGTCCGTACGGTTGATTTGTGATCCACAGACGCGTGGTGGTGTCCGGCGACGTGCAGGGTGTCTTCTTCCGCGACACGTGCCGCCGGGAAGCCGTGCGCGCGGGCGTCACCGGGTGGGTGCGCAACCTGGACGACGGCACGGTCGAGGCGGTCTTCGAGGGGTCGCCCGAGGCGGTGCAGCTGCTGCTGAGCTGGGCGCACCGCGGGCCGCTGCGGGCGACCGTGACCGGCGTCGAGGTCAGCGACGGGCCGGTCGAAGGCTTCGAGGGGTACGAGATCCGCTAGGCCACGCGCGTGATCGCTCCTGGGGGCGGCGCGGGGACGGCGTCGGGGTGCAGGATCGCGGCGATCGCCTCCACGCCGTCGATCAGGCGCGGGCCCGGGCGTACGACCAGGCCGTCGCCGTCGATCGCCCACACCTGAGCGCCCGGGAAGTGCGGGACGACGAGCTTCGCCTGTTGCGCGGCGCCATCGAGGTGGAAACCACACGGCGTGACGATGACGTACTGCGGGTCGGTCGCGGCGAGGGCGGCCCAGGTCGTTTCCGCGGAGCGTACCCCCGGATTTGCCCCCACCGCCTCACCTCCCGCCGCGCTGACCAGGTCGGGCACCCAGTGGCCGGCGGAGAACGGCGGGTCCACCCACTCGACCAGCGCCACCCGCGGCCGCTCACGGCCCGCGACGGTGGCGGAGATCTTGGCGAGCCGCTCACGCAGGGTGCGCACCAGGCTTTCCGATCGCCCGGGTACGCCGGCCCGCGCGCCGACCTCGACGATGGTGCCGAGGACGTCGTCGAGCGTGTACGGATCGAGCGACAGCACGTCGGACCGGCAGCCGAGGTGGCCGAGCGCGTCCTCGACCTGCCCGGACGGAAGGGCACAGACCCGGCACAGGTCCTGCGTGAGGATCAGCTCGGGATCGAGCCCGGCGAGCGCCCCGGCCCGCAGCGTGTAGAGGTCTTCACCGGCGGCCATCCGCTCCTTGACGTAGTCGTCGATCTCGCCCGGCGTCAGTCCCGACGTGTCCCGCCCACCCACGACGACGGCTTTGTCGCGCCGGGCCTCCGCCGGCTCGTCGCACTCGAAGGTCACGCCGACCAGGTCGTCACCCAGCCCGAGGGCGTAGACGATCTCGGTGGCCGACGGCAGCAGCGAGACGATGCGCATGCCTCGAGCCTATGACGGCCGCCCGGCCGCCCGGCCGGCTCCGGCGTGGCCGCCGGCCGCGACTCGGTCTCTCAGCTCCATCGGTCCTATGGTCGTCAGCGTGACCCCCGAAGTCGAACACCTTCACGCGACCCTCGAGAGCCTGCGGGCCGGCGTGCTGAGGAAGCTGGCCGGGCTGACCGAGGAGGACGCCCGCCGCAGCACGGTCGGCTCGGGCACCAACGTGGCCGGCCTGGTACAACACCTGACGTTCGCCGAGTCGGCCTGGTTCGGCACACCCGCCCGCGGCCGGCGCTCGATGACGGTCGACCCGTCGGTGCCGCTGAGCGAGCTGCGCGCCGACTACCGGGCGGCCTGCGCGGCCACCAACGCGATCATCGAGGCGGCCGCCGGCGGCGACACGCCGGTGACCAGCAAGGGCAGGCCCGGCACCCTGCGCACGGCCCTGCTCGCGGTCATCGCCGAGACGGCCCGCCACGCCGGCCACGCCGACATCATCCGCGAACAGATCGACGGCGCGACCGGCCGTTGATCGCTGCTCCGGGGGTGGGGAACCCGTGTCACGATGGGGTCATGACCGAGGAGCCCGCTGTCGAGGTTGACGACGCCGAATACCGCGCCACGAAGTTCGGGGCGCTTCCGCCGCGGGTGCACCCGGATGACGCGGTGGCCCTGACCGAGACGGATGTGCCACGGGTACGGCCCGACGACGGGGCCGGCGGCGAAGACCAGTGGATGCTGCGCAACGCCGCCGGCTGAGTCCCGTGGCCGGGTGGCCGGACGGGCCCTGACGTCAGGGCGAGATCATGATCGCCGCCGACGGGCAGACGGCGGCCGCGTCGCGTACCGCATCGGTCTGGTCCTCGGCCGGGGTCGCCGCCAGCAGAAGGACCACGCCGTCTTCCTCGCGCTGGTCGAAGACCTCCGGCGCGAGCATCACACACTGGCCCGCGCCGCAGCATTTCTCCTGGTCGACAGTCACCTTCACCATGTGACCGGCAGCTCCTGCAACCCGCCGACGATCAGGCCCTCCTTGCGGCGCAGCTCGCTCGGCGGCACCGCCAGCTCCAGCGTCGGCACGCGGTCGGTGAGCACGGTCAGCACCGACTGGAGCTCCACCCGCGCGAGCGCCTGGCCGAGGCACGCGTGCAGCCCGGCGCCGAACGCGAGATGCGGGTTGGGCTTGCGGTCGAGCACCACCTCGTCGGCGTCGGCGAACGCACGGGCGTCCCGGTTCGCGGCGGCCATCGAGTTGATCACCGTGCTGCCGGCCGGGATCTTCTGACCGCTGACCTCGATGTCCTCGGAGATGTAGCGCGGAATGCCGAAGCCCGGGTTGGGGTCGGCCCGCAGCGACTCCTCGACCGCGGACGGGACCAGCGTGGGGTCTTCGACCAGGCGCGCGTAGTGCCGCCGGTCGGCCAGCAGCACGGCCATCATCTTGCCGATCATGCTGGCGGTGGTCTCGTGCCCGGCCACCAGCAGGCCCTGGCCGGTGCCGATCAGCTCGGCCTCACTCAGCCGGCCGTCCTCGCTGTCGACCACCGCGGCCAGCTCGCTGAGCAGGTCATCGCCGGGGTGGGCGCGCTTGGACCGGACATGCGCGGCCATGAACTGGTGGAACTCGACCGCGGCGGTGTACAGCTCCTCCTCGGTGTAGCGGTTCAGGTTGAGCATGGCGTCGGACCAGTGCGCGAACCGGACCCGTTCCTCGGCCGGCACCCCGAGCAGCTCGCAGATCACGAACACCGGCAGCGGGAAGCCGAGCGCGGCGTTCAGGTCGGTGGGCCGCTCGCCGGCCAGCATGTCGTCGATCAGGCGGTGGGCGATCTCCTCGATGCGGGGGCGCATCGCGTTGACCCGCCTGGCCGTGAAGGTGCGGCCCATCATCCGCCGCCAGCGCAGATGCCCGTCGCCCTCCATCATCTGGGCGATCGGGCTGTCCTCGTTGAACAGGCCACCGGAGTCGGACGCGGTCAGCCGCGCGGCGTCCGGCGCGGTCAGGCGGCGGGTGAACCGGGGATCGGCGAGCATCGCCTTGACGTCGTCGTAGCCGGTCAGCAGCAGCGCCTCGTCGCCGCTGACCAGGCGTACCCGGGAGACCGGGCAACTGCGGCGTTCCACCAGCTCAGGCGGGTGCCGCAGCGCGTCCTCCTGCGTGAATGGATAGGTGGGGACTTCCTCAGCAGTAGTCACGTTCCATGATGGACACCACACGGAGCGTTTTGTCCCGCCGCCTGTCCTAGATCTGACCCGGCTATTCTCGCGCCATGTTCCTGATCACCGGCGCGATGGCCGCGGGCAAGTCCACTGTGGCTTCCCTGCTGGCCGCGCGGCTGCCGAAGGCGGCCCACGTCCGGGGCGACGCCTTCCGCCGCATGATCGTCTCGGGCCGCCCCGCCTCGGCCGACCCCGCGTTGCTCTCCCTGCGCTACCGGCTCGCCGCGATGACCGCCGACGAGTACGCGCGGGCGGGCTACACCCCGGTCGTCCAGGACGTGATCCTCGGCCCCGACCTGGCCGACGTGGTCGCCATGATCACCACGCGCCCCTTGCATGTCGTCGTACTGGCGCCGAGCGTGTCGGTGCTGGCTGCCCGCGAGGCCCGCAGAGCGAAGCAGGGGTACGGAGAATGGACGCCCGCCGAGCTCGACCGCTCGCTGCGGGAGGACACGCCACGCCTGGGGCTCTGGCTCGACACCTCGGACCAGACGCCGGACGAAACGGTCGACACCCTGCTGGCGAACCTGCCGGCCGCCCGGGTGACGTGCTAGATCACCAGGTCAGGCCGTCTTTCATGGGATCTACGCCGCCGCGCCGGCTTCCCGGCGCCGAGGTGCCGGCGAGGGCGGCCGAAGCGCGCCCGCTCAGCTGACCACGCGCCGGCGTTCCCGCTGCTCACGGGTGAACTGCTTGCCGCTCGAGGTCTCGTTTCCACTGCTCACGCGCCACCTGGTCGGCCCCGTGGATCGCGCCCTTGGTCTGGGCCGGCCCGATGAACGAGCGGAAGAACCAGTCGTCGAACGTCCGGTGGAACCACGCCGCGAACCGATCGCGCATCACTGCCTCCCAAACCGTTGGTGTACCAATCATTTGTACACCAATAGTTGGTAGGCTCATAGAGTGAGTGACCAAGACCCCCTCGCCCTCGAAGAACAGGTCTGCTTCGCCCTGTCCGTGGCAGCGCGCAGCGTGGTCGCCGTCTACCGGCCCCTGCTCGAACCCATGGGCCTCACCCACCCGCAATACCTGGTGATGCTCGCCCTGTGGCAACACGCGCCCCTGTCCGTACGCCGCCTCAGCGAACTTCTCCAACTCGACCCCGGCACCCTGTCGCCCCTGCTCAAGCGCCTGGAAGCAATCGGCTACCTGCGCCGCGAACGCGACCCGGCCGACGAACGCAGCCTGGCCATCACCCTCACCACCGAGGGCCGCTCCCTCCGCAGCAAGGCCGAGAAGATCCCGCCCGCCGTCGTCGAACGCCTCGGCCTCCCCCTCGCCGACCTGCAAAGCCTGCACGCCGCCCTGACCCGGGTGATCGCCGCCGCTGTCACATAGCCGGGCTTGGGCTCGTCCCGATGGCATGAAGCTCTCTCTCGCGGCCAAGCGCGTGGTCGCAGGGGTCCGTAACGCGAACGGTGTTTCTGGCATTGGTCAGTAGTTCTCGGCGGCCGGCCAGCGGTCACCGAACGTGATGGCGAAGGCATTCAGCACGGGCTTCCAGCGCATCGTCCATCGGGTGCGTCCGGTCCCGGTCGGGTCCAGGCTGCGGGTCACAAGGTACAGGCATTTCATGGCGGCTTGTTCGGTTGGGAAATGTCCGCGGGCCCGGATCGCCCG